>NZ_JBEYWW010000016.1:0-204711 GCF_040644635.1 Microbispora sp. NPDC046933 | reverse complement strand
ACTCGGGGGGATAGCTCCTCGGCATGCTGACCTCTCTCGGGGTTCAGGCATGCCAGTCAACCAAAGTGACTCCATGAAAGCCGGTGAACATCACGGCCTCCACGAAACTCGGCGCGGTTCAGTCAGGCACAAGCCATTCATCGTCCGATGGCAGATCACCCCGGAGTCACCCGGCGACCTGGACCCGCGCCAGCGGGCACTACAAGCGTGACACTGAGATCTTCCCGTCTGCCTCGACCCACCGCGAAGCGGCAGCGGGCCGGCGACGGAAGGTCGAGCCCGTCCTCGCGTTACCTCGACCGGCCGCCGCTCCTCGACCATCAGATGCCAACGGTCACGGACGGGCTCGAGCTGGAGGAGTCGGCCTGCTGGGCTCTGCCTGGGGCGCAGCAGGACGAGGCGGCGCGCAGCGCCGTTCTTGATCCTTATGAGCGCGATTTGCAAGATCTCTGTCCTGTCCCGCGACATGCTTGACACATCAGTCCCGGGACGTGTTGGACAGGTGCCGTTGTCAGCCGATCTTTCGTGTGCCGTCTGCGGATGGCGCGCGATTACCGGTCGTATTGCCCGTTGCAGAGCAGCGTTATCGCTTCGCCACACAAGCGGTCTTTCTGTCAAAGACGCCCGGTCGAAAGGCCGTCGCGACCTTGGGAAACCCTCCGTCCCCGGACAGAAACGTCAAGCAACTCATGTGACTAGACAACGCCCGGATGTCAGATCGCAATGCTGTAACCGCCCTGTATGCGATTCCTGGACCTTGACGCCGTATCCGGCGCCACAAGATGATCTACACATGTTGTCACGCACAGGCGTCACCACGGCAGGTTTACTCGTGCTGGCGCTGGTGGGCGCCTGTGGCGAGGACGGCGGGGATCACGCCTACGAGCGGGTCTCACTCAAGGGCTGGGCGTCCTCTACGGCTGCCGCGATGTCCCCACCGTCAGCGTTGCCATCTCTGCCCGCCACAGTCGCGCGATCGTCAGACCCCGCAGCCGTCCCCACGCCGCTGCCCATGGCGACCTCCTTGGCATCGCCGATGGCGACCTCTTCGCCCCTGCCGGTGGTCGGCCCACCACGATTCTTCGTCACCGCGAGGGCTCCACTCGCACGCTTTCCCAACAGGTCCAAGACGGCAATCTTCACTCCGGTACGGCCCGCCGTGCACGACGCCGCGACCGGAGCGTTCCTGGCCGCCATCCCGCTGCCTCCAGGAGTGCGCTCCTCCTGGCAAGTTCTAGCCGCGGCACCCGACAACCGCACCTTTGTACTGTCCGGATGGACCGGGCCGAACTCTCCCCTCCGATTCTTCCGCGTCCACCTCGCCGAGGACGGATCGCCGAGCGATCCGATACCCGTCCCCGGGCTCCAGAGCGACGCGCTGGGCGTTGGATACATCATTGCCCTGAGTCCGGACGCCACCAGACTGGCCTACGCCGCCTCCACCCCGGGTGGAGTGAAGATCTCTGTTGTCGATCTCGCCACCGGCCGGCGCCACGACTGGAGCGCGCAAGCGTCCGTGGTGACCGGCCTGGCGTGGGCCCCAGACGGCCGGCGGATCGCACTGGCGATCGGCGGTTGGGGCATCGGCGTCCTCGACCTCGGTTTACAGGGATCCGATCTGCTGGCCGCCACCCGCCTCGTCAAACCGAGCAACGACCTGCCATTCCCGGAATCTGTGGCCTACACCCCTGATGGCAGTGCCCTGATCTACTCGGCCGGTCACGCCATAATGCGCATCCCGGTCAACGGTGGAGAGGAACCGCGGGTTCTCGCGCGGGTGACGTTGCCGGCCGACGCGTCAATGACCCTCCGTTTCAGCCTTGATGGAACCGGCCGGTACCTGCTCTTCGTGCACCGATGGCGGGGCTTTCGAGTCGATCTCGTCGATGGTTCGACCACGTCGGTGCCGATCGAGGCCGATGAGCACTCCCGCGAAGGCGACTCCCCGAACGCCGCCTGGTGATGACCCGATGCGAGCTCTTTTCGCTGGTGGGCGGTACTGGGTTCGAACCAGTGACCCCTCGCTTGTAAGTCAACCCAGGAAGGGGCGGGACCAGCACCGGCACCCACCCCGACCTTGGCGTACGGTCCACCGTTCTCCACTGCCGTCCGGGCTCGTCCACTGCGGTTGTCACCCAGATAGTCACCCAGCGCGCCGCGCCTGCCTCACGCCAGAACCTAGATCCACTGCACGGAACGCATGTACACCTCGCGTTGGGGCTCCATGACTAGATAGGTCACCAGCCCACGCTCTCCGAACGGCATGACCCGCATGTTGCCGTCGGGCTTGCTTCGCGACTGCGGTCCACCGGCCCAGGGCTCAAACTCAATCAGATCCAGTACCCCGGCCAGATACCGCAAGGCATCGTCCGGCAGGGCCGCGATCTGTTCTTGAGCGACAGGATCGGGCTCGACGATCGAGTACACCTACCGCTCGGCCCCGCGCTCCGCCAGCAGTTGGCGCCACGTCTTGCCACCTCGAGGAATCGGTTTTGCCGCCGTCGGCCAGCTCCTGGACGTGGGCAGCCCGCTCGTAGACGTCTCTGCGGCCCTGCGGACCTTTGACCGAATCGCACGCGATCAGCCACCAGGTGTGGATGAACTCGCTCAGCCGACCGAGGTCCAGACTCGCGCGCACCTCAGCCAGGACGACGTCAAGACCCGCGTCGAACCCATCTCCGTCCTGTGGCACGACCAACGCTCTACGGATTGCGCGCAGATTCTTCCCCGGAAGAGGACCTTCGGGAGTGAACTCCTGTGGTTGCGCGCTCATGCCGTCCGTCCAGCCGCCACCTCGATCCCTTCACGGTGCAGTTGCCGCCAGGCGGGTGGCGATGCCACGCCACTGCTTGAGCTTGTTGAATCAGTGTTCGACCACGTTCCTAGCTGTGGATGCCTCGGTCGAAGGCGAGTGGCCGCCCGCCTCGGCGGCCTTTGCGCAGCCGATTGCGGACCTGGTCGGCGCGTCCGGGGCCGATGCCATGCTGGCACGGCTCATGGGATCGCGAGCGCGCCATGAACGCCGTTATGTCCCCTCGCCCAGGGCGTTCGCGCGAGCGGTCTTCGCCTCCTCGCCCACCAGGTAATGCACGGTCGTGCCCGGCAGGGTGGGCAGCTCGGCCCAGTGGGTGATCGGGTCGTCACAGTCCTGGAGGTCGTCACGGTCCCGGCCGTAGGGCAGGCGGACGATGCCGTCAGAGTCGACGAAGCAGTCGTGGTACTCACGCCCGTCCTCAGCGAAGTGACGGGTGGTGAAGTACATCGGCCTCACCAGCCAGAATTCCTGCCCGGCGTTCGGATCACGCTCGTCCGCATCGTCGGACGCGAAACGGCCCGTGATCGCGGCGGCCACGGGCATTCCGTCCTCCGGCAGCCTCTGCCGTGAGTCCACCCACTCCACCTCCGCGCGCATGTCCATCCCGGCTCCGATCTTTTGTCAGGTACGGCCATTCTCGCATTCCCGTCCTTGCCCCATCCGCTCAGTGTTGGCGAGCGGAACGTGCAGCCCTGGACGTCCCCGGCGTGATCGATACCGGCGCTCCACCACCCGCCGGGGAGCAAAAGAGCAGCGCGTCGAAGACGGATCCGGCGGGCACGGCCAAGCCGTCATCGCCAACGCGCTCCCGAGCCACACCGGGAACACAATCGCAGCCAGCGCCGACGCTTCCCTCCGCCATCTGGCACGCACGGGCCATGACTGAGAGCGTGCGCGCAGCGATGATCTACCAGCAACCGCACGGCGGGGGCGGAGAAGGGCATCGCCGACGCGATGAATCGCAAGATCAAAACAGCCAAGATCCAAAGCTAATGGCACGTTAATGGCACGAAGCCCCGTGGCGTGATCGCTACGGGGCTTGCTTTCACTGGTGGGCGGTACTGGGTTCGAACCAGTGACCCCTCGCTTGTAAGGCGAGTGCTCTACCGCTGAGCTAACCGCCCGGACCGGACTACACCTTACGACACCGACCCGCCTCTCAGCACATCGAGCGTCCAGTCGGCGCCCGCGTCGTTGTCTCCCGCCGCCTGCCAGCCGAGGAGGGCCGCACCGAGCATGCCCGCCCGGGGGCCCAGGGCGGCCGGGCGTACGGGTGGCGGCTCCCGGAAGGCCAGCCGCCCGGCCAGCCGTTCCCGCAACGGGTCGAACAGGGTCGCACCGGCCTCCGCCAGGCCGCCGCCGATGACGATCAGGGCCGGGTCGAGCACGAGCACGTACGACGCGAGCGCGATGGCCAGGGCCTCGATCGCCTCGCCGAACACCTCAGCGGCCACCGGATCTCCCGCGACCGCGAGTTCGACGACCTCCTTCGCGGTCGCCGTACGGCCGGAGCGCGCCGTGAAGCGGCGGGCCACGGCCGAGGCGGAGCTGTAGGTCTCCAGGCAGCCGATCTGCCCGCAGGCGCACTTCTCCCCCGCGGGCCAGACGGACGCGTGCCCGATCTCGCCGCCCCAGCCGTGCGCGCCGCCGTACGGCTCGCCGCGGAGCACCACCGCTCCCGCGATGCCGGTGCCGATGGGCAGGAAGAGGAAGTCGGCGACGTCGCGGCCCGCGCCGAAGACGCTCTCGGCCAGGCCGCCCGTGCGGACGTCGTGGCCGAGCCGCGCCGGGACGCCCGGAGGTGTGAACGCCTCGGCGGGCACGTCGCGCCAGCCGATGTTGGCCGAGTAGACGGCGGTGGACGCGGTGACGATGCCCGGGACGGCCAGGCCAACCCCGGCGGGCGGAGCGCCGTGCCGGGACCGTCCGAGGTCGGCGATCTCGCCGACATAGGCGCGCACGGCCTCCACCACCGCGTCCGGGCCGTTCTCACGCCCCGTGGGGCGCCCGGCGAGGACGGTGACCTCGCCCCGCCGGGTGACGAGGCCGCCCTTCATCGAGGTGCCGCCCACGTCGAGCGCGACCACGTACGGCGCGGGCTGCGTCACGAGCGTCCCAGGACGCGGTCGAGGGCCGCCTCCACCTCCGCGGCGAGGCCGGGCATGCGAGCCGAGCCCGGCGAGCCGGCCGTGACGAGCGGCTCACCGGCGCGGGCGAGCCGCACCTCGCCGCAGGAGCGGCACTCGATCTCCCCCAGGCGGCAGATCAGCGCGATCGAGCCGCACGAGGCGCACGTGTCGAGATCGAGGTCGTGCACACGCTGGCAGTCCGGGCAGACGAGGACCTGCGCCTCGTGGCGCACCGCGCGCTTCCAAGGGCTGGCGCCGCGGACGGGGTCGGTCTGCCGGGCCCCGCACCTGTAGCAGGGCATCGTGACCTCCAATGGGGCGAGTCGGGGTCGGAGTCGAATATGTCAGTGCCCGGGGGCGGGCAATGAAACGATCAGATTTCCGCGAGCGCCTTCCGGTACTCGTCGAGGTCGCGTGCGGAACCGATCGGGTTGACGACCTTCCAGCGCACGACGCCTTCGCCGTCGATGATGAAGGTGCCCCGGAGCGCGAGTCCCCTGTCCTCATCGAGAACACCGTACGCCCGGGCGACCTCACCGTGGGGCCAGAAATCCGACAACAGGGGAAACGTGAAGCCCTCCTGGTCGGCCCAGGCGCGCTGGCTGAACATCGAGTCGACCGACACCGCCAGCACCTGGACGTGCGGGGGCAGGGAACCGGCGAGCTCGTCGCGGATCGCCGCGAGTTCACCGTGGCAGACGGGGCTGAAGGACAGGGGATAGAAGACGAGCATGACCGTCTTGCCCCGCAGGCCGGACAGGCGCACGGGAACGCCGTGCTGATCCTTGAGCGCGAAATCCGGAGCCCGCTGCCCGACCTCTATCGCCATGAGCAGTCCCTCCCCAGGTGTCCGCCCATCATCCTGCCGTACGGCGTCCCCGGGCCGTACGGCAGGGCAATACTCAGCGGCGGGCCTTGGGGGCGACGAGCCTCGTGCCCGACCAGTCCCTGGCGGCGCTCACGCTGCTCGTCTGCGACAGCCCGGCGGTCGCCGCGTCCTCACCGATGTCGCTGGGCTCCACGTGGCCCTCGCGACCCGCCTTGGGGGTCAGGAGCCAGATCTGGCCTCCGTCGGCGAGTGCGGTCATCGCGTCGCTCAGGGCGTCGAAGAGGTCGCCGTCGCCGTCACGCCACCAGAGCAGCACCACGTCGACGACGTCCTCGTAGTCCTCGTCCACCAGCTCGTTGCCGGTCAGCTCCTCGATGGACTGGCGCAGCGCCTCGTCGCAGTCCTCGTCCCAGCCGACCTCCTGCACCACCTGACCCGCTTTGAGGCCGAGTCGTTCGGCCAGGCCGCGCTCGCCCTGCGCCTGACCCGCGGTCGCGCTCACGTTTATCCCTCCTGCTCGGGGTGACCCCGCCCATGTCTGCGGTTGTCCCGGCTCGTTGAGAGCCATGCTTCGGCACAGTCCACACGCTGCGACCCGTCGTCGTCAACGGTCGCCACGGCGGGTGACCCGCACCGTTATCTCTTAATCGGTCAAAAACGACAAACGAACACGCCTGTCGGGGTTGTCGACGTTGAGGTCGATCAGGGCGACCGACTGCCAGGTCCCCAGCGCCAGCCTGCCCCCGAGGACGGGAACGGTCGCGTACGGCGGAATGAGGGCGGGCATGACATGCGACCTCCCGTGCCCACGGGAGCCGTGCGCATGCCGCCACCGGTCGTCCGCCGGCAGCAGGTCGCCCAGGGCGGCCAGCAGGTCCTCGTCGCTGCCGGAGCCCAGCTCCAGCAGCGCCACGCCCGCCGTCGCGTGCGGGACGAAAACGTGCAAGAGCCCGTCTCCCCCGCACTCGCGCGCGAAATCGGCGCACTCCTTCGTTATGTCGTGCACGCGCTCGCGCGCGCCGGTCCGCACCTCGATCACCGTCGATTTCACATCCGCGATATTACGATTCGCGCTGAGCTGGGAGGACGACGGCATCCGGGCCGGGGAAGACGAGCGCTTCGTGCCCGTCCTCGTACCTCACCAGGAACGGCGGGCCGCCCCCGGGACCGCGGACCTCGACGATGACACCGTGCTTCTCGTGGTCGCCCACGACCGCACCGTGCACCACCAGCCGGTCTCCTACCGCTGCGTGCATCTCGATCCCCCCTCTCTCCACGAGCCTGGTACGGCTATCGCCACCTGGAAAGAGGAGAAACCCCCCTCTCCACAGAGGGAGGGACAACCCATACCAAAACGTTACGCTGCCGGCAGGCCGTCCAAGGTCCCGCCCGCGCCGCCCCGGAGACATGCCGGACGTATGCCGGAGACATGCCGGAGACATGGAGAAAGGCGAGGCGGACGGTTCCGGAGACAGTGGCGGGACGACCGCCGGCGGGGGACTCCCCCGGCCGCGCGGCGACTTCGCCCGGCCTTCCGGGTAGGGCGCGGTCAGGCCGGGTACGGAGGTTCCGACCAGGCACGATGTGACACCCGCGACCTTGGGACGCCCCCGGCGGAGACCGGGAATGGATGGTGGGTAAAAATCGTCCTACCATCGGTGGTCTAGGCCAAGACCTGCCCCGCAGCCAGCGCGGACGGTCCGGTTACCGGGAAGTAGAGATGCACTTTCCGGTGGGACGAGACAGGATGGAAGAAGACCGCAACGCCGCGATCGAGCGCTGACCGCATCGCAGCAGGCAACACAGACGTAACAGATCCGACGAGACAAAGTCCATTCTCGGAAGGCGAGACCCAGTGGCTTCCGGACGCCAGCGTTTTTCGATCATCAGTGACGGCCTACCCAGCCAGTTGCCTGATGTCGATCCGAGCGAGACCAACGAATGGCTCGAATCGCTCGACAACGTCATCAAGACCGAGGGCCGCACCCGGGCCCGCTACCTGATGCTCCGGCTGCTCGAGCGCGCCCGCGAACACCAGGTCGGGGTGCCCGGCCTGCGCAGCACGGACTACATCAACACCATCCCCCCGGAGCGCGAGCCGTGGTTCCCTGGGGACGAATACGTCGAGCGCCGCATCCGGGCCTACATCCGCTGGAACGCGGCGGTGATGGTGACCCGTGCCAACGCGCGGACCAACGTCGGCGGCCACATCGCCACCTACGCGTCCGCGGCCTCGCTGTACGAGGTGGGCTTCAACCACTTCTTCCGCGGCAAGGACCACGGGGAGTCGGGCGACCAGGTCTTCATCCAGGGCCACGCGGCCCCCGGCATCTACGCCCGCGCCTTCCTGGAGGGCCGCCTCGACGCGGCCCAGCTCGACGCGTTCCGCCAGGAGCTGTCCCACGGGATCAAGGGCCTGCCCTCCTATCCGCATCCGCGGCTGATGCCGGACTTCTGGGAGTTCCCCACGGTCTCCATGGGCCTCGGCCCGATCGGCGCGATCTACCAGGCGCGGTTCAACCGCTACCTGCTCAGCCGCAAGATCAAGGACACCAGCCGCAGCCACGTCTGGTGCTTCCTGGGCGACGGCGAGATGGACGAGCCCGAGTCGCTCGGCGCGATCGGCGTCGCGGCCCGCGAGGAGCTCGACAACCTCACCTTCGTCATCAACTGCAACCTGCAGCGGCTCGACGGCCCGGTACGCGGCAACGGCAAGATCATCCAGGAGCTGGAGTCGTACTTCCGCGGCGCCGGCTGGAACGTGATCAAGGTCGTCTGGGGCCGTGACTGGGACCCGCTGTTGGCGGCCGACGTCGACGGCGTGCTGGTCAACCAGATGAACACCACGCCCGACGGCCAGTTCCAGACCTACTCGGTCGAGTCGGGCGCGTACATCAGGGAGAACTTCTTCGGCGGCGACCCGCGGCTGCGCAAGATGGTCGAGCACATGTCGGACGACGACATCCGCAAGCTGTCGCGCGGCGGCCACGACTACCGCAAGGTGTACGCGGCGTTCAAGGCGGCCCGCGAGCACGTCGGCCAGCCGACCGTCATCCTGGCCCAGACGATCAAGGGCTGGACGCTCGGCAAGGACTTCGAGGCGCGCAACGCGACGCACCAGATGAAGAAGATGAGCAAGGCCGAGCTCAAGGAGTTCCGCGACAGGCTCTACCTGCCCATCCCTGACAAGGACCTCGAGGCCGACCTCCCGCCGTACTTCCACCCGGGCGAGGACAACGACGAGATCGCCTACATGAAGGAGCGCCGGGCGGCGCTCGGCGGCTACCTGCCCAAGCGGGTAGTACGCGCCAAGCCGCTCAAGCTCCCCGGCGACCCCGTCTACTCCGGCCTGCGCAAGGGCTCCGGCAAGCAGAACGTCGCCACCACCATGGCGTTCGTCCGCCTGCTCAAGGACCTCATGCGCGACAAGGAGATCGGCGCCAGGTTCGTGCCGATCATCCCGGACGAGGCGCGCACCTTCGGCGTGGACGCGATGTTCCCGACCGCCAAGATCTACTCGCCCCACGGGCAGACGTACGAGGCGGTCGACCGCGAGCTGCTGCTGTCGTACAAGGAGTCGACCGAGGGTCAGATCCTGCACGAGGGCATCAGCGAGGCCGGCTCGATGGGCTCGGTCATCGCGACGGGCACGTCGTACGCCACCCACGGCGAGCACATGATCCCGGTCTACATCTTCTACTCGATGTTCGGGTTCCAGCGGACCGCCGACCAGATGTGGCAGCTCGGCGACCAGATGGGGCGGGGCTTCCTGCTCGGCGCCACGGCCGGCCGCACCACGCTGAACGGCGAGGGCCTGCAGCACGAGGACGGCCACACCCCGCTGATCGCCTCGACCAACCCCGCCGCCGTGGCGTACGACCCGGCGTGGGCGTTCGAGATCGCGCACATCGTCAAGGACGGCCTGCGGAGGATGTACGGGGAGCACCCCGAGGACGTCTTCTACTACCTGACCGTCTACAACGAGCCCTATCCGCAGCCGGCCGAGCCGGAGAACGCGGACGTGGAGGGCATCCTCAAGGGCCTGTACCTCTACGCCCCGGCGACGGGCGAGGGGCCGAAGGCGAACATCCTGGTGTCCGGCGTCGCCGGCCCGTGGGCGCTGGAGGCGCAGCGGATGCTGGCGGAGGACTGGGGCGTGTCGGCCTCGGTCTGGTCGGCCACCTCCTGGAGCGAGCTGCGCAGGGACGCCCTCACCGTCGAGGAGCACAACCTGCTCAACCCGGACGCCGAGCAGCGCGTGCCGTACGTGACCAGCAAGCTGTCGGGTGTGCCGGGGCCGTTCGTGGGCGTCAGCGACTACATGCGCGCCGTCCCGGACCAGATCGCCCAGTGGGTGCCCGGTGACTGGACCTCGCTCGGGACCGACGGCTTCGGCCTGTCCGACACGCGTTCGGCGCTGCGCCGCCACTTCCACGTGGACGCGGCCTCGATCACGCTGGCGGTGCTGACCCAGCTCGTGCGGCGCGGCGAGGTCAAGGCCGAGACGCTGCAGGAGGCCGTCGCCCGTTACCACCTCAAGAACGGGGTGACCGAGGTGTCGGCTCAGCAGACCCCGGAGACCAACGACACCCAGTCGATGGGCGTCTGATCCGCGGATCGTCCGGCGGCCCCCGTCTCGGCGGGGGCCGCCGTCGTCTCCGGCCCCCTCACCTCGCCTGAGCGGCGCGAACGGCGGCTTTGCAGCGCGGTACCGTCCGGTCCCAAGCCACCTCCAAGCAAGAAACAAGACCGTTCCATCACGCTTGCCGACGTGGATGGAAATCTCAGGAAATACTTCGGCAGACTGACCGGGGGGATGGCCGCGATGGCGACCCTCGCCCTGCTCGTCGTGGCCACTCCCGCTTCGGCGGACCCCGGGGACGAGATCCCCGTCGGCACCCGGCTGGCCGCTCGCACCCACCCGGCCGTGCAGCTCACCAGCATCACCTACTCCGGCGAGGTCGTCGTCCCGAGCAGCCAGGCCAACGAGGCCGCGTGGAACCAGCTGACCAACGAGGCCACGCAGGCCGTGCTCGCCGGCAAGATCCCCTCCGACGAGCGGAGCATCGCCAAGTTCCTCTTCCAGCGCGTGGCGGGCGACGTCGACCGGTATCTCCAGCCCGTCGCCCCGGAGCGCACCGTCAAGGCGCAGGTCGGCGGCATGTGCACGGGCTGGTGGGTGACCCCCGACGGCTACATGGTCACCGGCGCGCACTGCGTCCAGATGAGCGACGAGGAGCTGTCGCAGACCTTCGCGCAGCAGGCGCTGGAGAAGTTCAACAAGCAGGACGCGAAGGACATGATCAACGCGCTGCGGAACTTCGAGGCCGACAAGGAGATGGTCGAGCTCGTCCAGCAGATCTACGTCACCTTCAACAGCACCCACCTGGAGATCCGCGGCCTGCAGAAGAGCCTGTCGGTCCTGCAGAGCCTGCCCGGCGGCGGCGTCGACAAGACGGCCAAGGAGGTCCCGGCCGAGCTGGTGTCGGTCGGCGAGAGCTACCCGGGCAAGGACTTCGCGCTGCTCAAGGTCAACGGCCAGCAGAACCTGCCGACCGTGCCGCTCGGCGACGACGCCGACGTGCAGACCGGCGACACGCTCTACATCAGCGGCTTCCCCGGCCTGGTGACCAACACGCCGTGGTTCAGCATCGAGTCCAAGCTCGACCCCGCGCTCACCGAGGGGCCGTACAACGCCAAGCGCTCGACCCAGGAAGGCGTGCCGTACATCCAGACGCAGGCGCCCTCCTACCACGGCAACTCCGGTGGTCCCGTCTTCAGCCGTGCGGGCAAGGTCGTCGGCATGCTGATCGCCGGCACCGTGAGCGAGAACGGCGAGGCGTCGGAGAACGAGAGCTTCGTGCTCCCCGTCTCGATCATCAAGGAGAAGCTCAACGAGAAGAACGTCAAGCCCTCCGCGTCGCTGACGACGACGAAGTACAACGAGGCGCTCGACGACTTCTTCCAGCGGTACTACAAGGACGCGCTGCCGAAGTTCCGCGAGGTGCAGGCGCTGTTCCCGAGTCACCCGTACGTCGCGAAGTACATCACCGAATCCCAGCAGGCGATCTCGTCCGGCAAGGACGAGACCCCGCAGCCGATGTGGCTGTGGATCGCCATCGGCGCCGGTGCCCTGATCGTGGTCGGCGGCGGTCTCCTGCTGCTGGTCCTCATGCGCAGGCGCAAGAAGGACCCCGCCTCCCCACAGGGCCAGTCGCCCTCGCCCGCGTATGGCGGGCCCTACCCCGGGGGGAACGGCGGTGGCGGCTACCCGGCGCAGGTCGGCGGCTATGACCGGCAGCCGGTGAACGGCCAGGTGCTGCCCCAGGGATGGCAGCCGCAGAGCCTGCCGCCCGCCAACGGTCACCAGCCCGGGCGGACGGCCGGAGGTTACGAGGCCCCGCGCCCCGGCGGCTACGACCCCCAGCGACCGGACGGGGGTTACGACCCCCAGCGGCCCGACGGCGCGACGCAGTACGTGCGTCCCGCTCCCTCGCCCTATGGGCAGCAGCGGCCGCAGGCGATACCGGGCCAGGGCCCGGCCGACTCCAACGCGCCGGACGTCGCCGACCTGGAGCGGGAGATCGCCGAACTGCGCCGCCAGTTGCAGCACCGCCCGCCGGAGGCGTGACGAGGCGCGCCTGCCTGCCGCCTGCCACCGCCACCGCCGGCGGACACCGCGCCCGCCGCCGACCTCGTGACACCACCGCACCGGTGAGAACGCGCCGCCGCCGGCCCCGCGACGCGGTCACTGGACGCGTGACAACGCGCCGCCGCCGGCCGCCCGTAACGGCACCTCGTACGGGCGGCCGGCGGACCCCACCCGGCCGGCGGGGGCGGGGAAGAGCCGTCCGAGCGCCCTGACGGCCCGGAGGGGAAGGACCCGGGGGGAAAGGCGCCGCGGGGGAAGCACGGGAAAGGGGATCCCGGCGGGCGTTCGGACGGCCTGGGTGCGCTCCGGCCGGTCAGGCACCGGCCGTCGCGAAGATCAAGCGCCGTAGAACCGCCGGACGCCCTCGATGTCGTCGCTCGCGATCGCGAACCAGGCGGCCGTGCTGACGGCGGGGGCGGCGGAAGTGGTCATCGTGGTTGTCTTTCTCTGCGTCGTCTTCGGCTGTGGGGTCGTCTTGGGCTGTGGGGTCGTCTTCGTCCATTTCGTCTTCGGCTGTGTCGCCTTCGCCCATGTCGCCTCCCCCGTGGGCCGCTCGCTCTCCTTACGCGACGGCACGGCGGGCGGCGTGACGAGCCGGGGAAGACGCTGCTGGACAGTGGCCGGTCCGTGGCCGGTCCGTCGTCGCGTGTTCAGAGCCTCCCGCCCTTCGGCGACACCCCCCTGTCGGCGTTTCCAGAATTTCACGAACATCTTTTCGAATCTCCGATCAGTCCAGCACCGGCGTCCGGGCGATCATGTCCGGCACGCCGGCGTCGAACGCCTCCAGCGGCCGGCCGGGCGCCGTCTCCTCGGTGAGGACGGCCTCGGCGATCCGGTCGAGCCGGAAGACGCGGACGGCGTCGCGCAGCCGGCACCAGGCCACCAGATACCACCACCCGGTCCGCCCGCCGACGAACGCCCCGGGCTCCACCTCCCTGGTCGTCAGCACGCCCTGCGCGTCGCCGTAGTGGATGCGTAAGACGACGCCCTTGAGCAGGGCCTCCTCGATGACCCGGCCGATCGATCCGGTGTAGCGGGACTCCGGCTTGTCCTCGGTGAGGATCTGCACACGGGCGGCCAGTTGCCGGGCCCGCTCCCCCTCGGGACCGGGCATGGCGGCGACGAGCTTGCGCAGCGCGCTGCGCGCCTCGTCGGCGAACGGCTGCTGTTCTGTGCGGCTGAGGGCGATCGCCACCGCCACGGCCTCGGCGGGGGTGAAGTTGAGCGGGGGCAGGGACATGCTCTTGTCCAGCGCGTACCCTCCCCTGCGCCCGACCTCCGCGTAGATGGGCACGCCGGCCTGCTGCAGCGCGGAGATGTCCCGCTCGATGGTCCGCGAGCTCACCTCGAAGCGCAGGGCGAGCTCCCGCGCGGACCGGCAGCGCGGGGAGATCGCCCGCAGGTCCTCGACGATCGCGTAGAGCCGGTCGGTACGGTTCACCCCGCAGAGGGTAGGCCACCCCACCGACATTTCTCGCTGACGCGTTCGACTCCAGCACATCGACGCACGTCAGCACGGACGTCCGAGCACCGCGCGTCCACCCGGCTCCCGGGCCCGCGGGGTCCTCACGACCGCGCCGCACCGGCCGCGCCCGGCCCCGGCCACCCCGCCCGGGGTTCCGGCCGTACGCACGCCACGTCCCCGCGCCGGCGGGAGAGGCCGCGGACGGCCGGCTCAGCCGCCGAGGGCCTCGGCGAGCTCGGCCAGGCGGTCGCCGCCCGGCTCGGGGAAGCGCTCGTCCGTGACCTCCGCCCAGGAGATCCGGTCGAGCCGGAAGACACGCACGTCGTCGCGTAACCGGCACCAGGCCACCAGGTACCAGTGCCCGCCCCGGCCTCCCAGGCAGATGCTCGGCTCGACGTCCCTGACGGTGGGCACGCCCTTGCTGTTGACGTACTCCAGGCGCAGCACGTGCCGCCCGCGCAGCGCCCTGTCGACGGCCCGCTTCACCGCGTCGGGACCCGCGAGCGCGTACCCGCCCTGGTCGAGCCGGATGGGGACACCGGCCTCCCGGAGCTTCGCCACGTCGCGCACGACGGTGCTCTTGCTGACCCCGAGGCGCGCGGCCAGCTCGCGGGCCGACAGGCATCCGCCGGATTCCAGCTCCTTCACCAGCGCGTCGTGGCGTTTCATGATTCGACGCTACGTCGATCAGTCCGGCGAAACCCGCCCAACACACCTCACTCGGACGCCACAGCACTATCACCCCAAGTGCGCAGCAGTCCCCCACGGGCGGGCGTTGCGGATGCGCTCGGGCGGTATCCCGCACAGGGCGGCCCGCTCGCACCCGAACCGCTGCCAGTCGAGCTGGCCGGGCGCGTGGGCGTCGGAGTCGATCGCGAACTCGCAGCCCATCTCGTACGCCAGCCGCATCAGGCGCTTGGGCGGGTCGAGCCGGTCGGGCCGGGAGTTGATCTCCACCGCGACCCCGAACCTCCGGCACGCCTCGAAGACGACCTCGGCGTCGAACCGCGACTCCGGCCGCCCTCGTCCGCGTACGACCCGGCCGGTGCAGTGCCCCAGGACGTCCACGTGGGGGTCGGCCACCGCCGTGACCATCCGCCGCGTCATGTCCTCCGCGTCCATCCGCAGCAGCGAGTGGACGCTCGCCACCACGACGTCGAGCCGTTCGAGCAGCTCCGGCTCCTGGTCGAGCGAGCCGTCGGTGTTGATGTCCACCTCGATGCCGGTCAGGATCCGGAACGGCGGGCCGCCGTCCCCGGCGTACCGCTCGTTGAGCTCGGCGACCACGTCGAGCTGCCGCCGCAGCCGGTCGGCGGACAGGCCGTGCGCGACGGTCAGCCGGGGCGAGTGGTCGGTCAGCGCCAGGTACTCGTGACCGAGCGAGCGGGCGGCGTCGGCCATCTCCTCGATGGGCGATCCGCCGTCCGACCAGTCGGAGTGGCTGTGGAAGTCGCCGCGCAGCGCCGACCGCAGCGCCTGCGCGGCCTCGTCCAGGTCGACGTCCTTGGTGTCCTCCAGTCGCCGCAGGTAGGTCGGCACGGCGCCGTCCAGCGCCTCGGTGATGGCCAGGGCCGTGACCTTCCCGATGCCCTTCATGTCGGTCAGGCCGCCGGTGCGCGCGAGCCGTACCAGCTCCTCCCTCGGCAGGTCCTCGATCGCGGCGGCGGCGCCGCGGAAGGCGCGCACGCGGTAGGTCGGCTCGCCGGCCCGTTCCAGCAGGAAGGCGATGCGCTTGAGTGCCTCGACGGGGTCCACATCCGGCACGCTACCCCGGAGCGTCAGCAGGGCGAGAGCCGCGGGCCGCCGCGCCGGAGTCCCCGTACGGCCGGCCGGGACGGCTGCGACCAGGTAACAGACCGATCAGGAACCCCGCCCCGGCCTGTCCCGTTCGTCCAACGAGACGATAATGTGTGCCGATCTCGACAGCAGGAGCCCGATTGGCAGAACCCGGGGAGAGCCCCCCACCGCAGACGACGCCACCCGGCAGCTCCTCCCTGCCCACCCATCCCATGGCCATGGGCAACACACCGCGACCGCGGACGTCACCGCCCCCGAGCGGCATCAAGTCCTCCACCGCGATCAAGCTCGGCACGCTGGGCGTGCTGTCCGTCCTCGTCGTCGGCTTCTGCGCGGCCCAGGACGACTACGAGGAGGTCGGCGCGGACTGCGTGGACACCTCGACGCTCAACCCCGACGGGTCGTACGTGGTCGTCGACGACGACTACTGCGACGACGACGACGGCCACAGCCACTACTCCGGCTCGCACGGCGCGTACCGCTGGTACTACGGCGGCACCCGCAGCGGCGGCCGGATCTACCACGGCACGACGGTCCGGCCGGCGGACGCCCAGATCACGACGCGCTCCGGACGGGTCGTCCAGCGCGGCGGGTTCGGGTTCCACTCCGGCGGCGGAAGCTGAGCGGCGGGCGTGCGCAGGCTGACCTCGGCGCCCAGGGAGAACTGGGCCGCCCTCATCGAGTCGCAGGGGCTCGCGTTCCACCGCTCCGCCCACCCGGAGGGCCTCACCCGGCCGTACTGGGACGAGAGCGTCCACTACGTGTTCACCATGGACGAGGTCCTGTCCCTGGAGGAGCAGGTCGAGGAGCTGCACCGGATGTGCCTGGCCGCGGCCGACCACATCGTGGCCCACGACCGGTTCGCCGACCTCGGCATCCCGCCGCACTGCCGTGCGGCCGTCGCTGAGTCGTGGCGGCGGCGCGACCCGCACGTCTTCGGCCGGTTCGACCTGCGCTACGACGGCACGGGGCCGGCCAAGCTGCTGGAGTACAACGCCGACACCCCGACCAGCCTGGTCGAGAGCTCCGTCGTGCAGTGGTTCTGGCTGAAGGACGTGTATCCCGAAGACGACCAGTGGAACTCGATCCACGAGCGCCTGGTCGACCGCTGGAAGTCCCTCACGCTCCAGACGGGCCCGGCCCACTTCGCGTGGACCAGCGCCGACGAGACGGGCGAGGAGGTGATGACCATCGGCTACCTCCAGGAGACCGCGGAGCAGGCCGGGCTGGTCACGGCGGCGATCGCCATGGAGGACATCGGCTGGGACGCGCTCAACCGCCGGTTCGTCGACATGGAGCACCGGGTCGTCCGCACGCTGTGCAAGCTGTACCCCTGGGAGTGGATCGTCGCCGAGCCGTTCGCGCCACACGCGCTCGCGCAGCAGATCTCGATGACGTGGATCGAGCCGCTGTGGAAGATGCTGCTGTCGAACAAGGCCCTGCTGGCGATCCTGTGGGAGCTGTACCCGGGCCACCCGAACCTGCTGCCCGCCTACCTCGACGGTCCCCGCGAGCTGGCCGGCGGCCCCGGCTACGTGCGCAAGCCGCTGCTCGGCCGCGAGGGCGCCTCGATGACGATCTCCGCACCGGGCGTCGAGGTGGAGACCGAGGGCGACTACGGCACGGAGGGCTTCGTCTACCAGGAGTTCCTGCCGCTGCCGGACTTCGACGGCTGGCGTCCGGTGCTCGGGGCGTGGGTGGTCGACGACGAGTCGGCCGGGCTCGGCATCCGGGAGACCTCCGGCCTCGTCACCGACGACACCTCCTCTTTCGTCCCCCACCGCATCCACGGCTGAAAGCGAATCCCATGCCCACTCCAGAGCCTCTCCTGCCGCCCGACGCGGCGGGCACCTCACTCGCCGACGTGCTCGGGCACGGCGCCCTGGCGATCCTCGCGTACGCCATCCTGGGCGTGCTGCTGCTCGTCGCCGGGTTCTACGTCGTGGACCTGGCGACGCCCGGGCGGCTCAGCAAGATCATCCGCGCCGACCGCAACCCCAACGCCACGGTGCTGGCCGCCTCCAGCGTCGCCGGCGTCGGGCTCGTCGTGGCGGCCTCCATCTGGTCGTCGGGCGGCGCGCTGCGCGAGGGACTGCTCGCGACACTCGTGTTCGGCCTGGTGGGCATCGCCGTGCAGACGCTCGGCATGGTCGCCTTCGACAAGGTCGCCGGCATCTCGGTGCGTGAGCTCGTCCGGGAGACCGCGCTGCAGCCCGCCGCCGTCCTGCTCGGCGTGACGCACTTCTTCATCGGCCTCATCACCGCCGTCGCCGTCATCTGACCCGTCGACACCGGGGGGCGACCCCCGGACCCCCGCAAGCGGCCGGTCAGACGATCCTCGCTCCGCTGCGGGTCATCCGACCCACCGACACCGGGGCACCCGCGAGAGCCGGTGAAACATTCATCGGCCCACGGGAGAAGGCCCAGGTGGGAGCGGTGGACGTATCCATGGGGGAGTTTCCGCGGGTACGTCCGTATAGACCGTTCCCTACCGTAGGCCCTACTCTCCTCCTCGTGATCACCGGGACCGCGACGCCGGGGCAGCCGGCGGAGGAGCCGCCCCGGCAAGGCAGCGACCCCGACGACATTCTGGAGGCAGCCGCCGTGGACGGAACGGCCGTCGCGGAGCCCGGAGACACGGCCGGCACCCGGGCAACGAGCGAGAGCGGCACCACGGCCGCCGTCGAACCGGAGGAACAGCCCGGTGACCCGGAGGAACGGTCCGGTGACCCGGGCGGCGAGGCGGCACCCCGGCTCCCCGCCTCGCGGTTCCGGAGGTCGAACCGGCACCTGATCGCGCTGCCGGTGATCTGCGCGCTGTCGGCGGCCCTGAACTGGACCCTCTCCCTGCTCAGGTTCTCCCACTTCCAGGTGAGCACCTACGACCTGGTCATCTTCGACCAGGCGGTGCGCGGATACTCGCACTTCTCCGTGCCCACGGTGCCGCTGCGGGGGGTCACCGGCGGCTTCGGCATGGACTACATCCAGCTCGCCGACCACTTCTCGCCGATCCTGGCCGTGCTGGCGCCCCTCTACTGGCTGCACGACGGACCCGAGACGCTGCTCGTGGCGCAGGCCGTGCTGTTCGCCCTGGCCATCCCGTTCGTGTGGATGTTCACCCGCCGCGTGCTGGGCACACCGCACGCCTACCTCGTCTCCGTGGCGTACGCGATCTCCTGGCCGATCGCGCAGGCGACGGCGGTGGAGTTCCACGAGGTGGCCTTCGTGCCGCTGCTGAGCGCGATCGCCATCGAGCGGCTGCACGCGGGACGGCGGCTGCCCGGTCTGCTCGCGGTGCTCGGCCTGCTGCTCACCAAGGAGGACCTCGGCCTGATGGTGGCGGGCCTCGGCGTCTGGCTGTTCCTCACCGGTCAGCGCCGGCTCGGCGCCGGGCTGGCCTTCACCGGAGTGGCCGTGTTCGAGGTGGTGCGCAAGTTCCTGATCCCCGCGGCGGGCGGCAACCCGGCGTACTACACGCGCTACTCGAAGCTCGGCGAGGACCTGCCGCAGATGCTGTGGAGCGCCGTCACACGGCCGCACGAGTTCGTGGCCATGCTCTTCGACGACCATTCGAAGTGGGACACCTGGGGCCTGCTGCTGTGGCCGGCGCTGTTCCTGTGCCTGCTGTCCCCGCTGTTCCTGGCGGCGCTGCCGCTGATCCTTGAGCGGCTGCTGGCCGACTCGGACAACTGGTGGTCGACCGGCTGGCACTACGACGCGTTCGTGGTGGTGATCCTGCTGCTGGCCGGGGTGGACGGCGCCGCCCGGCTCATCCGGTGGCTGGAGCGGCGCGGGGTGCCGCGCCCCGGGCACGGCCTCCGGCTGGCCTACGCCGCCGCGGTCTTCGCGGTCGCGGTCACCACGGTCCCCTACCGGCCGTTCGACAACCTGATGAGCCCGGACTTCTACCATCCCGACCCGCGTACGGAGGCCCGGGAGCAGGCCATGAGCCTGGTCCCCGACGGCGTGGTGGTGGAGGCGAGCGACGACTTCGGCGCGCGGCTGTCCGGCCGGACGACCGTGCTGTGGTGGGACTACCAGAAGCGCGGCACGCCCTGGATCGTGGCCTCGATCAACGACGACCTGCGCGGCCTGGTGGAGAGCTACCTGAACGAGGGCTACGAGCTGCGCCTCGACCGGGACGACATCGTCGTCCTGCACCGCGTCGGCGCCTGAGGACCGCCGGCCGCCGCCGCGACGTGCGGAAACACCGCCCACGCCCCCGTACGGCACGATCACGCGGATGACCTGGCACGCTAGAGGGCGTGAGCGAGCGGGGCACGTGGAACGGCGGTCAGGTGCGTACGGACGGGCAAGGCGACGACGTCGCCCGGGTGGCCGGAGACGGTGTGCCGATGAGCGACAGGATCCGGGAGGACGACAGGATCCGGGAGGACACGGCGCGGCGGCTCGACCGGGCCATGGGCAGCCTCGGGACGGCCGCGATGGCCAGGATGGAGGAGCGGCTGGCCTGGTACCGCGCGCTGTCGGCGGAGGACAGGTCGTGGGTCGGCCTGGTGGCGCAGGCCGGCATCGCGGCGTTCGTGGAGTGGTTCGGCCACGCGGGCGAGGGGCGGCCGACGCCGAGCATCGAGTTCTTCGGCACCGCTCCGCGCGAGCTCAAGCGCAGCGTGTCGCTCCAGCAGACGGTCGACCTCGTCCGCATCGTCGTCGAGGTCGTCGAGGCCCAGGTCGAGGAGCTGGCCGCGCCCGGCGGCGCGGAGCTGCTGCGGCACGCGATGCTGCGCTACACGCGCGACGTCGCCTTCGCCGCCGCCCAGGTGTACGCCAGGGAGGCCGAGGCGCGCGGCTCGTGGGACGCGCGGCTGGAGGCGCTGATCGTGGACGCGCTGGTGCGCGGCCAGGTCGACGACGGGCTGCACTCGTGGGCCGCCGCGCTCGGCTGGACCTCCGCGCCGGTCGTCGTCTTCGCCGGGTACGCCCCCGACGAGGACCCGCAGAGCGTCATCGACGGGCTGCGCGACAAGGGGCGGCGCCTCGGCCACGAACTGCTCGCCGGGGTGCAGGGCGACCGGCTCATCGTCATCGTGGGCGGCGCGGACGGCGTGAAGGACGCGGCGCGCGGTGTGGTGGCGCGCTTCGGCCCCGGGCCGGTCGTGATCGGGCCGGAGGTGCCCGACCTGCACGCGGCGGCCAGGTCGGCCCGCGCCGCCATCGCGGGCCTGCGCGCCGCCGCCGGCTGGCCCGACGCCCCGCGCCCGGTGCTCGCCGAGGACCTGCTGGCCGAGCGCGCGCTGGACGGCGACGAGGACGCCCGGGCCCAGCTGGTGGAGAACGTCTACAAACCGCTCGCCGGGACCCCGCTGCTCGACACGCTCGCGACGTACCTGGAGCAGGGGACCTCCCTCGAGGCGACCGCCCGGCTGCTGTTCGTCCACCCCAACACCGTGCGGTACCGTCTACGTAAGATCACGGAACTGACCGGGTACCAGCCCACGGAGGGACGGTCCGCATTCACCCTCCAGGTGGGTCTCATACTCGGGCGCCTGTCCGTAACCTGAGCCGGGTGCCTTAATCTCCTCGACACCGAAACTGTAGGTACCCCACAACACGGCGGCCACAAAGTTCGTTCGGATCTCCATCAGTGTGGTGAACCTCTACAGGGCAGGGTTGAGTACGTGCTCGTCATCGTCGCTCCGGGCCAAGGCGCCCAAACCCCAGGATTCCTCAGTGCGTGGCTCGAGATCCCCGAGTTCCGCGAGCGGATCTCCGCGTGGTCGGAGATCGTGGAGCTCGACCTCGTGTCGTACGGGACGACCGCCGGCGCCGACGAGATCCGCGACACCGCCGTGGCCCAGCCCCTGCTGGTGGCGGCCGCCCTGGCGTCGTTCGAGACGCTCGGGGTCCGGCCGGACATGGTCGCCGGGCACAGCGTGGGCGAGCTCGCCGCCGCCGCGATCGCCGGGGTGCTGACCGCCGAGCAGGCCCTCGCCCTGGTGCGTGAGCGCGGCCGTGCCATGGCCAAGGCCGCCGCCGTCACCGAGACCGGCATGAGCGCGGTGCTCGGCGGCGTGGAGGAGGACGTCCTGGCCGCGATCTCCAAGCACGGGCTGACGCCCGCCAACATGAACGGCGCGGGCCAGATCGTCGCGGGAGGCACGCGGGCGCAGCTGGACGCCTTCGCCGCCGAGCCGCCGGAGAAGGCGCGGGTGCGCCCCCTGGCGGTCGCCGGAGCCTTCCACACCGTCCACATGGCCCCCGCGGTGGACCATCTGCGCGCCGAGGCCGAGAACCTCACGCCCGCGGACCCGTCGGTCACGCTGCTGTCCAACTCCGACGGCGCGGCCGTCGCCGGAGGAGGCGAGTTCCTCGACCGGCTGGTGAACCAGGTGGCCAACCCGGTCCGGTGGGACTCCTGCATGGCGACGATGGCCGGGCACGGCGTCACCGCCATGATCGAGCTGCTGCCCGGCGGCACGCTGACGGGCCTGGCCCGGCGGGCCCTGCCCGGGGTGAAGACCGTGGCGCTCAAGACCCCTGACGACCTGGACACCGCCCGGGAGGTGCTGAAGTGAGGCTCGGTCAAGGCGCCCCCGCGGCGAGGATCCTCGCCTTCGGCGGCTACCAGCCCGCCCAGGTCGTGACCAACGACGACCTCGCCGCCCGGCTCGACACCAACGACGAGTGGATCCAGAGCCGCGTCGGCATCAAGGAACGCCGCGTGGCGGGACCGCAGGAGTCGGAGATCGACCTCGCGGTGCAGGCGGGCGGCAAGGCCCTGGCGGCCAGCGGCCTGTCCAGCGACGACATCGACCTGGTGATCGTGGCGACCTGCACCATCGAGGCCCCCATTCCCAACGCCGCCGGCCGCGTCGCCCACCGGCTCGGCATCACCGCCCCCGGCGCCTACGACCTCAACGCCGCCTGCGCCGGGTTCTGCTACGCGCTGGCCGCCGCGTCCGACGCGGTGCGGTCGGGCTCGGCGACCAACGTGCTGGTCGTCGGCAGCGAGAAGCTCAGCCAGTGGGTCGACAGCGAGGACCGGTCGACCGTCGTGATCTTCGCCGACGGCGCGGGCGCCGCGGTCGTGGGCCCCTCCGACCGGCCGGGCATCGGCCCGGTGGCCTGGGGCAGCGCCGGCGACAAGGCCGAGGCGATCCAGATCAAGGACCGCAGGTCCTTCCTCTACCAGGAAGGCCAGACGGTGTTCCGCTGGGCCACCACCGCGCTTCACCCGGTGGCCAAGCTCGCCTGCGAGCGTGCGGGCGTGGACCCCGCCGACCTGGCCGCCTTCGTCCCCCACCAGGCGAACCTGCGGATCGTCGAGGCCATCGCGCGCAAGCTGGGCGCCGACAACGCCATCGTGGCCAGGGACATCGTGCTGGCCGGCAACACCTCCGCCGCGTCGATCCCGCTCGCGCTCTCGCGCATGATCGAGCGCGGCGAGGTCCAGTCGGGCGGCCTGGCCCTGCTGCTGGGCTTCGGCGCCGGCCTCACCTACGCCTCCCAGGTGATCGAGATCCCCTGAGGAACTTGTACGGCCTGCCGTACAGAGCTGGGGCAACCCAGGAAACCCGGAAGACAGAAAATCCAAGGAGTAGTCGCGACATGGCACTGACCGAGCAGGAGATCCTCGCGGGCCTCGGCAAGATCATCAACGAGATCACCGGCATCCCGGCCGACGAGGTCACCGCGGAGAAGAGCTTCGTGGACGACCTGGACATCGACTCGCTCTCCATGGTCGAGATCGCCGTCGCGGCCCAGGACGAGTTCGGCGTCGAGATCCCCGACGACCAGCTCAAGCACCTGAAGACCGTCAAGGACGTCATCAACTTCATCCAGGCCTAGTAACCCACCGTACGACGGCCGCGCGGACGTGCCCGCCCCGCCTCCGGCGAGGCGACAGGGCGCGTCCGGCCCCTTTCACGCCCCGACAGCAAGAGGAGTGCAGACAAGTGAGTAAGGACCGGGTACGTGTCGTAGTCACCGGGCTCGGCGCGACGACGCCCCTCGGTGGAGACGTCGCATCGACCTGGTCGGCGCTCCTCGAGGGGCGGTCGGGCATCCGCACGCTCACCGAGGACTGGGTCGACACCGTGCCGGTGAAGTTCGCCGGTGTGGCGGCCGTCGATCCCGGCGAGGTGCTTCCCCGGCCGGAGGCCAGGAGGCTCGACCGGGCCGAGCAGTTCGCCCTGATCGCCGCCAGGCAGGCCTGGCAGGACGCGGGCGCCCCCGAGGTGGACGGGGAGCGGCTGGGCGTGGTGGTCGGCAGCGGCATCGGCGGCATCGGAACGATCCTGTCCGCCTACGACCTCTACCGGGAGAAGGGCTGGAACCGGCTGTCGCCGTTCACCGTGCCCATGCTCATGCCCAACGGCTCGGCCGGTTGGATCAGCATCGAACTGGGCGCCAAGGCCGGCGCGCACGCCACGGTCAGCGCCTGCGCCACCGGCGCCGAGTCCATCGGCTACGGCATCGACATGATCCGCTCCGGCCGGGCCGACATCGTGGTCGCCGGCGGCACCGAGGCGGCGATCCACGGTCTGAACGTGGCGTCGTTCGCCGCGGCGCGGGCCATGTCGACCCGCAACGACGAGCCCGAGCGCGCCTCCCGCCCGTTCGACAAGGGCCGCGACGGCTTCGTGCTCGGCGAGGGCGCGGGCATCGTGGTGCTGGAGTCGGAGGAGCACGCCCTGGCTCGCGGCGCCCGCATCTACGCCGTGGCCGCCGGAGCCGGTTACACCAGCGACGCCTACCACATCACCGGGCTGGACCCGGACGGCAAGGGCGGCAGCGAGGCCATGCTCCGGGCCCTCAGGAACGCGGACCTCGCCCCGTCGGACGTCGTCCATGTCAACGCCCACGCCACGTCGACCCCGCTTGGCGACGAGATCGAGGCCCGTGCGATCAAGGAAGCCATCGGCGGCCACGCGATCGTCACCGCCACCAAGTCGATGACCGGCCACCTCCTCGGCGGCGCCGGCGGCATCGAGTCGATCTTCACCATTCTCGCCCTGCACGAGCGGCTCGTGCCGGCCATCGCGAACCTGGACGACCCGGCCGACGGCATCGAGGTCGACCTCGTACGCGGCGAACCCCGCAAGCTCGAGGGCGACCAGCTCGCCGCTATCAACAACTCCTTCGGGTTCGGCGGACACAACGTCGCCGTGGCCTTCACGACGTTTTGACAAGGGAGTCTCGAATGACTGTGCTGGACAGCAGAACGGTGGCCGACGCCGCCGAAGCGGCCGCCGTCGATCCCCGTGACCCCCTGGTGCGCCTCGGCCACCTGCTGGACGAGGGCTCCATCCGGCCGATCACCCCCGAGGACAAGAGCGGCGTGCTGGCGGTGACCGGTCGCATCGAGGGTGTGCCGGTCGTGGCGTTCTGCAGCGACGCGCGGGTCCAGGGCGGCGCGATGGGCGCGGAGGGCTGTGAGCACATCGTCCACGCCTACGACGTGGCCGTGCGTGAGCGAGTGCCCGTCATCGGCGTGTGGCACTCCGGCGGCGCCCGGCTCGCCGAGGGCGCGGAGTCGCTGCACGCGGTCGGCCGGGTGTTCGCCGCCATGACCAAGGCCTCCGGCATCGTTCCGCAGATCTCCGTCGTGGTCGGCCCGGTGGCCGGCGGCGGCGCCTACGGCCCGGCCCTGACCGACATCGTGATCCTGGCCGACAACGGCCGCATCTTCGTCACCGGGCCGGACGTCGTGCGCAGCGTGACCGGCGAGCAGACCGACATGGCCTCGCTCGGCGGGCCGGAGCCGCACAGCAAGCGCAGCGGCGTCGTCCACGTCGTCGCCAAGAGCGAAGGTGAGGCCCTGCTGAGGGCCCGCCAGCTCGCCTGCCTGCTCGGCCACCAGGGCCGGATGCGCGAGGTGGACGAGGTCGACTTCGGCAGCCTGCTCCCCGACAACCCCCGCCGCGCGTACGACGTGCACCCGCTGGTGAACGGGCTGCTCGACGAGCCCGGTGTGGAGCTGCACCCCAAGTGGGCGCCGAACATCGTCACCACCCTGGGCCGGCTCGGTGGCCGCACGGTCGGCGTCATCGCCAACAACCCCATGCGGCTCGGCGGCTGCCTCGACTCCACCTCCGCGGAGAAGGCCGCCCGATTCGTTCGGATGTGCGATGCCTTCGGGGTGCCGTTGGTGGTGCTCGTGGACGTGCCCGGTTACCTGCCCGGCGTCGGCCAGGAACACGACGGCATCGTCCGGCGCGGCGCGAAGCTGCTGCACGCGTTCGCCGAGGCCTCGGTGCCGAGGGTGACGCTGATCACCCGCAAGGCGTTCGGCGGCGCCTACATCGCGATGAACTCCCGCGCACTGGGCGCGACCCGCGTGTTCGCCTGGCCGACCGCCGAGGTGGCCGTCATGGGTGCGGTCGCGGCCGTCCGCGTCCTCAAGCGGCGCGAGCTCGCCGCCGCTCCCGAGGAGGAGCGCTCCGCGCTCGAGGCCCGGCTGGCCGAGGAGCACGAGAAGACGGCGGGCGGCCTCCAGCGCGCCCTCGACCTCGGCGTGATCGACGAGGTGATCGAGCCGGCCAAGGCGCGCGGCGCGATCGCCAGGGTGCTCGCCCAGGCCACCCCGGCCCGGGGCGCCCACGGCAACATCCCGCTCTGACGACGCGCCGAGAGCGCCGGTCCCCACCCCGGGGACCGGCGCTTTCGCGTTCTCCGGGAGCGGGCGTTCAACTGCTCAACGCTGGACGACAAGCCGGGCCCGGCTCGACCTCGTCTACCTGCGCGTGGGCGTGGACCTCGCCGCTCTGGACGGCCTCGCCTGATCCGGTCCGCCCGGCCCGTACGCCACGGACCGGGCGGACGCGGCCGAGGTCAGGACGTGAGCTCGGGAAGCTCCAGGTAGGACTTGCCGCGGACGAACCACTGGAAGTCGGCCGCGTTCCTGCCGCTCGGCGAGGGCAGCCCGGCCCGCAGGTTCACGGCGGTGTTGACCAGGCCCCAGTCGAGGCCGCAGCCCGACGCCTTCGGCACGGCGAACGTCGTGTCCTTGGCCGCGACCTTGAAGACCGGCGTCCCGTCGATCGAGGTCAGGTCCAGCGAGGTGACCTCGGGGTTCAGCACGATCGGAGCGGCGTCGCTCCCGATGTAGCACTTCTTGCCTAGCAGCGAGTGGATCATCCGGATCTTGATGCCGACACCTCCCGGGAAGATCGGGCCGGCCTCGACCTTCCCGGTGCCCTGGGTCTCCACGTACACATCGGTGAGTTTGGGCACCTCGAACGGCTTGCCGATGAGGCCGCCGGGCACCTTCATCCGGCCGCCGGCGACGCTGCCGAACGCCGCCGCCGTGCTGCCGTCGGCGAGCTTGCCCTGGGCCACGGTGATCCGCAGGGGCTCGCTGATGTCCTGGGTGATCGAGCCGAGCTTGATCGAGCCGCCCACGGTGATGATGAAGATGCAGCTCCAGGTGTCGGGCGTGGCACCGGCCGGAAGCCGGGGGCAGTCGGCCCAGTCGGCGTCGCTGGGGTGGTAGTCGTAGGCGGCGGCCGCCTGGGCGGGCGCCGCCGAGCCGGCCAGCAGCGCCGCCGCCGCCATGCCGATCGCCAGGCGCCGGGCACGAACGCTCATGGACTCCTCCTCGGATCCGCGTCGGGGGGTGCGGACGTGAATGAGTCCCGGTATATCTGCGAAAAAGACGACTTTCTATGCCAGTTTCACAAGGTGCAAGGGCGGATTGTTATCACGATCCGCAGAAAAAGGCGTCAGACGGCAGCGTGCAGCCAGCGGACCGGCGCTCCCTCACCCGCGTACCGGAACGACTCCAGCTCCTCGTCCCACTGCTTGCCGAGCAGGCGGTCGAGCTCCTCCTCCAGGACGACCCGCCCCTGGGCCGCCATCAGCATCACGTTGCGTAGCCGGTCCTCGGGAATCAGGATGTCCCCGTTCGCGCCGACGACCGCCGTGAAGGCGCCCAGCGTCGGCGTGTAGGCGTGCCGGGAGCCGTCGACGCCCGGCGAGGCGTCCTCGGTTATCTCGAAGCGGATGCGCTGCCAGCCCATGAGTGAGGACGTGATCGCCGCCGCCGTGCCGGGACGCCCCTCCCACTCGGCCTGGGCCCGCAGGGTCCCGGGCGCGGCGGGCTGGGCGGTCCACGTCAGGTCGACGGGTACGCCAAGAACGCCTGCGACGGCCCACTCGATATGCGGGCACAGCGCAGGCTGAGCCGAGTGGACGTACAGGACGCCACGAGCAGCAGCCACCGGACCTCCCAATTCGCATGAGGTGCGCCTTCCCCAACGGCCTCATACTTGGAATGATCACGGTTGGATGACTGTAGGAGAGACTACCGTCCGTCGCAGCCCGGCACCAGAGGGGGGTCATACCGATTGGTGCTTGGCGACCAACCGAATCGGGAAGGACGCGTTCCGTAACCATCACGGAAAGGCTCCCCGATGCGCAGCCGGCTCGTCGAACCCCTCCCAGGACGGCCCGTTCTCATCCGGCCGGACGAACTCCTGACCTCCTCCCCCGCCGCCGTCGCCCGGTGGGCCCTGGCCGCCGAGCCCCTTCCCGGCACCGGTCACGTCCACCGCGTACGGCTGCCGCCGGGCACCGACGTGATCGACCTGACGGCCACGCTCCGCGACCGCGGGCACCCGGCCTCCCCCAACCACGTCCTGTCGGGGCAGCCGCTGTTCTTCGGCGGGCCCGGCGGGCCGCCCGCGCCCGCGGCCGCGCCGCCGTACGAGCCGGGGGAGCCGTGCGAGGTCACCGTGGCGGTCCTCGACACCGGCCTGGCGCCGCACCCGTGGCTGGCGCGGTGGTACAGCGACGACGTCGCCGAGACGCCCGACGCGGACGGCGACGGCGTGCGTGACCGGCAGGCCGGGCACGGCACGTTCGTCGCCGGGCTGATCCTGCGGCACGCGCCCGGCGTCCGGCTGCGTGCCCTGCGCCTTCTCGACAGCGACGGCGTGAGCGACGAGGCGGCGCTGCTGCGCGCGCTCGCCGTGCTGCGCGGCGGGCGGGCCGACGTGGTGAACCTCTCCTTCGGCGGGCACACCTTCGACGACGCGCCGCCCCTCGGGCTGGCCGAGGCGCTCGCGGGCTTCCCCGCCGTCGTCGCGTGCGCGGGCAACACCGCGTCGCCGCGCCCCTTCTGGCCCGCGGCCCTGCCCGGCGTCGTCGCGGTCGGCGCGCTCGACGGGGACGCCAGGGCCGGTTTCTCCGCGTACGGCCCGTGGGTGGACGCCTGGGCCCCGGGCGTCGGCCTGACGAGCAGCTTCCTCGATTACGGCGACTTCCACGGCTACGCCGCCTGGAGCGGCACGTCGTTCGCCGCCGCCGTGGTCACCGGCGCACTCGCCCGCCTGTGCTGGGAGGTTCCACCGGACGAGGCCGTACGGCGCCTGCTCGGCAGCGGACGGCGGGTCGCGGATCTCGGGGTGGTCGTGACGAGCGGAGATCGGTAAGGTTCTTGTCACCATACGCTTCTCCCCGAGCGCGCAGAGTGACAGATGCCGACAGACGACTCATTCGCCACCATCGACCAGGCCGCCTGGGAGGACCTGGTCGCCCGATTCGACGGCAGGATGTGGGCGGTCGCCCGGGCGTTCGGGCTGAGCGCCGCCGACGCGGCCGACGCCGTGCAGGGCGCCTGGCTCCGGCTCGTGGAGAACGCGGGCGCCATCCGCGACCCGGAACGGATCGGCGCGTGGCTGGTGACCACCACGCGGCACGAGGCCGCCCGGCTCAGCCGCAGGGCACGCGGGGAGGTGGTCTCCGATTTGGACGTGCCGGACACGGCGCTGCCCGATCCGACGGCCGCGGTGGTGGACGCCGACTTCGGCAGGCAGGTGTGGCGCAGGCTCGACCTGCTCGGCGAGCCGTGCCGGTCGCTCATCCGCCTCTACGTGCTCCACCCCGAGGCGCGGTACGCCCAGATAGCGGTCCGCCTCGACCTGCCGGTCGGCAGCATCGGCCCCACCCGGGCCCGCTGCATGGCCCGCCTGCGCACCCTCGTGGAGGAGGAGACCCGGTGAGGGACGAATACCTGCTGGCGGCCCTGCGCATGGGAGCGGGCGCCGATCCGGTGCCCGAGGGCGTGTCGGCCGCCGCCCGGGCGGTCTTCGGCCTGCGGGTCCCCGGAGGCGTGCCCGCAGGACCGGTCGACCTTCCCGTGCCGCCGGGGTCCCGCTCCTCCGCCGAGGCCGGGACGGCGCAGCCCGGGGTCCGCCGCTTCAGCGCGGACGGCCTGGTCATCGACATCGAGACGGCCGTCACCGGCGGACGCATGGAGGTGGCCGGCCAGGTGACCCCCGCCCCCGGGCCGGACGCCAGGATCGAGGTGCGGACCCCGCACATCGGCAAGGTCCGGGTGCCCTCCGGCAGCGGCCACTTCGCGGTGGCCGGCCTGCCGCCCGGCTGGATCAGCGTCGTCTGCCACCGGCCCGGTCACCCGCCCGTCTTCACCCGCTGGATCCACGTACCCGCGTGACTTCTCGCATGGACCTCTTGCGCGTGTGCCTGCTTCACCGGGCCGAGGCCGCCGTGCGGCTTTCCGGAACCGACCCTCGGCTGGCCCTGGCGGAGGCGAGAGCCGTACTGGACCTGACCGCCGGCGCGTGCGGCGAGGCGGCGTCGGTGGCGCTGCGCGCGGCGGCGCTGGCGGCCCGCGAACTGGGCGACCTCGAACTCGCCGCAGAGCGGCTGGAGGAGGCGATCGCGGCGGGGCGGGGGTTCCCGCGCCGGGTGGCGCAGGCCCGGATGTCGCTCGTCACGGTCCGGGCCCAGCTCGGCGACCCGGAGGGCGGGCTGCGCCTCGCCGATCTCGCCGAGCGGGATCTGGCGGGAACGGACCTGGCGAGGCTCGGCGTGCAGCGGTCGGTCGCCCTGATCCTGCTGGGGCGGCACGAGGAGGCCGTACGGCACTGCGACAGGGCGATCGGCCTGCTGGACGGCGATTCCCGCTTCCGGGCGGGCGGGCTGCTGAACCGCGGCCTTGCCCGCGCCTACCTTGAGGAGTACGGCGAAGCCGAGGCCGACCTGGCCGAGTGCGCCCGGGTCGCGAGGTCGGCCGGCCTCGACCACGTCGCGATGCTGGCGGAGGGCAACCTGCCGTTCGTGGCCGCCCGGCGCGGCGACATCGCCGCGGCCTTCGCACGCTACCGCGCGGCCGAGACCACGTTGTTCGGCTACCCGGAACGGCTCGCCGCGATGCGCACGGACTTCGCCGAGGCGCTGGTGGCCGCACGGCTGCCCGGCGAGGCGCGCACGCTGCTCGAACAGGCCGTCCCCGAACTGGTCGCGGCCGGGGCGCAGGCGGCGGTCCCCGGCGCGCGGCTGCTGCTCGCCCAGGCCGCGCTCCTCGCCGGGGACGCCCCGCTGGCCGAGACGACGGCGCGCACGGCGCTCGCGGAGCTGGACGCACAGGGCAGGACGACCTGGCTGCCCCTGGCCAGGGAGGTCGTCCTGCGCGCCCGCCTCACGGAGGCACCCACCCCGCCGGCCGCACGCGCCGCGCCTCTGCCCGCGCCGGCCTCGCACGCGCACGACGCGGCGGCCGGGGACCTGGTCACCGGCGCGCAGGACGCGGCGGACGACGGCCTGGTCACCGATTTGATCGCCTGTGCCGACGACCTCGCGGCGTGCGGCTGGCCCGGGGCGTCGGCGGCGCTGCGGCTCACCGCCGCGGCGGCGGCCGTACGGCTGGGCGTGATCACGCGCGCCCGCCCGCAGCTCGACCGCGTCGCCGCCACCGCCACCCGCCCGCTCGTACGCTGGCACGCGGTGGCGATGCGGCACCGCCTGGACGGGGACCTCGACCTGGCCCTGGCGGCCGCGGCACGGGGCATCGAGGCCGTGCACACCCCGGGCGACGACGCCGGGTGCCGCGACCGCGACGTGGAGCGGGACGCGGAACTGCGGGTGCACGCGGCGCGGCCAGCCGAGGATCTCGCCGCGTTCGGCCTGGAGATCGCCCTCGACCGGGCGCTGCGGGCCGGAGACGCACTGACGGTGCTCGAATGGGCCGAGCGGTGGCGGGCGGTCGTGCGCGGCGCGGCGGCTCCCGCGTTCCGGCCGCCCGGCCCCCTGACCGGTGCCCTGCCCGACGGCGTGCCCGACAGCGTGCCTGAAGCCGTGCCCGCCGGCTTCGGGCTCCTCGTGGAGCTGGTGCGGCGCGGCGACGACCTGTTCGCCGTCACGGCCGGCCCCGGGGGATGCGTGCTGCGGGCGCTCGGCTCGTACCAGGCGGCGGTGGAGGCGACCGTACGGATCAGGTACGGCCTGCGCCGCCGCGCTCTGCTCGACACTCTGCGCGACACCCCATGCGACGCGGACGGCCTTCCCGGCGCGGCGGACGAGGCGGTCACCCACGAGCTGTCCGCTCTCGATCGCGTTCTGCTGTCCGGCCCCGGCACCCTCACGTCAGTGGGGAGCCCGCCCGGCGGGCCGGTGACGGTCGTGCCCACCGGAGCGTTGTGCACGCTGCCCTGGCCGCTGCTTCCCTCGCTGCGCGGCCGGCCGGTGTCGGTGGCGGCCGACGCAGCCGCGTGGCTCGCCCCGCGCCCGGGCCCGGCCGGCGCCCCTTTGGTGCTGTCGCTCGCGGGGCCGGGGCTCGACCACGCCGCGGCCGAGGCCGACATGGTCGCCGCCGCGCACGGGCGGGCGCGGCGCGTCGGCGCCACCAGGGCGGAGGTGCTCCGCGCGCTGGAGCGGGCCGACGTGCTCCACGTCGCCGCCCACGGGATGTTCAGCCCGCGCGGGCCCATGCTGTCGCAGATCACGCTCGACGACGGGCCGCTCATGGCCTACGACCTGCTGGCCGCGCGGCGGATCCCCCGCCTCGTCGTGCTGTCGGCCTGCGACGCCGGGATGGCCCACGCCCCGGTGGACGGCGCGGCGCTGGGCCTCGCCGGAGCCTTCCTCGACGGCGCCGCGCGCAACGGGGACGCCGCGTGCGTGGTGGCCGGTGTGGTGCCGGTGCGTGACGACGAGGCACTGGCAATCATGACGCTCTTCCACACGCTGCTGGCCGAGGGCCGCTCCCCCGCCGAGGCGCTGGCCCAGGCCTCCGAGAAGACGGCCGTGCCGGGATTCGTGTGCTTCGGCGCCGGCGACGTGCCTCTCGGCACGGGCTGACGGCCCGCTCCCCGAACAGAGCGGCGGGGTCAGCCGGTCGCGACCGGCCTGCCGGGGTGGGCGACCCAGTTGGACCACGAGCCGACGTACAGGGCGGCCGGCAGCCCGGCGATCTCCAGGGCGAGCACCTCGTGGGCGGCCGTGACCCCCGACCCGCAGTACGCGCCGACGGGCACGCCCTCGACCGCCCCGAGGCTGTTGAAGCGCTCGCGGAGGAACTCCCTGTTGTGGAACCGCCCGCCGGGCTCGACGTTCCCGGTGGTCGGGGCGCTGACCGCGCCCGGGATGTGCCCCGCCACCGGGTCGATCGGCTCCACCTCGCCCCGGTAACGCTCGGCCGCCCTGGCGTCGAGCAGCACGCCGTCGGCCGCCAGCGCGGCGGCCCGGTCGGCGTCGAGCACCGGCATCCCGCCCGGCCGGGCGGTGAAGTCGCCGGGAGACACGGGGGTCTCCTCCTTGGTCACCGGAAACCCGGCCCGGGTCCAGGCCCGCAGTCCGCCGTCGAGCACGCGCACGTCGCCGTGGCCGAAGTAGCGCAGCGTCCACCAGGCCCTGGCCGCCGCCGTCGAGTCGGCCTCGTCGTAGACGACCACCGGCCGGCCCTCGGACACTCCCAGGCGGCGCATCGCCTCCTGGAACGCCTCAGGCTCGGGCAGCGGATGCCGTCCGGCGGGCCCGGCCGGGGCGGCGAGGTCGGCGTTGAGGTCGCAGAAGACCGCCCCGGGGATGTGACCCTCGTGGTACGCCTCGACGCCGGGCGGTCCGCCCAGCCGCCACCGGACGTCGAGGATCGCGGCGTCGCCGATCGCGGCGAGCTCCTCAGGAGTGATCAGCGGGCTCATGCCATCCCCTCGCCTTCGGCTCGGTGCCGTACGGTGCCGCAAGCCATTGTGCCAAGCCGTCGCGCCTCAGGACGCGGTCGCGGTGAGCAGCGCGAGGATGTCGGCGGTGGCGCCGGTCTCGCCGAGACGCGGGAAGATCTTCTCGACGCTGTGCCGGTGGGCGTCGGGGTCGAGGTCGGTCATGGCGTCGGTGGCCAGAGTGACGTGATAGCCGTGCTCGTGGGCGGCGCGGGCGGTGGACTCGACGCCGATGCTGGTGGCCACCCCGGTCAGCACGATCTGGGTGACGCCGCGGCGGCGCAGGTGCAGGTCCAGGTCGGTGCCGTAGAAGGCCGACCAGTTGCGCTTGGTGACGACGATGTCCCCCGGATGTCCGGCCAGGTCGTCGGCGATCTCGTCCCATCCGTCGGGCCAGGCGCGCCCGGGGCGCGACAGCTCGGTGCGTCCGGGGACGGCGTCCGAGCCGTCGGCCGCGACGGTGACGCGGACGAGGACGACCGGCAGGTCGCGCGCGCGGAAGGCCTCGGCCAGCCGGACCGTCCGGGCGAGCACGTCCGCGGCGGGGTACGGGCTGCCGGGGGCGGCCAGCACGCCCTTCTGCAGGTCGATGACGACGAGCGCGGTTTTGGGATCGAGCGTGGTCACGGGCATGGAAATCTCCCTCTCTGATGTGCGGACAGGGGGTGGTCAGGTGCGGCCGACGCGGCTCAGCGACCGGTCGGCGAGGGTGCCGGCCAGCAGCAGCACCGAGACGCCCAGCAGGAGCAGGCTCAGGTGGTGCAGCCCAGGCGTGGTGGCGCCGTGCCGGTAGAACGTCGCGTTGGCGGCCGAGGCGCTCAGCGCGCCGAGATATCCGAACGTGCGCAGCAGCCCGGCGGAGGAGCCCATGCGGGCCGGGTCGGCCTGCGCGTACAGCGCGTTCTGGTTGGCCAGCCCGCTGAGACCCTGCGCGACGCCGACGAGCGCGCCGATCAGCGCCAGCAGCCACATCGGGCTTTCGGAGCCGGCCGTCAGCAGCGCGGCGCAGCCGGCGATCTGCGCCGCGGCACCCACGGCGAGCTTGCCGCGCACTTCGGCGCGGCGGCCGGTGAGGGCGGTCACGGCGATGGCCATCACCGACATGGGCAGGAGCAGCAGCCCGGCGGCCGAGGGGGCGAGCGACCGGCCGTCCTGCAGCCACTGGGGGAACCCATACATGAAGGCGTAGGAGGTCGTGTAGGCCAGCCACTGCCTGCCGTACGTGGCCAGCAACGGCAGGTTGCCGCCCAGCACCCGCGGGTCGAGGAACGGCTGCGCCACCCGCAGTTCCCGTACGGCGAAACAGGCTCCGGCGATCGCGACGATCACCAGCAGCCACCAGTGCCCCCACGCCGGGTTCATCAGGAACGTCATGAACGCCGTGAGCATGCCGGCGAACAACGCCATGCCGATCACGTCCAGTCCCCCGCCAGGCCGGGCGGCCCTGGAGAAGGTAGTGGCGTGGCGGGACAATCGCCGCGCGCCGAGCACGAGGCAGGCGGCCGAGAGCGGCACGTTGACGGCGAAGATCAGATGCCAGCCGCCCGCTCCGATGAGCAGACCGCCCAGGGTCGGCCCGATGACCGCGATGACCTGGTTGGAGATCGACAGCGCCGCCAGGATTCCGCTGGGACTTCGCATGCCGGTGCGGTCGGCCTCGGCCCGCAGCAGGAACATCGAGGCGGGGTAGGCGGCGGAGGTGCCGATCCCGAGCAGGACCCGGGACACGATCAGGACGTCCAGGCTGGGGGCCAGCACGCCCAGCAGCCCGGCGACGCCGACCAGCGCCGTGCCGGTCAGGTACAGCGGCCGCGGGCCGAACATGTCCACCAGCCGCCCGATGACCGGCTGACCGACCGCGGTGGCGAGGTAGAGCCCCGTCACCAGCCACGCGGTGTGCGCGGGCGAGGCGTGGAACCAGCGGCCGATCGGCACGAGCGCCACGGCCAGCATCGAGGAGTTGATCGGGTTCAGGACCGAGCCCAGGATCATCGGGGCGATCAGCTTGCGGTCGAAGCCACCGGCGTCCGACCGGCGCCAGGCCCGGGAGGCGGCCGGAAGCCGCGTCATGACTGGAGCCCGATCATGATTGGGCCACGGCGTCCAGCAGCGCCATCGCCTCGGTGATCGTGCGCAGCTGCGCTTCTGTGCAGTGTTCCTGCAGCGCCCGTGCGAGCCACGCCTCGCGCGCCCTGCGGTCGTCCAGGCGGCGCTCGCGCCCCAGTTCGGTCAGCGTGACGAGCTGACGCCGGCCGTCCTCGGGATCGCGGTGACGTTCGACCAGCCCGGCCCGTTCGAGTGCCTGGACGATCGCCGCCATCGACTGCGGCCTGACCCGCTCGGCCGCGGCCAGCTCGCTGGCCGAGGCCGGGCCGTGCTTGGCCAGCCGCACCAGCACGGAGACCTGGCCGGAGCTGAGGTCTCCCTCCGCGTCCAGCTCCCTCAGCCTGCGGACGAGCCGGCTGACCGCCACCCAGGCATCGCCGGCAGCCTGCGCCGCCGCCTCCGAGACGGCATCGCTCATGGCACACCTCCCAAAAAGACAGTCCAAACTGTACACCTGAAACTGTGCAGTCCAAACTGTCGATCGGAGGGCAAGCAGATCAGCGGCGGATCTCGCAGTCGCGTCAGCGACAGAATCTGCACGAGCCTCAGCGACAAATCGGCATCAGCGTCAGCGGCAAAACCGCACGAGCGTCAGCGACGAATCTCCACGAGCGGGACGTTCTGCTCGGCGGGGGTCAGCGAGCCGTGGTAGCCGATCATGGACGACTCCACCGGCTCCCCGGCCGAGGTCACGATCACGCACTCGCCGTACGGCACGGCCACCACGTCGCCGACGCGGCCGAGCCACTCGCGGCGGACGCGGGGGCCGAACCAGCCCGCGGAGACGGCCTCCTCGCGGGTGACCACCCAGGCCCGCCCGCGCAGGACCTCCCGCCAGGTCTCCAGCACCGCGGGGGCCGCTCCTGGGGAGGTGTAGACGTGGCGGGCGCGGGCCTCGCCGCCCAGCATGAGCACGCCCTCCCGCAGGTCGGAGCGGTGGTCCACATCCACCTTGTCGGCGGCGTTGATCATTCCGTGGTCGGCCGTGACGTACAGGACCGCACCCGGCGGCAGCGTCCCGGCGATGCGCTCGGCCATGCGGTCCACGACGGCGAGCTGTTCGAGCCACTCGCCGCCGCCCCACCCGCTGAAGTGCCCCACGCGGTCGACCTCGCCGTAGTAGACGGTGACGAACGTGGTCTCGCGCAGCGCCTGCCGCACGGCCTCGACGCGCTCGCCCGGGCTCTCGGCCGCCAGGTAGCGCATGCCCCGGTAGACGGCGCGGGTCAGTCCTGTGCCGTCGAACGAGGCGGGCGCCACGTAGGCGGGCTCGATCCCCGCCGCCGCCATGCGTTCGTAGACGGTCGGCGCGGGCTGCCACACGTCCGGGTCGATCGACAGGCCGGGGGCCGTCCAGCGCAGGCAGTTGAACAGCCGCCCCTCCCCCGGAACGGCCATCTGGATGCCGACCATGCCGTGCTCCCCGGGAGGGGCGCCGGTGCCCAGGGTGGCCAGGCTGGTCGGGGTCGAGGAGGGGAAGCCGGCCGTGAGCGTCCCCCGCAGGTGGGCCGACAGGAACGGTGCGGCGCCGGGGTGGGCGGCCAGGAGCTCGGCCCCGAGGCCGTCCACGAGGAACAGGCACACCCGCGGGGCCGGCTCCAGCGCCAGCGCGTTGTCAACCGGCAGCCCGAGGGAGGCGAGCAGCGAGCCCGGCAGATCGGCCAGCGATGCCGTGCCGTACGCGGGCACGTACGGCACGGGCGCGGCCGGCGACGCCATGGACGGCTCCCCGGGTAGAGCCCCCGAGGGCTGGGGGTCGATCACGTCACCTCCCGGCGGCTGGAGGGGGAACGGTCAGGCCGTCGCGGCCTTGGCGGTGGCCTCCGACAGCGCCTTCGCGAACGCCAGCACGTGGGTGACGGCCTCGGGACCGTCGGCCGCCTCGCTGACCCGCAGGGACAGGTCGTCGGCCGTGATCGCGCCGGTGTAGCCGTGGTCGGCCTCGCAGTTCTCGTCGCCGCAGGTCGCCGGTTCGAGATCGACGTGGGAGATCGCACCCCACCCGATCGTCAGCGTGACCTCCGTCGGGGGGACTCCCGGCACGTACGACGCGGGGTCGGGCACGACCCTGGTCACGGCGACCGACTGGATGCGGCTGAGCCGCACCGCCTCGGTGGTGGTGGAGGCGTGCGAGGCGGGCATGCCCTCGGCGGGCGGGTGCTCGTCGGTGTGGCAGACCAGCAGCCGGGTGGGTGAAAGGACCAGGACCGTGACGTGCCTGCGCACCTCCATCGCCGGGTCGAACGTGGCCTCGTGATGCACGACGTACGCCGTGACCGGCTCGTTGCCGAGCGCGGAGTCGACGGCGTCGGCCACCAGATCCGGGTAGTAGCCGCTGCGATCTATGGCCTCGCGCAAGCCCGCGGCGGAGACTCGGGTTTCCCTCATGGGTCCATCCTGCCCTGTAAGGGACACCGGTTTCACACCCCGACGGGACGGGTTTTCCGCCCACGGCGTGACGCCGGCCGATCAGCTCAGACGGCACCGATCAGCTCAGACGGCGCGGCCCGACGTCGGGACGCAGCGCGGTGACGGGCCGCAGGACGGCCCGCGCGCCCAGCACCGCCACTCCCGACGCGCCCACGAGGACCTGGTCGAGGTCCATCCTGGCGACCTCGGGCAGGGCGTCGGCCAGCAGCCCCACCCGCACCAGCAGCTCCTCCAGCGCCTCCACGGCCACCGCCTGGTAGCCGTACTCGCCGAACAGCAGCGGCGCGGCGCGGACCGTCCGCACCAGCCCTGCCGCGTCCTCGGCGGTGAGCGGCGCGAGGCGGTAGGCCTGGTCGCCGAGCAGCCGGGCGGTGACCTCGCCGAGGCCGAACGTGACGACCCCGCCGAAGTAGCGGTCCTGGGTCACGCCGACGACGGTCGGCACCGAGGGCTGCGGCGCCATGCGCTGCACCGCGAGCGGCGTGCCGGGCCCGAGGAGCGCGGCGAGGTCCGCGTACGCCTGCCGGACCCCGGCGGGCTCGGTGAGGCCGATGCGCGCGGTGCCGGCGCGGCGGGCGTCCTCCGGGTCGGCCGACTTGACCACCACGGGCCAGCCGACCCGCTCGGCCGCGGCGACGGCCTCCTCGGCGTCGGCGGCGACGTGCGCCGGCCACACCTCGATGCCGTAGCAGGCCAGCAGCGCGGTCGCGTCGATCTCCCGCTCCTCGCCGTCCGACCGCTCCTCGCCGTCCGACAGCGCGGCGGCGACGATCTCCCGCGCCGCGGCGGTGTCGATCCCCTCGACGGACGGGACCGTGCCCGGCGGCTGCCTGCGCCACTGGGCGTACCTCACGACGTGGGCCAGCGCGCGGACCGCCTCCTCGGGAGCGGGGTACGACGGGATCGACCCGCGCTGGGGGGAGTCGTCGCCGGAGCCGCCCGCCACGCGCAGCTCGGCCGGCATGCCCAGCTCGCCCTGGAAGGTCGCCAGCACCGGCTTGCCCGACTCCCGCGCGGCCTCCAGCAGCGCCTCGGCCACCTCGCGGCAGTCGCCGGGGATCGGCGGCATGTAGATCGCGACGGCGGCGTCCACCTCGGGCAGGACGCTCCGCAGGGCCTCGGCGAACTCGGCCGCGCCGGCGCGGGCGCCGAGGTTCACCGGCGGGCTCGGCTGCAGGCCGGCGCCGGCGCACGCCTCCTCCGCGAGCAGCGTGAGCGCGTCGGAGTTGCCGACCACGCCCACCCGCGGCCCGGCCGGCAGCGGCTGGTGTGCCAGGAGCTGGGCGACGTCGAAGAGCTGGACCAGGTCGTCCACCCGGATGACCCCGGCCTGCGCGAACAGCGAGCTCAGCGCGGTGTCGGGCAGCGCGAGCACGGGCGCGCGGTGCCCGCCGGGGACGCCGCGCGACTTGACCACCACGATCGGCTTGGACCGGGAGATCCGCCGGGCCAGCCGGGTGAACTTGCGCGGGTTCCCGATGGACTCCAGGTAGAGCAGGATCACGTCGGTCGCCGGGTCCTCCTCCCAGTACTGGAGGAGGTCGTTGCCGGACACGTCGGCCCGGTTGCCGGCCGAGACGAACGTCGAGATGCCCATGCCGCGCTGCGCCACCCGCTGCAGCAGGGCGGTGCCCAGCGCGCCCGACTGGCTGAAGAACCCGACCCTCCCCCGCCCCGGCAGGGTCGCCGCCAGCGTCGCGTTGAGCCGTACGGCGGGGTCGGTGTTGGCGATGCCCAGACAGTTGGGCCCCACCACCCGCATGCCGTACGCCCGCGCGATGCGGACCAGTTCCTCCTGCCGGGCCCGGCCCTCGGGCCCGGTCTCGCCGAACCCGGAGGAGACCACCACCAGGCCCTTCACGCCCTTCTCCGCGCACTCCTCGACCAGTTCGAGCACGCCCTCCGCGGGGACCGCCAGCACGGCGAGGTCCACCTCGCCGTCGATGGCCGACACGCTGCGGTAGGCCCGCACGCCGGCCACGGCCCGTACATGCCGGTGGACGGGGTAGACGGGGCCGGTGAAGTCGGCGGCGAGCAGGTTGCGCAGGACCGTCTGGCCGATCCCGCCCGGTTCGCGGCTCGCGCCGATGACGGCGACCGACTCCGGCGTCAGCAGGCGGGCGATCGAGCGCGCCTCGGCGCGGTGCTCGCGGGCGAGCCGGACCTCCAGCGCGGTCTCGGTGCTGGACAGGTCGAGCGTCATGCGCACGACGCCGTCCTCGAACTGGCTCTGCGCCGTGTAGCCGGCCTGGCGGAACAGGCCCATCATCCGGTGGTTGCCCGGCAGCACGTCCGCGATGAACGTCTTGATCCCGCGCTCGCGCGCGGCGGCCCGCAGGTGCTCCATCAGCACCGAGGCCACGCCCCTGCCCTGGTGGGCGTCCTCGACCAGGAAGGCCACCTCGGCATGGTCGTGCGGCCGCACCCGGTCATACCGTACGACCGCGACCATCTCGGTGCCGATCGTGGCGATCAGGGCGACCCGGTTGTCGTAATCGACGTTGGTGAACCAGACCACGTCCTTGTCGGTCAGCCGAGGCCGCGGCCCGAAGTACCGGAAGTAGATGGACTCCGCGGACAGGCGCGAGTAGAACGAGCGCAGCATGTCGGCGTCGTCCGGCCTGATCGGGCGGACGTGGGCGGTGCCGCCGTCGGACAGCACGACGTCCGCCTCCCAGTGGGCGGGGTACTGAGGGTGCACGCAATCGAGGCTAGCGTTGCCCGGCTTGGCCCGTATTGAGAGATTTCTTACGAGTGGCGGATCCGCTTTTCGAGTGCGCTTATAGGGGATCTACCAGCCCTGACGGGGCAAGTTGGGCAACGCTTGTGCATCGACTGTGCCCGTCTGTCCGCTCTCCACCCCACGACGCCCCTGGAAGCTGTTAGGTTTCTGGACGTCAGCCTCACAGCACGGAGAGGACGCCGCCCCTCCTAGGGCATGGCTCACCTCCACAAGCAGTTGGCAAGGTGGTGACATCATGACGCGGGTCGTCGTGGTGGGCGATCTCATGACGGACGCGGTCGCCCGCGCGAAGTTCCCTCTTGCTAGGGCGAGCGACACCCCGGCCGTCGTGACCATGCACGGTGGCGGCTCCGGCGCCAACATCGCCTCCTGGCTCGCCGTGGAGGGCTCGGAGGTCGCCTTCATCGGCCGCCGCGGCGCCGACATCACCGGCCGCAACCGCGACATGGAACTCATGGGCTACGGCGTGGACGCCCGGCTCGTCATGGATCCCGAGCGTCCGACCGGCACCTGCGTCGTGCTCGTCACCCACAAGGGCGAGCGGACCATGCTGTCCGACCCCGGCGCCAACGCCGCGCTGTCGCCCGAGGACCTGCCGCGCGACCTGTTCGGCGCCGGCGGCCACCTGCACATGTCGGGCTACACGCTGATCAACGAGGGGTCGCGCGACGCCGGCCTCGCCGCGCTCGACATGGCCAGGCGCGCCGGCATGTCGATCTCCGTGGACTGCGCCTCCTCCGCCCCGCTGGAGCGGACCGGCGCCGAGCCGTTCCTGGAGTGGACGGACGGCGCGAAGCTGCTGTTCGCCAACGCCGACCAGGCCAAGGTGCTCACCGGCAGGGACGACGCCGCCTCGGCGGCCAAGGTGCTGACCGCCTGGTTCCCGCAGGTCGTGATCAAGCTGAACGCCGAGGGCTCGCTCTGGTACTCCAACAACCGTCCCGAACCGGTCCGGGCGCCCGCCGAGGTCGTCGACCGGGTGGTGGACGGCACCGGCGCCGGTGACGCCTTCACCGCCGGGTTCCTGCCCGTCTGGCTGGACGGCAAGCCGGCCGCCGAGGCGCTGGCGGCGGGCAACGCCCTCGCCGCCAAGTGCATCTCCAACCTCGGCGCCCGCCCCCGTCTCTGACCCCGCGGTTCGGAACGGCCCAGCTCAGAACGGCCCAGCTCAGAGGAGCCCGGTTCAGAACGGGCTTCGCGCGAGCGCGACCGGCTGCGCGGGCCGAAGGCGGAGCAGCGGCACGAAGGCCAGCAGGAGCAGCGAGGCTCCCAGCGGGATCAGGTCCTTGCTCACCAGCGGGAGCACGGCCTGCACGAGCACCAGCGCGGGACTCCACCACGTCACCCGGCGCCCTGCGGCGAGCCGGGCAACCAGCGTGACCATGCCGGCGTAGAACAGCAACGGCACGACGGTGTAGACGACCGGCTCGACACCCGGGATCGCCTTGACAGCGTCGAAGCGCGGCCCCATCGCGTCGTGGTCGGCGGACAGGAAGCCGACCACGATGTCGATCGTGAACTGCGCGGCCAGCGCCATCGCCCCGGCGAGGCCGGCGGCGTAGCCCGCCGTGGCCGTCACGCCGCCGCCGGCCATCGTGCGGAGCCGCCCGAAGATCCGCACGAAGAGGACCAACGCGGCCAGGAAGAACAGGTGCCCCACGGTCCAGGCCAGGCCGGGCCCCCGGCTGCCGTCCAGACCGTCGGCCATGCGGGCGACCCCGTACGCGCCGACCAGGAGCGGAGCCGCGACAAGTGATCTCATGGCGACGAGTGTGCAGGCCGCGGCGCGCCGCCGGGATGGGGTGACGCCCCTGATTCACCCCTGACCCGTCCCCGAGCCCGGCCTCGGCTCACCGCCCCCTCGTGTCAGGGACGTCCCGGTCGTTGCCGGGCCCATCCGGGGAGCGGGAGGTGGTCAGCTGGTGACGGCCAGGGCCAAGGGCAGCACTGCGGGCGCCCCGGCGTGACGGACCTGGGCGGCGGCCAGCGCCATCGTCCATCCGCTGTCCACGCGGTCGTCCACCAGCAGCACCGGCCCGCCCGCCGCCGCGATCCTCGCGGCCACGTCACGCGGCATCGCGAGCGTCCCCCGGATGGCCGTCACCCGCTGGGCGCTGTTGTGCCTGGCTGCGGGCGACCCGCTGCGGTAACCGAGCATCCCGAGATACTCCAGCCGGCCGACCTGGGCGAGCCGCTCGGCGAGCGACCCGACCAGCGCCGGCCGCGTGCCCGACGGCACCGCGACCACCGCGACCGGGCGCCGCTCCCACTCCCACGACTTCAGCACCTCGATCACGGCCGCGAACACGTCGTCGGGAACCGGCCCGTCCCCCGCCGCGAACAGCTCGCGCAGCCGGGTGCCCCACCCGATGTCGGTCAGGCGGCCGAGCGCGCGGCCCGGCTCGGCACACAGCTCGGGCTTGATCCGCCCCTTCAGGTCAGGCAGGCCCGTGGGCCACTGGCGGCGCGGCTCGATCTCGACGCCGGGACGCGCGAGCCGTTCGTGCGCGGCCCGGACGGCCTCGTCCGGCACCTCGGCGGAGCGGTGGACGCCGGTGCAGTTGTCACACCTGCCGCAGGGTGTCGCGGTCTCGTCGTCCAGGTGGCGGCGCAGGTACTGCTCCCGGCACTCGCTCGTCGCGATGTAGCCGAGCATGGCCTCCTGCTCCGCCCGGCGCTCGGCGGCCACCCGCGCGTAGCGGTCGGCGTCGTAGCTCCACGGCTCGCCGGTGGCCTCCCAGCCGCCCTTGACCCGGCGTACGGCGCCGTCCACGTCGAGCACCTTGAGCATCATCTCCAGCCGGCTCCGGCTGAGGTCGACCCTCGTCTCCAGTGCGGCGGTGGACAGCACGCCCCCCTCGGACAACGCCTCCAGCGTCGCCCTGACCACGCCCTCCGGCGGGAAGGCGAGCGAGGCGAAGTAGGCCCAGATCTCCCGGTCCTCGGGACCGGGCAGCAGGATGACCTCGGCCCGCTCGACGCCGCGGCCGGCCCGGCCCACCTGCTGGTAGTACGCGACCGGCGAGGCGGGCGCGCCCACGTGGATGACGAAGCCCAGGTCGGGCTTGTCGAAGCCCATCCCCAGCGCCGAGGTCGCCACCAGTGCCTTGACCCGGTTGGCGAGCAGGTCCTCCTCGGCGGCCAGCCGGTCGGCCGGCTCGGTCTGCCCGGTGTACGCGGCGACGGTGTGGCCCTGCTCGCGCAGGTACGCGGCGATCTCCTGGGCCGCGGCGACGGTCAGCGTGTAGACGATGCCGGAGCCCGGCAGCTCGTGCAGCGTCCTGGCCAGCCAGGCGAGCCGCTGGTCCGCGCCGCCCAGCCGTACGACGCTCAGGTGGAGGCTCTCGCGCTCCAGCGGGCCGCGCAGGACGAACACCTCGCCGCCGGGCAGCTCGTCCCACTCCTGGGTGACGGCGAGCTGCTCGGCGACGTCGCGGGTGACCCGGGCGTTCGCCGTGGCCGTCGTGGCCAGCACGGGGATGCCCGGCGGCAGCTCGGCCAGCAGCGTGCGGAGCCTGCGGTAGTCGGGCCGGAAGTCGTGGCCCCAGTCGGAGATGCAGTGGGCCTCGTCGATCACCAGGAGTCCCGCGCTGCCGGCCAGCTCGGGCAGCACGTTGTCGCGGAAGTCGGGGTTGTTCAGCCGCTCGGGACTGACCAGCAGCACGTCGACCACGCCCTCGGCGACCTGGCCGTAGACCTTCTCCCACTCCTCGGGGTTGGCGGAGTTGATCGTCTCGGCGTGGATGCCGGCCCGCTCGGCCGCGGCGATCTGGTTGCGCATCAGCGCCAGGAGCGGGGAGACGATGACCGTCGGCCCCTCGCCGAGCTCGCGCAGCAGCGCGGTCGCGATGAAGTAGACGGCCGACTTTCCCCAGCCGGTGCGCTGCACGACCAGCGCGCGCCTGCGGTCCATGACCAAGGCCTTGATGGCGGCCCACTGGTCGTCGCGCAGCCGCGCGTGATCGCCGGCGAGCGCCCGCAGCCGGGCCTCGGCCTCTTCCCGCAGCGTCTCCTCTTCTTCGGTCACCCGCCCATTGGTACCAGGTCCGGCCGACCGTTTCCGCCGCGACGGCCGACGGAGCGACAGGAGCGCTGGAGGCCGGACGTGCGGGTGATCACGGGCACACCTTCCGGTACGGCGTGTCACCCAGGTAACGCGCCCAGTCCGCCTCACTCATAGGGGTGTCTGTCAGGGCACAGACGGCGGAGAACGGATCGGACGGAAGGTCCATATTCCATACCCGGATCGTGGTGTCCTCACCGGCGGTGGCCAGACGAGCCCCGTCAGGACTGAAGGCGACCGCCTTCACCGGACCGGTGTGACCGGTGAAAACGGCGACCACCTCGCCCGTCGCCACATCCCACACCCGGACGGTGGTGTCATCACCCGCGGTGGCCAGGCGAGCCCCGTCAGGGCTGAAGGCGACCGCATTGACATGACCGGTGTGACCGTTAAGAACGGCGACCACCTCGCCCGTCGCCACATCCCACACCCGGACGGTGGTGTACTTAGCCACGGTGGCCAGGAGCGTGCCGTCAGGGCTGAAAACGACCGCATTGACACCGGAGGCGTCGTCCCCGTCGAACGAGGCGATCGACTTGCCTGTGTTCCCATCCCAAAGCCGGATGCCGTAAGTGCCGGCGGTGGCCAGACGAGACCCGTCAGAACTGAAGGCAAGCGCAAGCGTCTCTTCGTATTCGTGGCCCAGAGCCGCGATCTCCCGACTTCCGGCGACATCCCAAAGGCGCACAGCGGGGTCACCCGCGCCGGGAACGAAAGCCAGGCGCGAGCCACTGTTGATCGCTATCTTGCTCACGCTCTGGCCGAGGTCCAGGGTGCCGTTCACCCTGCGCGCGTTCACATCCCAGAGCCGCGCCTCCCCCTGACGGCCGACGCTGACGAGGCGGGAGCTGGTCTGATTGAACGCGATCGCATTGGCCTCGATGTCGCCCACACTGCCGATTACGCTGCCCCGCGCCAGGTCCCACATCCAGGTCCTGTCGCTAAGAGCGGCCAGGCGAGAGCCGTCAGAAGTGAAGGCGACCGCGGTGACCGAGGCTCTCTGTGCAAGGGTGGCCGCTTCGCCGACGGCCACATTCCACAACCTGCCCGTCCCGTCGGCACCGGAGGTGGCCAGAAGGGAGCCGTCAGGGCTGAACGCGACCTCCGTGACCGGCCCTATATGTCCCCTGAGCACCGCGATCGCGCTTGCGGTCCCCACATCCCACACTCTGACGGTGTTGTCGCTGCTCCCACTGGCCAGGCGGGAGCCGTCCGAGGTGAAGGCGACCGCGTTCACGGGACCCTTGTGACCGTTGAGGACGGCGACCCCCTTACCGGTCTTCCCGTCCCACAACCGGATGCTGTTGTCACTGCCGGCTGTGGCCAGACGAGAGCTGTCGGGGCTGGAAGTGATCCAGTTCACCGGACCCTTGTGACCGTTGAGGACGGCGACCCCCTTACCGGTCTTCCCGTCCCACAACCGGATGCTGTTGTCACTGCCCGCGGTGATGAGGCGAGAGCTGTCAAAAGTGAAACCGATTGGAGTTTCACGGCCACCGGAGCTGCCGAGCGTGGCCACCAGCTTGCCCGTCCTGCCATCCCGCAAGAGTGCGACACCACGGACACCGACGGTGGCCAGGCGGGAGCCGTCAGGACTGAAAATGAATGTGTCCTCGAAGCGCCCCAAGGTGGCGATCTCCTTACCGCTGGCGGCGTCCCACAGCCTTGAGGCGCTCTCCCCGTCGCTGGTGGCCACACGGCTGCCATCGGGATTTAATCCGAACTCACGCAGTGACTTACTTTTCACTGTCGCGAGTGCCTCGCCGGTCTTTCCGTCCCACACCCGGATGGTGTTGTCTTCCTTACTGGCGAAGCGAGAACTGTCGGAGCTGACCATGACCGCGTCCGGAGCGGTGAGGCCGTCCAATGTGGAGATCGTTTTGCCGGTCTTTCCATCCAACAGCCGCATGGCGCGATCCTCACCCTGGGTAACCAGGCGAAACCCTTTGGAGTCGTACAGGATGGCGCTGGCGCGATCGACACCCGGTAGGCGGTTCTCTCTGCCTGTGACCGCATCCCACACCTCGATCCTTTCGTGCATCTGCGTGACCAGGCGGGAGCCTCCGGGAAGGAACCGCATCGCCGTCACTCGACCCACGGTTGTGTTGGCAACGCTGCTGTAGTCCTCCGTCAACATCGCGCGTTGCGGGCTGAGGAGTGCCTTGAGCATGCTCAGCCGGGCTTCCTGGGTGTGCGAGATGTGCCAGGCCGCGGTGCTGAGCTGGCGCGACAGGGTAATGTCGCTGTCACCGACACTCTCGCTCTGGGCGGCGAGCTGGCGCGACAGGGAGTCCGCGCTTTCCTTCGCGGCCCTGGCCGCCAGCACGCCGGCGGTTCCGGCGCCGACGAGGGCCAGGGCCAGCAGCGCGGCCAACGCAACCATGGTGCGGCGTCCCCTGCGGGTGCGGCGGTCCTCCGCGCTGCGGCTCGCCTCCAGGAAGCGCCACGCGACGTCGGGAAGGGGCGGGTAGCGGCCGGGGTCGGCCCGCCAGACCTGGGAGGCCTGCCGTGCGGCCGCCAGGCGGGTGCTCTGGTAGAGGTATGCGGGGTCCCGGTCGTGCCGCCGCCATTCGGCGGCGTCCTCGCTGAGCTGCTGATGGATCAGCAGGGTGGCCCGGTCGGCCTCGATCCACCGGCGCAGCTGCGGCCATGAGCGGATCAAGGCCTCATGAGCGATCTGTACGACGTCCACGTCCACGGTCAGCAGGCGGGCGCGGACGAAGTGGTCCAGGATCTCGCGGGCGGTGGCGTACCGCGGGGAACGTGCTGGGGGGAGCAGGTCGGCCAACGGCAGCGTGCGGCGGGTGTCGTCCTGGCCTTCACCGACCCGGACCAGGCGGGTGAGCATCCGGCGGGCGACCTGGCGTGCGGGCAGATCGAGCTGCTCGAGGGCATCGTCGGCCGTGCGGGCCAGGGCCCCATGGATGCCGCCCTTGGCACGGTAACCGGCCATCGTCAGCGTCCGGCCTTCCCGATGCTGCCAGGTGACGAGCAGGGCGTGGGACAGCAACGGCAACACGGCGGCGCCTGCCGTGGTCGGCTCGGACGAACCGATGTCGTCCAGGATGAGCTCGATCAGGCCGGGTTCGAAGACGAACCCGGCCCGCCGCGCGGGGCCTTCGATCGCCTGGCTCAGCTGGGGCGGGGTCATCGGGCCGACGACCACCGCGTGTTCCAGCGCGGGCACCAGCTCGGGATGGGCGGTGCAGTGCCCGAAGAAGTCGGCCCGTACGCCGATGACCACCACGGCGGCGGGCGCCTCCTCCGCCGGTTCCTCCGCGAGGGTGTCCGCCGCATCGGCGGGCCCGCGGCACAGCCCGTGCAGAGCACGTACGAAGATCCGTTGCTGCCGTTCGTCCGGGCAGGCGGTGAACACCTCCTCGAACTGGTCGACCAGGATGACCGCCTGGCGGTCGCCCAGCGCCTCCCTGACGACGCCGTCCAGGGCGGCCGGTTCCCGTTCCACGCGTTCGCGCAGGTCTGCCGGATTCGCATCGGTCAGGTGGGCGAACCGTGCGACCAGCGTCCCCACCGGGTCCGCACCGGGGGTCATCAAGGCGACCTCGGTGCGAGACGAGCGGCGCAGGGCCGGGATCAGGCCCGCACGCAGCACGGAGGACTTGCCCGAGCCGGACGGGCCGGTCACGACCAGCGGGCCCCCGGCGGTGACCTGAGCCGCCACCCGGTCGACCAGCACACCGGTCAACTCCGTACGGCCGAAGAAGTACTCCGCGTCTTCCGGCCCGTAGGCGGCCAGTCCCCGGTAGGGGCTGAACTCGCCCTGCCGTTCTGCCGCCGCCTCGCTGTCCGCCGTACCGGCCGCCGTACCGGTCGTCGCGGGTACGGGGTGGGCGGGGTTGAGTGCGATGGGCTGCCAGTCGCCGTGGTCGGTCGCCTGGCGGCGGGGGGCGGGGAAGCCGCGCTCGTGCAGGGTCCGCGCGAGGCACCGGTAGACGTCGTCCAGTGTGAGCGCCCTCGGCGCGGTGGGATCGCCCGCGGTCAGCAGGTCGATCAGCGCGCCGGTGAAGGCGGTGTGACGCTGCCCTGTGGGGGCCCAGGCGAGCGCGTCGCGAGTGGTGGCGGCCAGCAGAAACGTGCCTTGCGGAGTGGCATCGAGCAATCGCTTTCCGGTGTCCCCCGTCGCCGGGGTGGCGGCCCGCCCGGAGAAACAGCAGTCAATCACGACCACGATCACCGGAGCGGCGCACCGCACCAGGGTTTTCCTGAGCGTCGAGTACGGCAGCGCCTGGTGTTCCGCAATGCCCTTGGTCAGGTCCACGGTCGCGTACGTGGCCAGGTGAAGCTCGTTGTCCGCGTCGAGCAGGCCGTGGCCCAGGTAGTAGACCATCAGGGTGCTGGTGGCCTGTGCGGCCGCCTCGACCAGGGCGTTGCCGAACTCCACAGGGCCGGCGGGGTCGAGCACGGTGGTCAGGGCGCCCGGGTCGAGCCCCGCCCGCTCCACCAGGCATCGCCCCAGATCGGCGACGGAGTCGGGCACCGAGCCGACCGCGGGGAGAAGCGAGCCTGTGGCGTAGGCGCCGGAACCGACCAGCAACACCCGGGTGCCCGGTGAGGAGAGCAGCAGGCGCGGGCTCTCTCCGGAGATCATCGGTCCTGGTGGGCGGTGTCGAGCAGGTGGGCGATCTGCGTGGCCAACTCGCGGACCCCGACAGGGTCGAGACCCCTGACTCCCTTGGCGGTGACCTCCAGGGTCTCGCCGTCGTCCCCACCCCGGCTCAGCTTCACCGTGACTTCGCCCGACCGCGTGTTCAGCCAGGCGATCACCACGCTGGCCGCGGTGGCCGCGCCGCCCCCGGCGCCCAGAATCAGCTGTAACACGTCCGCGGGTGAGCCAAGTGCCCCTTCAGGGACAGCGTCCGCGTGAATTCTGGTGCGCCCTCGCAATTCCGGTTCCTCCGAAAGCCAGGAATACAGGTCGCGAATCAGGTCCGCGGGGTTGTCGCCTGACACGGTCACGAGAACACTCACGGAATCTCCCCTTGGCCAGATATGTTCCGTATACCCCGATTAGTCGACGTCGCAGAAAACAATCATTCTGACACGCCGGCAGTCGGCACTTCCGTAAAAGCGCGGCCTCACGGACTCAAGGATGAATCGGAGCGGAGCGGGGAGCAACTCCCGTCGCACCGCCTCTCGCCGTCTCGGTCAGGTCGGCACTGGACGGAGCCAGGCGGGCGTCGTGGTTGGATGTGTCCCGTTATGGACGTGACCACCTGGTATCTCGAACAGACCAGCCCCGCCGACCTGCGGCCGGGACGGCCGCCCGCGATCCCCGCCCAGGTCGTCCGCGCCGAGGTCCCCAGCCCCGAGTTCAGCCGCTTCCTCTATACCGCCGTCGGCGGCGACTGGCAGTGGACGGAGCGCCTGGAGTGGACCTGGAGGCAGTGGAAGGAATGGCTCGACCTGCCCGGCGTCGAGACCTGGGTGGCCTGGGTGCGCGGCACCCCGGCCGGGTACGTCGAGCTCGTCTCCCGGGAGGGCGAGGTAGAGATCGTCTACTTCGGGCTGCTGCCGTTCGCGATCGGGCAGGGCCTCGGCGGCTGGCTGCTCGGCGAGGGCGTGGCCCGCGCCTGGGACATGGCCGAGCGCCGGCCCGGTCTGAAGCCCACGCGGCGGGTCTGGGTGCACACCTGCTCTCTCGACGGCCCGGCGGCGCTGGCGAACTACAAGGCCCGCGGCTTCCGGATCTACGACGAGAAGCTGAACGTGCCGGGCGACGGGGACGAGGGCGAGACGCCAGGTCCCTGGCCCGGCGCCGGCCCCCGCGACTGACCGTCCCGAGACCGCAGAGGCTGCCTCGTCGGGGAAGCCGGGACGGCGGGCGCGGGCCCGGCAGTATGGTGGTGAGTCGCGAACAGGGTGAACTCTCGGCAGAATGTTCGATGTCCACCACCGATGTCCACCGACTGACGTTCACCACCGATGTCCACCACCGACGTTCACCACTGACGTTCACCACCAACGTTCGCCCTCCCCGGTCCCGACGGCCGGGGTCCGGCTCCTCGACACGCAGGAAACCACGACATGGCCCGACGCACGACGACACCCCCGCCGGACGAGGACTTCGAGGAACGGATCGTCGACATCGACGTCTCCGCCGAGATGCGGGCGAGCTACCTTGAGTACGCCTACTCGGTGATCTACCAGCGCGCGCTGCCCGACGCCCGTGACGGCCTCAAGCCCGTCCAGCGCCGCATCCTCTACGCGATGAACGAGATGGGCCTGCGGCCGGACCGCGGGCACGTCAAGTCCTCGCGCGTCGTCGGCGAGGTGATGGGCAAGTTCCACCCGCACGGCGACTCGGCCATCTACGACGCGCTCGTACGGCTCGCGCAGCCGTTCTCGATGCGCCTGCCGCTGGTGGACGGGCACGGCAACTTCGGCTCCCCCGACGACCTGCCCGCCGCGATGCGGTACACCGAGGCCCGCCTCGCCCCGGCCGCCATGCTCATGGTGCAGTCGATCGACGAGGACACCGTCGACTTCAAGCCCAACTACGACGGCCAGGAGACCGAGCCCACGGTCATGCCGTCGGCGTTCCCCAACCTGCTGGTCAACGGCGCCTCCGGTATCGCGGTCGGCATGGCCACCAACATGGCCCCGCACAACCTCGGCGAGGTCATCGCGGCGGCCCGCTACCTGATCAGGAAGCCGACCGCGACGCTCGACGAGCTCATGCGCTACGTCCCCGGCCCCGACCTGCCGACCGGTGGCACGATCATCGGCCTCAACGGCATCAGGGACGCCTACGAGACCGGCCGCGGCACGTTCAAGATGCGGGCCAAGGCGACGATCGAGCAGGTCACCCCCCGCCGCAAGGGCATCGTCGTCACCGAGCTGCCGTTCAACGTCGGTCCCGAGCGGGTGGTGACGAAGATCAGGGAGCTGGTGACCGCGAAGAAGCTCACCGGCATCTCCGACCTCAAGGACCTGACCGACCGGCACAAGGGCCTGCGCCTGGTCATCGAGGTCAAGAACGGCTTCAACCCGGAGGCCGTGCTGGAGGAGCTCTACCGGCTGACGCCGATGGAGGAGACCTTCGGCATCAACAACGTCGCCCTCGTCGACGGCCAGCCGCGCACGCTCGGCCTGCGCGAGCTGCTGTCGGTCTACGTGGACCACCGGCTCGACGTCGTGCGCAGGCGGTCGCTCTATCGGCTGCGCAAGCGCGAGGAACGGCTCCACCTCGTCGACGGCCTCATCATCGCGCTGCTCAATATCGACCAGGTCATCCAGGTGATCCGCGGCTCGGACGACTCGGCGCAGGCCCGCGCGCGGCTCATGGAGACCTTCGAGCTGAGCGAGATCCAGGCGAACTACATCCTCGACACCCCGCTGCGCCGCCTCACCCGCTACGACAAGCTGGAGCTCGACCGGGAAAAGGAGCAGCTCCAGGCCGACATCGCCGAGCTGAACGAGATCCTCGGCTCGGATGACCGGCTGCGCAAGGTCGTGTCGTCCGAGTTGGCCGAGGTGGCCAAGACGTACGGCACGCCGCGCCGCACGGTCCTGCTGGAGTCGTCGGAGGCCGCCAGGGCCGCCGTCGTGCCGCTGGAGGTGGCCGACGACCCCTGCCTGGTGCTGCTGTCGTCCACCGGCCTGCTCGCCCGCACGACCGACGCCTCGCCGGTCTCCGGCGAAGGCGATCGCACGGCGCACGACGTGCTCGTGTCGGTGGTCCGCTGCACCGTGCGCGGCGAGGTCGGCGTGGTGACCTCCATGGGCCGGATGATCCGGGTCTCGGTGCTCGACCTGCCCGCGCTGCCGCCCTCGGCCAACCCGCCCTCGCTCGCCGGCGGGCACCCGGTGTCGGAGTACGTCGCCCTCGAACCGGACGAGAAGGTCGTCGGGCTGGGCTCGCTCGACCCGGACGGGCCTGGCCTCGCGCTCGGCACCAGCCAGGGCGTGGTCAAGCGGGTCGTGCCCGAATATCCCGTGAACCGCGACGAGTTCGAGGTGATCGGACTGCGGGACGGCGACGTGGTGGTCGGCGCGGTGGAGCTGACCTCCGCCGATCACGACCTGGTCTTCATCACCAGCGACGCGCAGCTCCTGCGCTTCCCCGCCTCCGTCGTACGGCCCCAGGGACGTCCTGCGGGCGGCATGGCCGGCGTGCGCCTCGACGGCGACGCGAAGGTGGTCTTCTTCGGCGTGGTCGATCCCACGCGGGAGGCGCGCGTGGTGACGATCGCCGGCTCCTCCACCGCCCTGCCCGGCACCCAGATGGGCGCGGGCAAGGTCTCCGACTACGCCGACTTCCCGCCGAAGGGACGGGCGACCGGCGGCGTGCGCGCCCAGCGCTTCCTGAAGGGCGAGGACGTGCTGCTGCTCGCCTACGCCGGCCCGGCGCCGGTCAAGGCGGTCTCCTCGACCGGCAAGCCGGTGCCGCTGCCGGACGAGCTGGGCCGCCGCGACGGCTCGGGAGTGCGCCTCGTGCACGCCATCGCCGCGATCGGCGGCGCGCTCGGCGCGGACGGCGGCGAGGAGGCCGCCGCGACGGAGGGCGGCATGGCCATCACGGGCGACACCGGCGGCGAAGAGCCGCCCATGTGACACGCCGGGGGCGAAGAACCGCCACTGTGACAAGCGGGGGCGAAGAGCCGCCACTGTGTCACGCCGGAGCCGCCGCCCTGACACAGGCGGCGCGGAGCCGGTTCTCGTGGCTCCGCGCCGCCGCGCGTGGCGCTCAGGTGGCGGCCGGGCCGTCGTGCTGGGATGAGGAATGGAATGAGGAGCGATACGCCTGCGGCGTGGTCCCCACGACCCGCTTGAACCGCTCCCTGAACGCGGTCGGCGACCCGAAACCGGCCTGTGCGGCGATGCGCTCGATGCCGTGGTCGGTGTTCTCCAGCAGGTACTGCGCCCGCCGCACCCGGGCGCGCAGCAGCCACTGCAGTGGAGTGGTGCCGGTCTGCTGGCGGAAGCGCCTGCTGAACGTCCGCTCGCTCATCCCGCCGCGGACCGCCATCTCCCGCAGGGTGAGGTCGCGGCCGAGGTTGTCCTCGATCCACGCCAGCACCGGCTCCAGCAGCGAACCGCTGGGCACCGGCGGATGCTCGTGGACGATGAACTGGGCCTGACCGCCCTCCCGCTCCAGCGGCATCACCGACAGGCGGGCGGCGTCGGCCGCGACGGCCGAGCCGTGGTCGCGCCGGATCATGTGCAGGCACAGGTCGAGCCCGGCCGCCGCGCCCGCGGAGGTCAGCACCTGCCCGTTGTCGACGTACAGCACGTCCGGCCGCACCTCCACCCGCGGGAACCGCCGGGCCAGCACGGGCGCCGCCGCCCAGTGCGTGGTCGCCCGCAGGCCGTCCAGCAGCCCGGCCGCCGCGAGGATGAACGCGCCCACGCAGATCGAGGCGAGGCGGGTGCCCCGCGCCGCCGCGTCGCGCAGCGCCTCCAGGGCCTCGGGCGGGGGCGGCCCGGCCCGCTCCGAGCAGCCGGGCACGATGACCGTGTCGGCCTCCGCCAGCGCGTCCACGCCGTACGGCACCCGCAGGGCGAACGCCTCGGTCTCCACTTCGGGGACGGGCCCGCACACCCGCACCCGGTACGGCCGCCGGCCGTCCGGCAGCCGGGTGCGCCCGAACACCTCGATGGGGGTCGCCAGGTCGAACGGCACGACATGGTCCAGCGCCAGGATCGCCACAGTGTGCACGATCGCCACCATAGACGGAATCTCGCCATAGCCGAATCCCTGGGACCAGACACCAATGGCCAGGTGAAAGCGCTTGGCGAGAATTCGTTGGTCTTTGTCGTTCTCGCCTCTGGGACCAGGCACGGCCGTACTCCTACGGTTGGTGACCGCACCGACGACAAGGAGAGATGCCGATGCTGGCCCAGTTCGTGCTGTTCGACGGGTTCGATCCCCTGGACGTCCTCGCGCCGTACGAGGTCCTGACGGCGGCCGCGATGTTCACGCGGACCCCGCTCACAGCCATGTTCGTCACGGCCGAGGGACCCCGGGCGGTGGCAGGCGGCGTTCCGGGTGCGTCGCTGCGGGCCACGGGGCTGCTGGACCCGGACCGCGCGGACCTGGTCGTCCTTCCCGGAGCCGCGGGGGACGTGCGCGAGGAGGAGGGTCTCACCGAGCGGGAGCGTCAGGAGACGGTCACCGCGCGACTCGGCCGCGCTCTCGCGACCGGCCTGCCCCGGCTCATGGGCGAGGCGCTCGGCCGGGAGGGCGTCACCGTCGCCACCGTCTGCGGAGGCTCGCTGATCCTCGCGATGGCGGGGCTGATCTCCGGTCGTCACGTGACCGGTCACCATATGGGGCTGGACGCGCTGAACGCCTTCGGAGCGATCGCGGTCGACGCGCGGGTCGTCGACGACGGCGACCTGGTGACCGGCGCCGGGGTCACCTCCGGCCTCGACCTCGGCCTCTACCTGGTGGAGCGCGAGTTCGGACCGCACGTCGCACGCGACGTGGAACGGCTCTTCGCCCATGAGCGGCGCGGTGTCGTCTGGCGCGAGCGCCGTCCGTCCGTGCCCGCCACCCGCTGATCGGGACCACGCACGATGACCAAGTTCCTCCTGGCCGTTCACGTCCTCGCCGCGATCCTCGCGGTCGGCCCGGTCGCCGTGGCGGCGAGCATGTTCCCCGCCGCCGCACGGCGCGCGTCGAACCCGGACGCACCGCATCCGAGCGCATCGAATCCGAGCGCATCGAATCCGAGCGCATCGAATCCGAGCGCATCGAATCCGAGCGCATCGAATCCGGGCGCTTGGGAGCGGGGCACCCAGACCGGCGGCGTGGCAGCGCTCCGCGTCCTGCACCGCGTCTGCCGTGTCTACGCCGTCGCGGGCCTGGCCGTCCCGGTTTTCGGGTTCGCCACGGCGAGCAGCCTCGGCGTGCTGCGCGACGCGTGGGTGATCGCGTCCATCCTGCTCACCGCCGCGGCGGCCGCGATCCTGGCCCTGGCGGTCCTGCCGCGCCAGGACGCCGTCCTCGCCCGGCTCACCGCCGGGGATTCCACGCCCGACGACGCCGGCGGCGGGGTGGCGCGGCTGGCCATGCTCACCGGCGTCTTCAACCTGCTGTGGGCGGCCGTCACGGTGCTGATGATCGTCCGTCCCGGCTCGACCACGGGAGTCTGACCATGTCGCGCCCTCGTTCCGCCCTGCGCGTCGCCGCCGCCGTCGAGCTGGGGTCCCTGGCCGTCCTCCTGGCCAATCTGGCCACCGTGCACCTGCCGCCCGTCTCCTCACTCGTCGGCCCCCTGCACGGCTGCGCGTACCTGTTCGTCGTCGTGGCCGCCGCCCGCGACGCCGGGTGCGACCCGACCGGCAAGGCGCTGGCCTGGCTGCCGGGAATCGGCGGCCTTCTCGTCCTGCGGCGCCTCACGCGTACGCCGCGGGAGAAGTCCGCCGCCGACTCCCTGGGCTAAGGGGTCAGCTCGACCCGCCGACCAGGCAGAACGGGTGCCCGGCCGGGTCGAGGAAGACGGTCCAGCCCTGTCCCTCGCCGGGCTGGCGCTCATGCCTGACGGCCCCCAGGGCGAGCACCTGTTTCTCCGCCTCGGCCATGTCGTCCACGGCCAGATCGAGGTGGAACTGCTGCGGGTGCTCGGCGGACGGCCAGGCCGGGGGCACATACTCGGGGACCCGCTGGAAGGCGAGGCGGGCGTGGTCGTCGCCGGCGAGCGTGACCCAGTCCTCCTCCTCGTCGGCGACCTTCCAGCCGAGCAGCCCGGCGTAGAAGGACGCCAGGGCCTTCGGCTCCGGGCAGTCGAGCACGACCGAGTGCATGCGCGCGACACCGCTCATGGTGACCTCTCTCCCATGACGACAACACCAGCGAAAACCTTATACCGGTGTCACAATGGACGGCTACCCACCAGGTGTGCCGGAAAGCCCGCCCCCCGCGGTGACCGGCTGGAGGGCATCGGGCAACATCTGTGACATGACCGGTGCATTCGACGATCTGCTTGACGCGAACGAGAAGTACGCGAGCACGTTCACCCACTCCGGCCTGAGCGGCCGCGCGGCGCGTGGGCTCGCGGTGGTGACGTGCATGGACTCCCGCATCGACCCGCTGGGGCTGCTCGGCCTGACTGCGGGCGACGCGAAGATCATGCGCAACGCGGGCGCGCGGGTGACCGACGACGTCCTGCGGACCCTCGTCCTCGCCGTCTACCTGCTCGGAGTCGACCGCGTGCTGGTGATGCCGCACACCGACTGCCGGATGTCCAAGTCGACCGACGAGGACGTGCACAACCTCATCGCCGGCGAGTACGGCGTCGACACCCGCAGCCTGGAGTTCCACACCGTCCCCGACCAGCGGGCCGCGCTGCGGCACGACATCACCCGCATCAAGTCCAGCCCCTACCTGCCCAAGGACCTCGTCGTGGGCGGCGCGCTGTACGACGTGCACACGGGACGACTCCAGCCTGTCGAACTCTGATCCCACCCCCGTACGGCGGGCCGCCCTGGCCTGCCGTACGGGGCCGGACGGGGCGCCTTTGATCTCATCGACCGCCCGGACTGTCAGGCACGGCCTGGGACGCCGTCAGCGCGTCGGGCTCGGAGTCCGGGAGCGCGGCGTGCGCGGCCTCCCCCAGCAGCGCAAGATAGACCTGCCTGGCCCACATGCTGTCGGCGTCGGGGCCCGGCAGCTTCTCGAAGACCGCCTCGCACACCTTCACCACCTCGGCCCGCACGGTCTGGGCCTCTCGGCTGAGCGGCAGCTCACGGGCCGGCGCGGATCCGGTGGTGCTGCACGAGTGGCGCCCGAGGTCAGGCTCCACCTCGGTGGAGATTTGCGCGTTGCTACCGGAGCCCCGGGCATCCGGGCCTTCCCGGAACCGGGACAATCAACTGTTAGGTTGTCCTGCCGACTACACGTGAGCTTTCCCCCGGTACCGCAACCGGTCCCGAGGCGCCCCCCAAGGAGCCCGTATGCCCAGCCGCACTTCCTCCGCCTCCTCCGGCGGCACGTCGCGCCGGTCCTACCGCGGCATCGCCATCCTGGTGATCCTCGCGCTCATCGTCGCCGGGGCGCCGACCCTGATCGGCGCGTTCAGCGGGTTCGAGCGCACCAGCGGCGGCGAGGTAGCGGTCGTCCGCGACGGCGGCCCGCTGGACGACAACAAGGTCCGCCAGGTCATCGACCCGGGCTCCGGGGTCACCTGGATCGGCTGGTGGTCCCAGATGCACCGCTACCCCGCCCAGCAGCGGTTCTACACGATCACCTCCGACTCGGGACACGGCGAGAGGTCCGGCGTCGACGTCGTCAACGTGCCGAGCGGCGACGGCGTCAACATGGGCATCGAGGGCACGCTCTATTTCGGCCTCAACCTCGACCACCAGACGCTGAAGTCGTTCGACGACAAGTTCGGCACGCGCAAGTTCCGCAGCACCAACGGCGGGACCTTCTACCCCTGGGAGGGCGACGACGGCTGGTCGGCGTTCCTCGACCAGATCATCCGGCCGGTGATCGACAACGACCTGCGCACCCAGATCAACAACTTCCGCTGCGCGGAACTGGTCTCCTCCTGCGCGCTCGTGCAGAACAACAGCGGCGGCCAGACCGGGGGCGTGCCGCAGCAGGGCAACAACGCGAACATCGCCAAGATCCAGAACGCGGTGAACACGAGCCTGGCCGAGGACCTCAAGTCGACCCTCGGCGCGGACTATCTCACCGGCATCCACTTCAACCTCTCCCGGGTGACCCTGCCCACCGAGGTCCAGGAGGCGGTCAACCAGGCGCAGGCCGCGTTCGCGAAGGTCACCGAGGCGCAGGCGAAGGTCGCCCAGGCGCGCGCCGAGGCGGAGGCCAACAAGGCCCGGCAGGACGGCTACAACAAGTGCCCCACGTGCGCGGAGATCGAGAAGCTGAAGGCCCTGCCCCAGGGCATCACGGTGTACGCGCCGGGCAATACTGGAGGCGTCGCTCTGCCCACCAAGTAGGGAGCCGGGAACCCCGATGCGCCTGCTCGCCCTTCCGGTGACGCTCATCGTCATCGCCGTGCTCGTGTATCTGCTCGTGACGCTCGTACGCGGCGGGAAGCCGGCGTCCCGGCGGGAGACGGCCGGCGCACCCCGCTGGGAGGCCGACACGGTCATGGAGAACGGATGGACCCTGATCGTCGTGCGCAAGGTCGCTCACGGCCCCAACGGGCCGGTGGAGCTGGCCAGGCAGACGGTCAGGACCATCCGCGACGACGACCCGGACTGGGACGAGCGCTACCGGGAGGGCATGCTGGAGGCCCGCAACCGGGTCAGCACGCTGGAGATCGAGTCCGGCTGAGCCGATGACCGTCGGACACCATCTTCTCACACGCGGTCACGAAACCTATTGACCCGGTTCATCCCGCACAAGGACTCGGTGCGGGATTCGTCTACGAGGTCGAGACCGGGCGCCTGCGCGAGGTCAAGCCCTGAGGCCGGAGTGACCCGTCAGGCGTCGATGTGGTCGCGGTCCACCTCGGCGGCGCTGCCGATGATGAACTCGCGGCGCGGGCCGACGTCGCTGCCCATGAGGAGGTTGAAGATGTTCTCGGCCTCCTCCACGTCCTCGATCCGCACGCGGCGCAGGACGCGGTGGCGGGGGTCCATGGTCGTCTCGGCGAGCTGGTCGGCGTCCATCTCGCCGAGGCCCTTGTAACGCTGTACGGGGTCCTTCCAGCGCTTGCCGCGCCGCTCCAGGTCGCGCAGGACCTTGTGCAGCTCCGCGTCGCTGTAGGTGTAGATGTACTTGTCCTGGCCGCGCCCGGGGTTGGTGACCTCGATACGGTGCAGCGGTGGCACCGCGGCGAACACCCGCCCGGCCTCGACCATCGGCTTCATGTAGCGATGGAAGAGCGTGAGCAGCAGGCAGCGGATGTGCGCGCCGTCCACGTCCGCGTCGGCCATTAAGATGATCTTGCCGTAGCGGGCCGACTCGATGTCGAACGAGCGGCCGGACCCGGCGCCGACCACCTGGATGATCGCGGCGCACTCGGCGTTCTTGAGCATGTCGGAGACCGACGCCTTCTGCACGTTCAGGATCTTGCCCCGGATCGGCAGCAGCGCCTGGAACTCCGAGTCGCGGGCGAGCTTGGCTGTGCCCAGCGCGGAGTCGCCCTCGACGATGAACAGCTCGCTGCGGTCGATGTCGTCGCTGCGGCAGTCGACCAGCTTGGCGGGCAGCGCGGAGTTCTCCAGGGCGGACTTGCGCCGCTGGTTGTCGCGGTGCTCGCGGGCGGCGATGCGGGCCTTGGCCGCGGCGACGACCTTCTCGAGCACCGCGCGCAGCTGCTGCTTCTGCCCCCGCTTGGGGTTGGCGAACTGCGCCTTGAGCTCCCGCGTGACCACGTGGGCGACGATGCGGCTGGCCGCGGAGGTGCCGAGCACCTCCTTGGTCTGGCCCTCGAACTGCGGCTCGGGCACCCGCACGGTGACCACCGCGGTCAGCCCTTCGAGGATGTCCTCCTTGGTCACCGGCTCGTCGCCGTTCTTCAGCAGCCGGGTCTCCCTGAGCTGCTCGTTGATCGTGCGGACCAGCGCCCGCTCGAACCCCGCGACGTGGGTGCCGCCCTTCGGCGTGGCGATCACGTTCACGAACGAGCGTACGGTCGTCTCGTAGCCCTTCCCCCAGCGGACCGCGACGTCGACGGTGAGCTCACGCTCGATCTCCGTCGGCGTCATGTGGCCCTGCTCGTCGAGCACGGGGACCGTCTCGTGGAAGTGGCCCTCGCCCTGCAGCCGCAGCACGTCGCACACGGCCTCGTCACGGGACAGGAACTCGGTGAACTCGCTGATGCCGCCGTCGAAGCGGAACGTCTCCTCGACCGGCTCCTCGCCGCGGGCGTCGCGCACCACGAGCGTGAGCCCCGGCACCAGGAAGGCCGTCTGGCGCAGCCGCACGTGGATCTCGTCGAGCGAGACCTCCGCCTCGGGCAGGAAGATCTGCCGGTCGGCCCAGAAGCGCACGCGGGTGCCGGTGGCGTTGCGCGGGGCCGCGCCGCCGTCGCGCAGGCCCGACTTCTTGCGGAACTTGGCGGTCGGGCCGTCGCCGTCGAACACGCCGGGCACTCCCCGGCGGAAGCTGATCTGGTGGACCTTGCCGTCGCGGTCGACCTCCACGTCGACGCGGGAGGACAGCGCGTTGACCACCGAGGCGCCGACACCGTGCAGACCGCCGGAAGCGCCGTAGGAGCCGCCGCCGAACTTGCCGCCCGCGTGGAGCTTCGTGTAGACGAGCTCGACGCCGGCCAGGCCGCTCTTGGGCTCGATGTCGACGGGAATGCCGCGCCCGTTGTCACGCACCTCGATCGAGCCGTCCGCGTGCAGCTCGACCTCGATCCGCGTGCAGTGGCCTCCGAGCGCCTCGTCGACCGAGTTGTCCACGATCTCCCACAGGCAGTGCATGAGGCCGCGCGTGTCCGTGGAGCCGATGTACATCCCCGGGCGCTTGCGGACGGCCTCCAGGCCTTCCAGCACAGAGAGATGACGGGCGGTGTACCCCGTCTCCGCGCGAACCGCAGTCACACCCAACTCCCACTTATCAATCGAACACGCGTACGCAGCTTAACGCCACTCATGTTTGTACGCGTACAAGCTTGCCAGGCGCAGCACGATGACCGGCACTTTCGCTGTGATCCCGGTCACTTTCCGGATCATTCTGCTGTGGGCGTAGTCGGAGCATGATTGGGAAGGCCCGCATCCGGTTAGATGTTGTCCCAAGTGACTGACGCCAACGTCCCCACGTCGTGGGGCGACCCGAAAGGCGATACGTGACTGGAGCTCTCGCCCCCATCAAGCCGCTGACGGCCCTGGACCGGTGCGACCGGTGCGGTGCTCAGGCCTACATCCGCGCGACCCTGCCCGTGGGTGGGGAGTTGCTGTTCTGCGCCCACCACGGGCGTCAGCACGTGGCTGTGCTGCGCGACAAAGGTGCTGAGATCCAGGACGAGTCGGCCCGACTCAGTGAATCCCCCGCGACCGCCCCTGACGGCGAGCGCTGACCTATAGACGGCGTGCCGGAGCGTTACGACAGAGCGTGACAGCGACGTCTGCTCCGCACGCCGTCGCCATATAAGCCATCAACCCCTGGCGACCCGCCCGGCGCGACCGCCGCTCCCCGCTTCCCCCGGGGCCCGCGGCGGATGAAGCCGGTGGGATGCCGGGGCCACAGGCCCCCGGGCGGCGATCCTCTTGAGGTCTCGCCGTGGCCGGAGGCCGCCGTACGGGTGCCGTGACCGGCCGATCCGGCGCGCGGCTCCCAAACGGTGCCGCCCGTCAGGGCCGCACCCGGTAGTGATAACGACCGGCGACGGTGAAGCCCTCCCGCTCGTAGAGCGCGCGGGCACCTGCGTTGGCCTCTGTCACCACCAGGTACGCGCTGCCGGCGCCGTGTCCCCGCCCCCAGGCGAGCAGGGTGCGCAGCACGGCCGCACCCAGCCCGCGCCGTCTGGCGTGCGGCTCGACCGCCATGCAGTAGACCCCGAGCCATCGCCCCTGCGGCACACCCCTTCCCACCGCGCCCTCGTCGAGGAAGACGTACCCGGCGGGCACCCCGCCGAGGATCCGCTCGCCCCAGGTCCGCGCCGGAACCTCCCCTGTGTCGCGGTGCCGCCCGCCGTCCACGCTCCACCAGGTGCGCAGCCACCGTTCGGACGGCGTGTCCTCCACCGCCGCATCGGCGACAGGCTCATCGCCGGTGAGCGGCCTGGTCATCACCAGGGTGGGATCCACCAGCCGGTAGCCCCGGCGGCCGAGCTCGTCGTCGAGCCCGGGCGACGCGCCCGTGCCGACCGAGAACACGCAGGGCTGCCCGATGCCCGCGTAGAACCGCTCGGCCCGTTCGACGGCCTCCGGCAGGTCCGCGCGCTCCCCCAGCGCCAGCACCGAGTTGGCCCGTTTGGTCACGCCGCCCGCGTGCCGGTAGACCCAGCCGTCGTCCTCGGCCCGCCCCGGCGCCGGCCATGCCGCATCGACCAGCAGGTCGAACTGTGAAATTTCCTGATTCACCCGCCGCAGCCTAGTTGACCTGCACTGCTCGGGTTTAGATCTTGCCTCCGGGGCAGTGGGAGGGCTTTCGATCCCTCGGACCCCCTCGAAGGAGCGGCGGTGTCCCCTTCGCGCAGGAACCGTACCGGCATGGTCGCGCTCGCGGGAGCCCTGGCAGCGGTGTTGCCACTGTCGGCGTGCGGCGGCGTGGGAGCCGCGGACGGCGCGTCGCCGGGCGGCGGTTCCGCCCTGACCACCATGGGCTTCGGCTTCCCCGACGAGATCGCCACGACCCGGGTGGACGCCTTCACGAAGGCCCATCCCGAGGTGAAGCTCACCGTCAACCAGGGCCAGTTCGACGAGCAGGCGTTCCTGTCGGCCGTGGCGAGCGGCAATCCGCCGGACGTCGTCTACCTCGGCCGTGAACTGATCGGCACGTACGCCGCCAGGGGCGCGATCCGGCCGCTGGACGACTGCGTGGCCAAGGAGGGTATCCCGATGTCCGACTTCTATCCCGCCGCCCAGCAGCAGGTGAAGCTGAACGGCACGTGGTACGGCGTGCCCGAGTTCTACACCTCGATCGTCCTGCTGGTGAACGACAAGGCCGCGAAGGACGCCGGGGTGGACCCGGCGAGCATCGACACCTCCGACTGGGACGCCCTGGCCGCCCTGGCCAGGAAGATGAACAAGGTCTCCGGCGGCAGAATCGAGCGTTTCGGCTTCTACCCCAAGCTGCCGGAGTTCCTCCCCCTGTGGGCCAAGGCCAACGGCGCCGACCTGCTGTCGGCGGACGGGAAGACCTCCCACCTGGACGACCCGAAGGTCGCGGAGGCGCTCGACTACGCCAACGGGCTGCTCGACGACCAGGGCGGCCAAGGCCGACCAGGTGATCTTCTCCCAGATCGTCAAGCCGAGCGGGCACAAGCCGTACGACGACGCGACCGCGACGATCCTGAGCGTGCAGGACAAGGGCTTCGTCGTCCCGCAGTCGGCCGCCGCGGCGGAGTTCCGCACCGCCTGGATCGACGCGGCGACCCGGGTGACGCAGGGACGCCAGGACGCGAAGGCCGCGCTCTCCCAGGCCCAGCAGGAGGCCGCCAAGGCCCTCCAGGCCGCGGCGGGCTGACGTGGCTCGCCCGCTTTCCGGACTGGCCCGCCACGAGGCCCGCTGGGCCTACGTGTTCCTGCTGCCGTGGCTGATCGGCCTGGTGGTCTTCCAGGCCGGGCCCATGGTCGCGAGCCTCGTGCTCTCGCTGACGGACTACGACCTGATCTCCAGCCCGAAGTTCGCCGGCCTCGGCAACTACGCCGCGATGCTGGAGGACCCGAAGGTCGCCAGGGCGATCGGCAACACGGCCTTCTACACGGTCCTGCACGTGCCGCTGGCGCTGGTGATCTCACTGCTGCTCGCGCTCATGCTCAACCGCGTCACCGGCCGGGCCGCCGGCTTCTTCCGCACGGCGTTCTACCTGCCGTCCATGACGCCGTACGTCGCGGTGGGCGTGCTGTTCCTGTTCCTGCTGAACGGCCAGGCGGGGCTGGTCAACCAGTTCCTCGGGCTGTTCGGCGTGGACGGGCCGCAGTGGACGACCGACCCGGCGTGGGTCAAGCCCGGCATCGTGCTCATGTCGCTGTGGAACCTGGGCTCGACGACGATCATCCTGTTCGCCGCCCTGCGCAACGTGCCGCGCGACCTGTACGAGGCCGCGGTGATCGACGGCGCGGGCCCCTGGCAGCGGTTCCGCTCGGTCACACTGCCGATGATCAGCTCCGCGCTGTTCTTCGTGCTGATCGTCAACACGATCGCGGCACTGCAGATGTTCGACCAGGTCTACACGATGTTCTTCGGCAACCAGACGGCCCAGCACTCCTACGGCGACTCGGCCCTGTTCTACGTCGTCTATCTGTTCCAGCAGGGCTTCCAGTTCCTGCACATGGGCTACGCGTCGGCGCTCGCCTGGCTGCTGTTCGCGATCATAGCGATCATCACGATCGTGCAGGTCAAGGTCGGCAACCGGTTCGTCTACTACGAGGCCGAGCCTCCGGGAGGAGCGCGATGACCACGACGGCGGGCCGTACGCCGCCGGGGGCCGCCGGCGTGGCGGAGCGGGTGCGGGCGGCGGCGCGCGACGACCGCCCGGGCACGGCGGGCACCCGCAGGGCGTTCTTCCTCGTCATGCTCTCGGCCGCCGCGGTGGTGTTCCTCTACCCGTTCGTGTGGCTGGTCGTGGCCTCGCTGAAGCCGCGCGACCGGACGTTCGCCGACCCGTTCCTCCCCTGGCCGCACCCGTTCGCCCCGGAGAACTACGCGAACGTGTGGGACGCCGCGCCGATGCTGGCCTGGCTGTTCAACACGGTCGTCGTGGGGGTCACGGCGGCCCTCACCGTGACCGTGTCGAGCGCGTTCGTCGCCTTCGGGTTCGCCTACTTCCGCTTCCCGGGGCGCGGCCTGCTGTTCGGCAGCGTGCTCGCCACGATGATGCTCCCGGCTGCCGTCACGCTCGTGCCGACGTACCTGATCTGGAACTCGGCCGGCCTGACCGGCACGCAGGTGCCGCTGTGGGCGGGCAACCTGTTCGGGTCGGCGTTCTACATCTTCCTGCTGCGCCAGTTCTTCCTCGGCATCCCGCGCTACGTCTTCGAGGCGGCCAGGGTGGACGGCGCGTCCTACCTCGACCTGTTCTGGCGGATCGCGCTGCCCCTCGGCCGCCCGGCTCTGATCATCGCGTTCGTCTTCGAGCTCAAGGCGAGCTGGTTCGACCTGATGAAGCCGCTGATCTACCTGCAGGACCCCGCGCTGTTCACGCTGCCGCGCGGGCTCAAGGCCGTGGTCGACCAGTTCTACCAGGGCGGCGACCCCAAGTGGGAGATCGTCCTGGCCGCGAGCGTGATCACCACGCTGCCGCTGGTCGTCGTCTTCTTCGCCGGTCAGCGCTACTTCGTGCAGGGCATCGCCACGACCGGGCAGAAGGGCTAAATCGCATCCCCGGGCTCGGGCGGGGCGTAGCCGAGCACGTGCTCGCGGAGCAGGACGCCCACCTCGGGGTCGTTGCGCTCGAACGCCTCCACGAGAGGTTCGTGGTCGGCGGCGTTCTCGTGCGGGCGCATCCGGAACAGGCGGATCGACAGGTGGGTCCACACCTCGATGCCGAGCGACTCCCACACCGACAGCAGCACCTCGTTGCCCGAGGCCTTCACGATCTCCCGGTGAAACGCGACGCCGTGCCGCACCTGGTCGTGCAGCGAACCGGCGGCCGCCGCATCGTGCAGGCGGCCGAGGTGCGCACGCAGCGCCTCCACGCGGGGCGTGCCCAGCCGGACGGCCGTCTCCTCCAGGCCCGCCCGCACCTCGTACACCTCCCGGAGATCCTCCCGGGTGAGCCTGCGGACCCGCGCGCCCTTGTTGGGCGCGGACTCGATGAGCCTGAGCGCCTCCAGCTCGCGCAGCGCCTCACGCACCGGGGCCTGGCTGACGCTCAGCTCGGCCGCCATGCGCCGCTCGACCAGGCGGTCGCCGGGCTTCCATCGGCCGTTGATCAGGCCGTCGAGCACGGCTTGCCGGATCTGGTCGCGAAGCGGCGACCGCACGACGGGTTCCACGACACCGATGATAGGGCCGCAGGACAGACATCCGATGATCGATCATAGGGTGTTTAATGAACCTATGGACGAAGACCTGGATCCGCAGGAGACCGCCGAATGGCTCGAATCCCTTGAGGCGGTCCGCCGTGCGGCCGGCCCCGAACGGGCCGACTACCTGCTGAGGCGGCTGGCCACGACCACCCGCTACCTCAACACCGTCCCGACCTCCGAGGAGCCCGGCTACCCGGGCGACCTGGAGCTGGAGGAACGCATCGCCGCGTACGACCGGTGGAACGCCGCGGCGATGATCACCAGGGGAAGCCGGTTGGGACTCGGCGGCCACCTGGCGACCTACGCCTCGGCCGCCTGGCTGTACGAGGTGGGCTTCAACCACTTCTTCCACGCCGGCCGCGACCAGGTCTACTTCCAGGGCCACGCCTCCCCCGGCATCTACGCCCGGGCCTTCCTGGAAGGCAGGCTGAGCGAAGCCCGGCTCGACCTGTTCAGGCGCGAGCCCGAGGGCGGGCTGCCGTCGTACCCGCATCCGCGGTCCATGCCGGACTTCTGGCAGTTCCCCACCGTCTCCATGGGCCTCGGCCCGCTCAACGCGATCTACCAGGCCAGGTTCAACCGCTATCTGCATAATCGCGGCATCAAGGACACCTCGCGCAGCCATGTATGGGCCTTCCTCGGCGACGGCGAGATGGACGAGCCGGAGTCCACGGCCGCCCTCACCCTGGCCGCCCGCGAAGGGCTCGACAACCTCACGTTCGTGGTCAACTGCAACCTGCAGCGGCTCGACGGGCCGGTGCGGGGCAACACCCGCATCGTGCAGGAGCTCGAGAGCGTCTTCAGGGGCGCGGGCTGGCACGTCGTCAAGGCGCTGTGGGGCCGGGAGTGGGACGGGCTGCTCCAATCGGACGATCTGGTGGCCCGGCTGGGCGAGATCCCGGACGGGCAGTTCCAGACGTTCGCCGCCTCGACGGGGGCCTATATCAGGGAGCGGCTGTTCCAGGGACTGGACGTGCCGTACTCGGACGAGGACCTGCGGCGCATCGTCGGCGGGTCGCGGGCGGGCCACGAGCCGCGGAAGGTGTACGCGGCCTACCGCAGGGCCCTGGACAACCGGGGCGCGCCGACGGTGGTCCTCGTGCAGACGGTGAAGGGCTGGACCCTCGGTGCGGGGATCGAGGCGCGCAACGCCAACCACCAGATGAAGAAGCTCACCCAGGACGAGTTCCGCGCGCTGCGCGACCGGCTCGGCCTGCCGGTGCCGGACGAGGCGCTCCACGGCGACCTGCCGCCCTACCTGCATCCCGGGCCGGACTCGCCGGAGGCGCGGTACGCCGCGGAGCGGCGCCGCGACCTGGGCGGGCCCGTCCCGCGACGCACGGTCTCCCACCGCCCGCTGCCGGCCCCGGGCGAGGCGCCGTTCCGGGCCCTGGAGAAGGGCTCGAAGCAGCCCGTGGCCACGACGATGGCCTTCGTCCGCCTCGTCAAGGACCTGATGAAAGAGCCGGAGACCGGGCGCCGCTGGGTGCCGATCGTGCCCGACGAGGCCAGGACGTTCGGCATGGAGTCGCTGTTCCCCACCGCCAAGATCTACTCGCCGCTGGGCCAGCGCTACGAGTCGGTCGACCGGGACCTGCTGTTGGCGTACAAGGAGGCGGCCGACGGGCAGATCCTGCTGGAAGGCATAACCGAGGCCGGGTCGATGGCGTCGTTCACGGCCGCGGCCTCCAGTTACGCCACCCACGGCGAAGTCATGATCCCCTTCTACATCTTCTACTCGATGTTCGGCTGGCAGCGCACCGGCGACCAGATGTGGGCGCTGGCCGACCAACTCGGCCGCGGGTTCCTCATTGGCGCCACCGCCGGCCGGACCACGATGACCGGGGAGGGTCTGCAGCACGCGGACGGCCACTCACAGCTCCTCGCCTCCGCCAACCCGGCGTGCCTGGCCTACGATCCCGCCTTCGCGTACGAGGTGGGGACGATCGTGCGTGAAGGGCTCCGGCGCATGTACGGCCCCGACGGCGAGGACGTGTTCTACTACCTGACCGTCTACAACGAGCCGCTGCCCCAGCCCCCGATGCCCGAGGGAGTCGAGGAGGGCATCCTCCGGGGGATCTACCGGTACGCCGCCGGCGGCGGCCAGGCTCACCTGCTGGCCAGCGGCACCGCGATCCACTGGGCGCTGGACGCGCAGCGGCTGCTCCGGGAGGAGTACGGCCTGGGCGTGGACGTGTGGTCGGTCACCTCCTGGAGCGAGCTGCGCCGCGACGCCATGACCGCGACGGGCGTGCCGTACATCCGGCAGGCCCTGGCGGGGACCGCGGGGCCGGTGATCGCGGTCAGCGACTGGATGCGCGCGGTGCCGGACCAGATCAGCCCGTGGATCGACCGGCCGTGGACCTCGCTCGGCACCGACGGGTTCGGGCTGTCGGGCACCCGCGAGGCGGTCCGCAGGCACTTCGGCGTGGATCCGCGCTCGATCGCGGAGGCCGTGCTCAAGGCGGTGGAGACCGGCAGGGAGTGAGCGACACATCGTTTCGGGGCGGCGCCCCGATCGGGGGAAACTCTCCGGTCGGGGCCTCTCCGGTGGGGGCCTCTCCGGTGGGGGCCTCTCCGGTGGAGGGGCACAGTAGGCTGCGGAACCGTGCTCATCCTGCTTCCGCCGTCGGAGGGGAAGGCCGACCGGGGGACCTCCACCGTCCGCAGGCTCGGCTTCCCCGAACTCGCCTCCCCGCGCGAGAAGGTCCTCGACGCCCTCGTCGCGCTCTGCCACACGCCCGAGGCGCGCGACGTGCTCGGCCTGTCGGACGGGCAGGCCGGCGAGATCGAGCGCAACCTGGCCCTCCCCACGGCGCGCACGCTGCCCGTCGCCGCCCTCTACACGGGTGTGCTGTACGACAACCTGGGCCTGGCCACCCTCTCCCCCGAGGCCCGGCGGCGGGCCGAGCGGAGGATCGTCGTGTTCTCGGCGCTGTGGGGCCTGCTGCGGCCGTCCGACCGCGTGCCGCCCTACCGGTTGTCCATGGGCGTACGGCTGCCGCCGATGGGCGGCCTGGCCGCGTTCTGGCGGCCGTCGATCAGCGCGGTGCTCGACGCGACGAAGGGGCTCGTGGTGGACATGCGGTCCGCGACGTACGCCGCCGCCTGGCAGCCCGGCGAACGCGGCGTGGCCGTACGGGTGCTGAGGGAGGCGGCCGGAAAGCGGACCGTCGTCAGCCACATGGCGAAGGCCACCCGGGGCGTGGTGGCCCGCTCGCTCGTCGAGACCCCCGACCGGCCCCGCACGGCCGGGGATCTGGCCGACCTGCTGATCGGCCTGGGGCATCGGGTGGAACTGCCGGCGCCCGCCGGGCGGGGAAGACCGCGGACCCTCGATGTGATCGTGAGCGAGTGAGTCAGAGGTTGAGCCGGGCGCAGGCCCTGCGGTACTGCTGCGCCGGATCGCCGAGGTGCGACCAGGGCAGCCGGCTGAAACGGCCGCCCGTCCTGGCGAGGTGCCCGCGCGCCGGACGCCGGAGGTCGGACAGGTAGAAGGCGGCGCCGAAGACGTTGTGGCCCTCGACCGAGCGCGGATGCGCCCCGCCGAGGCGCCGCTCCGCCCAGTGGCCGGCGGCCGAGACGATCTCGCGCTGCGCCTCGAACGGGAACCAGCCGCCCCGGGACATCGGGGTGCGCCCGGCGGCGACGATCTCGAAGTGGGCCAGCGGCACGAGTGCCGGGAGCGGGCTGCCCTCCGGGGCGTGCGCCGCGGCAGAGCGGGCGAAGCCGAGCATCTCCTGGGCGGTGCCGCCCCAGCCGGGCGACAGGGTGATCAGGCGGGCCAGCGCCCCCGAATACAGGGTCGGCCACCGGCGGGAGCATTCGTACCAGACCGCGTCCTTGTCGGCGCGCGGCCGGTCCAGCCCGATGGCCAGCCACATCAGGCATTCCCACGGCACCGGGTCGCCCGGCGCGAGCGCCGCCGCCGTCAGCAGCGGCTGCCTGGCCTGTTCCATCGCCGTTTGGTAGGCGTGCAACCGGTCCGCCTGCACCGCCCTGGCCCGTACGTCGGGCCGTAGTTCCCAGGCCTCCTCCACGCGGGCCCGGCCGAGCCACAGCCACAGGTCGGGATTGCCCTGGTCGTAGGCGAGCAGCGTCTCGATCGACCGGCTCGCCCCGACGACGGCCCGCGACAGTGCCTCCACCCGCAGTGACCGCGTCTCCGGATCGCCCCGGCTGTCCGCGAGGACGGCCGCCGCCGGTCTGAGGTCGCCCCTGGAGACGGCCTCGACCGCCTCGTCGAGCATGGTGTCCGCCCACGGGCGGTCCGGGATCACTCGTGGCCCCCGAGCACGCGCCCGATCCACTTCGATCACTCCCATGAGGCGCGAGCCTAGGAGCGTCGACGTGCCCATGGCGCTACCACGAGGTTACGTCCGTGTTAAGTCGTCGTCCCCTCGGCCGTGGTGCGTGGCCGGGGGGACGATCGACTCGTGCGTCAGTCCAGGTAGTCGCGCAGCACCTGCGAGCGGGAGGGGTGGCGCAGCTTCGACATGGTCTTGGACTCGATCTGGCGGATCCGCTCGCGGGTCACGCCGTAGACCTTCCCGATCTCGTCGAGGGTCTTCGGCTGTCCGTCGGTGAGGCCGAACCGCATCGACACCACGCCCGCCTCCCGCTCCGACAGCGTGTCGAGAACGGAGTGCAGCTGCTCCTGCAGCAGCGTGAAGCTGACGGCATCGGCCGGGACGATGGCCTCGGAGTCCTCGATGAGGTCGCCGAACTCGCTGTCGCCCTCCTCGCCCAGCGGAGTGTGCAGGGAGATCGGCTCGCGGCCGTACTTCTGCACCTCGATGACCTTCTCAGGGGTCATGTCGAGCTCGCGGGCCAGCTCCTCCGGCGTGGGCTCGCGGCCGAGGTCCTGCAGCATCTGCCGCTGGACGCGGGCCAGCTTGTTGATCACCTCGACCATGTGGACCGGGATGCGGATGGTCCGCGCCTGGTCGGCCATGGCCCGGGTGATCGCCTGCCGGATCCACCAGGTGGCGTACGTGGAGAACTTGTAGCCCTTGGTGTAGTCGAACTTCTCGACCGCGCGGATCAGGCCCAGGTTGCCCTCCTGGATCAGGTCCAGGAACAGCATCCCGCGGCCGGTGTACCGCTTGGCCAGCGAGACCACGAGGCGGAGGTTGGCCTCCAGCAGGTGGTTCTTGGCGCGGTGGCCGTCCTCGGCGATCCACTCCAGCTCGGCGCGGACGTCGACGGGCAGGCCGTCGGCCTCCTGGGCGAGCTGCTCCTCGGCGAACAGGCCGGCCTCGATCCGCTTGGCGAGCTCGACCTCCTGCTCGGCGTTGAGCAGCGGCACCTTGCCGATCTGCTTGAGGTAGTCCTTCACCGGGTCGGCGGTGGCGCCGGCCGCCGCGACCTGGGCGACGGGCGCGTCGTCATCGTCGTCGGTGAGGATCAGCACCTCGTCCTCGGACTGGGCGAGCGCCTCGGCCTTGGGCTCGTCGCCGTCGGCCTCCCCGTCGGCGTCGGTGTCGGTGTCCTCGGTCTCCACCTCGGCGTCGATCTCGACGTCCTCGACCTCAAGGTCGAAGTCCTCGATGTCGACGTCACCTTCGAGGTCGATGTCCTCGTCGTCCTCGGCGAGGTCGGCGGACTTCGGCTTGGGATCGGCCTTGGGCGCCTTCACCTCGGGACCCGCGGTGGGGGCCTCCGGCTTGGCGGGCGCGGCCTTCTTCGGCGGAGCGGGCTTGGCCGGAGCCTTGGCGGCAGCCGGCTTGGCGGCGGGCCCGGGCTTGGCCGGGGCGGGCTTCTTCGGCGCCGGCTTGGCGGCCGGCGCGGAGTCGGTCACCACGGCGGTCACGGTCTCCGGCTGCGACTCCTTGGCCGCTGCGGATTTGGTGGTCTTCTTGACGGGCGCGGTGGTGCGGCGCTTGGCTTGACCTCGAGAACGCTTGGGAGCCGCGGAGTCGGCGGCCGTCACCACGACGGTCACACCCTCCTTGCTGAGGCTGCGCAGGAATCCAGCGGCTTGCGACATCGGGATGTCCGCTTCCTCGAAGGCCTTGCGGACATCCTCGGACTCGAGGAAACCCTGCGAGCGCCCACGCTCGAGGAGCTGCTGAATCACTGGCTCGTTCAGCTCCGACGGCTTCGAGCGAGTCGAACTTGCAGGCGACACGAACACCTCTCGAACGAACGCATGGCGAGAATGGACCCAGGTGCTTCTTCTTTTCCGGTGGTGAGGTCGCGCAGACCGCGACATGCCATTGTGGCACGCCACGGTACGTGATACGGCCGCGTCCCGCCGGTTGCTCCTCCACCCTAGGCCGACCGAGACACTAGTGCGTACGGAAGGAGGTCACTGATACCCGAAAGCAACCGTTATGACTGTTTCATTCAGTCACTCTTCGTGGCCGGTGGAACGTGGACCGCCAGTACCGTTACGTCATCGTCCTGTTCATACCCGGACAGCATGTGGTCCACCAGGAAATCGAGCAGCATATTCGGGCTGCTCAGGACCTCCGGGGGCGCTTCGGCCACGACGGACGAAAGCTCCCTGAGCCCGGCGTCCAGGCCGCGCTTGCGGTTCTCCACCAGGCCGTCCGAGTACAGGACGGCGGTGTGACCCGGTGGCACGCAGAACCTGAACTGCTTGCGGCTCGTGGCCCAGCCGAGCGGAGTGCCCGGCTCGGTCTCGTGCAGCAGCCCGACGCCCTGGGGCGAGACCAGCAGCGGCGGCGGGTGACCGGCCAGGGCCAGCGTGCCCTCCCCGGTCCCGGGCTCGACGACCATGTACGCCAGGGTGGTGACCTGCTCTTCCTCCTCGGTAGCCTCGAAGACGCGGTCGAGCCCCGTCAGCACCGCCGCCGGGGGCGGGTTGGTCAGCGCGAGCGCCCGCATGGCGTTGCGGATGCGGCCCATGCCGGCGGCGGCCTTGACGCCCTTGCCCATGACGTCGCCCACGACGGCCGCCACCCGGCCGTCCTGCAGCACGAACGCGTCGTACCAGTCGCCGCCCACCTGGACGTGGCGCGAGCCGGAGCGGAAGCGGTAGGCGAGGGTCATCCCCCGCACGACCGGCAGGCGCTCGGGCAGCAGGCTGCGCTGCAGCGTCTCGGCCGTCTTGTGCTCACGCTCGAACAGCGTGGCCCGCTCGACCGCGAGGGCGCACTGTCCGGCGAGGGCCTCCAGGAAGACGCCGTCCTCCTGCGAGATCTTCTGGGTCCGCGTGAACGAGAACCGCAGCGCGCCGAGCGCCCGCCCGGCCGCCAGCAGCGGCAGGCCCACCCAGGCCCGCTCGTCCGTCTGCGCGAGGAAGCCGGAGATCTGCGCCTCGTCGGCGCCGGCGTCCACGAGCTGGGCCCGCAGGCTGTCGGGCGACTCGGCGAAGACCGGACGGCGGCTGTTGACCGCCATCGTCATCACGTTGGGGTTCGCGAGATCGATCTCCTCGCCCCGGGTGTCCGGGGTGCCGCCGCTGCTGATCAGCTTCAGCGTCGCCCGGTCCAGGTCGAGCAGGGCCACGGACGAGTGGTCGGCGGCGAGGGCCGTACGGCCGACGTCGATGATGACCTGCACCACCTGCTCGACCGTGAGCGCCTCGGCGAGCTGGGCGGTCGCGCCCTGGAGACGGGCGGTGCGCAGCGCGGCGGCGCCGAGCTGGTCGGTGAGGCGGCCGCGCATCTCCTCGGCCTCACGCTGCGGCGTGACGTCGGTGTTCGCCCCGACCCACTCCACCACGCGGCCGTGCCTGATGATCGGCACGGCCCGGACCTCGAAGTGCCGGTAGCCGCTGGCCCGGGTGCGCACCCGGTAGCTCCACTCGAACATCGTCCGGCCGCGCAGCGCCTCGCGCCACGCCTCCTCGGTGCCGGGGCGGTCGTCCGGGTGCACCGCGTCCAGCCAGCCGTGCGCGAGGTACTCCTCCAGGCCCTGGCCGGTGATGGCCCGCCACTGGGGCGCGTCCTCCACCACCGAGCCGCTGGGCGAGGTGATCCACACGAGCTGCTGCTGCGACTCCACCAGCGAGCGGTAGCGTTCCTCGCTGCGCTCGAGCACCTCCTCGTTCAGCTGCCGCTCGGTCACGTCGACCCCGAAGAGCGCGGTCCCGACGACGCCGTCGTCCCCATGCATCGGGAAGAACGACACCGTCCAGTGGCGGGTGTCGCCGTTCTCCGCGCGGGTCCTGATCCGCTGATCGGTGACCGGCAGCGCCTCGTCGGCGATCCGGCGCAGCGCCGCCTCCATCAGGGTGGTCAGGTCGGCCGGCAGCAGCTCGGCCGGTTGGCGGTCAAGATGCAACTCGACAGGATGGCCGGTCAGCTCGGTAAAGGTGGAGTTGACTCGGACGAAACGCCCGTCCGGGTCGAAAAACGCGAAGGCGAACGGTGCCTCCGACATCAGGCCTCTGAAGAGGTCGGAGTCTGATATGTCCAAACCGGGCTCCCGGGGCCGGGGCACGGAGGTTTCGGCGCTCATGGTCGGCACCTCCGTCGCGTGCCAGCGTCTCCCACGAGGCACATCTCCATAACTGTGATTGGTAGCGCAGATCTGCCCTACATCATGGGCGATCGGCATGCGCGGACGGAAGCCCCGCCCGCCATGCGGTCAACGCATCCTGTCAAAAGACCGGCGTCTCGCGCAGGAAGATCCGAACTACTTCTTGGCCGCCCGCTTCGTTTCCTGCTTGGTCGCGCGGACCAGTTGCAGGCTCTCGGCATCCACGACGTCGGCCACCGACCGGTGCACCCCCTCCTCGCCGTACGGCCCGGCCGCCTCACGCCAGCCGTCCGGGCGCACACCGCACTGCTTGCCCAGCAGGGCCAGGAAGATCTGGGCCTTCTGCCGGCCGAATCCGGGGAGGGCCAGCAGCCGGCGCAGCAGCTCGGCGCCGTCGCGGACATCCTCCCACACCTTCTCGGCCGAGCCATCGTATTGCTCGACGAGATAGGTCGCGAGCGCCTGGACGCGGGCCGCCATCGCCTTCGGATAACGGTGGACGGCGGGCGTCGCCGCGAGCAGGGCCGCGAACTGGTCAGGATCATAGGAGGCGATCTCACGCGCGTCCAGGTCGCGGCCGAGCCGGTCGGCGATCGCACGGGGGCCCGCGAAGGCCCGCTCGAGCGGCACCTGTTGGTCGAGCAGCATGCCGACGAGCAGTGCGAGGGGGCTGCGGCCGAGCAGCTCGTCGGCCTCGGGATCCTGGGCGAGCCGGATGCGCATGGGTCCAGCTTCCCACGCGGCGGCACGCGAAGGCTTGACACTGCCGGGGAAAGAGGTGGAATAAGGGGCGGCAGGTCCCCATTCAGCGAGGAATGCAGTCCATGCCCGTACTCGCAGCACGAATCAGTGGCGGCCCATCACCGGAGCCGGTTCTCCGCGGACCGGTGGAACTCGTGACCGATCGGCTGGCCGCCGAATTCCTGACCGTCCCCCTGTCCGCAGTCGCCCGCTGCGTCGCCGACACCTGGGCCTGCGGCGAGCACCTGGGGCTCGACGTCACCCCGGAGATCGTCGAGCGGGTCGCCCGGGAGCGCCTCCTGGGTCTGGTGAACTCGGCGCCGCCTTCCCGGAGGTGAGGCGCCGTACGGCGCTCGCGCGGCCGTCGCCCCGGCCCGCCCCCGTACGGCGGGCAAGGCTGGAGCGGCAGATAACGGGGAAGTCACCGGGCCGTGTTCCTGATGCCCTTCACGGCGGGAATGCGAGAAGGTGGTCAGCGTGAGCGAGCGGAGCGAGATCTCGTGAGTCGCCGGCGCCGACGTGACCCCCGGGAGACCCGGCCGCCGGACGACGTGTTCGCGGAGATGCTGCTGGCGGCCAGGGAGCTGCTCGCCGTGCGCAGCCCGCTCGACGCGGAGCTCATGGTCTCCGACATGCTCGGCGCCTGGTGGGGCAGGCGGCTGCGCGGCGGCGACGTCGAGCAGATCCTCGGCGAGGGCCTGGTGGACTACGCGGCCAAGGCCGGGACGCCGGCCGCGCTGACCCTCCTCATCTCCGTCGCGTACCTCGGCACCGCCCGCCAGGCGGCCAAGGCGGAGGGCGCGGCGCTCGCGCTGATGGAGTCCGACGTCGCCCGGCCTCGCTGGGCGGACCGTGTGGGCGCCGTCAAGCCGACCGGCTGCTACGTCTCCAGGGACGTGTACGGCGACCAGGACACCGTCGTGTGCACGTTCGCCTACAACGGCGAGGACAGGCACGCGCTGGTCGTGGTCGTCGACTACAACATGGGCGGCATGGCCCGCGACGCGTGGGTGTCGTCGCAGGTGGACAAGCTGCTTGAGCAGGCCAGGCTGGAGGCGGCGGGCAACGCGCTGCTGCGGTTCGAGGAGCTGGAGCCGCAGCAGGCGCGGGCGCTGCTGGAGTTCGCGATGAAGGCCACCGGGGCCGCCGCGCACGGCCGAACGGGCCCGAAGCCGGTGAGCGACAGCTACAGCGCCTACCACGCCTTCGCGCGGGCGCGTATCAAGGCGCTGCCGCCCGGGCGGATGCGGCCCGCCCCCGCGCACACGGAGGCCCCCTACAGCCGCGACCGCCGGGCGACGCTGGCGGCCGAGTTCCTCGCCTCGGACGCGGCGGAGAACCTCTCGGACCCCTCGGCCGCCTCCCGGTGCGCCGACCACATCATCGACTACGGCTGCGACCAGGACTTCGGACGGCCGATGCGGGTGAGCCCGACCAAGTGCGAGACGTTCCTGCTCGACTGGCTGCCGCGCAAGGTCCTGCTCACCCCGGCCGAGCAGGACGCGATGCCGCACGTGCTGTCGGCGTGGGTGCGTTTCGCCGGCCCTCGGATCGAGCTGCCCGACGAGGGCGTGCGGGCGACGCTCGACGCGGTCTGGGAGGCGACCGCCCGGTTCACCGAGGCATACCGGGATCCCACCACCTTCGGGCTCGACCGCTCCCTCGTGGAACGGCTGCTGCCCGACGGCGACCTGTCCGCGCTGGCCCGGCGCGCGTTCGCGTTCCCCCTGCTGCAGGGCATGCGCGGCTCGACCAACCTCGACCTGCTGAACCCGGCGGACGAGGCCGACCGGCGCATCCTGCTGGAGATCGACCACGCGGACGAACTGGGCCGTACGGACCTGGAGGAGCACCTGGCCTGGCACGAGGAGATCGCGGGCCGGCTGTGGGTCGGCGACCCGCCGCAGCTGTGGGAGGCCGCCCAGCGCCTGATCGACCTCGGGCACGACCGGCACGACGTGCTGCACGTCCTCATCGAGATCGCCGAGCGGATCGGCGACCACCCGGACGAACTGGCCGCCGCCTTGGACGACATCGCCGACATCCCGGACGAACCGCCCACCTGACGTCGGGACCCCCTGGGGGCGGGGAGACCCGGCGGATGAAGAACGAGGTCGAGGCGCTCGTGGCGGCGGGCGTGACGGTGGAGCCGTCCACGTGACCCTCAGGGGCCGCGGGCGGGCACCCGGAGCCGGTGCTCGACCGGCTCGCCGGGGCGGCCCGCCGGCGGCCGTTCAGGAGGCGTAGCCGATGTCCTCGTACCTGAGGTCGAAGAACCCGGCGGCCCCGACGTTGGCGAGCGCGGACCGCACGGCCACCCCCTGCGGGCACTGGTAGAGCGGCAGCACGTTGACCTTCTTCCAGACCAGCCGGTCGGCCTCGTTCAGCAGGCCGGGCACCTTGTCGAGGTCGAGCGTGCTGCCGGCGCGGTACATCGCCTCGTCGATCTGCCTGCTCCCGCTGCGCCCAAGGTTGGAGTACCACTCGGTGTCGTCGCCCCGGCCGCCGCTCTCGCCGTCCGCGTAGATGTCGAAGGCGCTCGACACCGGGAACGGCGTGCTCGGGTAGGCGAAGGCGGTGACGTCGAAGTCGCCGGGGATGAGGTGCTTGCCGAAGAAGTCGTCGAAGGACACCTTCCGCACGTCGACCCTGATGCCGACGCGCTGGAGCATCTGCCGGGCGACGTCGGCCTCGACTCCGCTCATGACGATGCCGTCGGGGACGACGAAGCGCAGCGTGAGCGGTTTGCCGTTCTTCACGCGGGTCTTGCCCGACAGCTTCCAGCCCGCCTGGTCGAGCAGCCGCCCGGCCCGCTTCGGGTCGTACGCGCCGATCTCTGCGGCGTTGGCGCGGTAGCCGTACTGGCTGTTCATGAGGAAGTGGTTGTCCAGGGTCACGGTCGGCCAGCCGAGGCCCTTCAGGTCCACCTGCATGAGACCGCGGCGGTCGAGCGCCGCCGCGACGGCCTCCCGCACCCGCGCGTCGGACAGGACCGGGCTCTCGCCGTTGAAGGTGAACTGCCGGTACTGCGTGCCCGCGGCCTGCCGGACCACGGCGTCCCACGCCTCCCTGACCCGCGCGTAGTCGTCGGGGGACGGGCCCACCTCGAAGACGTCCACATCCCCCCGGGTGAACGCGTGGACCATCTGGTCGGGACGCACGGTCCGGAACACGATGGTGTCCAGCTTGGCCCGGTTGCCCCACCAGGCGGGGTTGCGGGTGAGCGTGACCGTCCTGCCCTTGACGTCGAGGCGCTCCACGCGGAACGGCCCCGCGGTCACCGGGATGCGGTTGATCCAGTCGGCGTTGAACGCCGCCGCGGTCGCGTTGGTGCTGCTGGGGTAGAGCGGCGTGAACAGGGACTGCCACTCGTTGAACGGCTGGGCGAGCGTGACCACCACCTCGCGGTCGCTCGCCCCCCTGGCCACGCTCTGGATGTTCTCGTACGCGATGGTCGAGTCGACCCGGTAGTCCCGGTCGCGGCCGCTCATGGCCTTCCACTGCGCGGCGAAGTCCGTCCAGGTGATCGGCCTGCCGTCCGACCACTTCGCCTTCGGGTTGATGGAGTAGGTGATGACCTGCCGGGGGGAGGTCGCGGTGATCCTGGCGTTGGTCACGTAGTCGGTGTCGAGGGTCAGCCGCCCCCGCTCGTCGGACCGGAACGTGCGCGGCATCAGCGCGTCCGTCACCGCCTTGGTGGCGGTGGTGTCTCCGTCGACGTGGTTGCGGTTCCACTGGGACGGGAAGTCGGTGAGCCCCCACCGGAGCGTGCCGCCGTCCTTGACCTTGTCCCGCGCCAGCGGGTTGATGTCGTACGCCTTGACCGGGGAGGGAGCGAGCCCGCTGTCCGGTTCACCCGGCCCCCGCTGCACGCCGCAGGCACCGGCGGCCCACAGAGCGGCCAGTGTGGCCAGGGCAACCGGCCATCGTGCTCTCACGTGCTTCTCCGATCCTCCAGCTACCATGCGCAGTCGATTAGTAGCAGGAAGTGACGGCCGGCGGCCATCGGGACACGCGTCCGGTGGATTTCCCTACGAGATCAGGACAACTCGTCTACCGCGCTGCGGACGTCCTCGCTGGTGATCGTCGTCAGCTCGGCGGCGTTCGCCGACCCCTGCTCGGCGAGGCGGACGTCGCGCCGCAGCGCGGCCCGCTCGTACAGTGAGCGGGCGAAGCGGCCGTTGCCCAGCCCGTCGATGAGGCCCTCCCGGCAGACCCAGTCGAAGACGTCGGCGAGGTCGCGCGCGGCGGAGGGGTCGAACCTGTCGCCGCTCCCGGCGGCCAGCAGCTCCGCGATCTCGGTCAGCTCCGGCGGCGAGTAGGAGGGGAACGACACGCGCTGGTTGAACCGGGAGGCCAGGCCAGGGTTGGTCGCCAGGAACGCGTCCATCTCACGCTCGTAGCCGGCCAGGATGATGACCACGCGGTCGCGGTCGTCCTCGGCGCGTTTCAGCAGGGTCTGCACCGCCTCGGCCCCGAAGGCGTCGCCCCCCGAGTAGCCGGTGTTGACCAGGCTGTAGGCCTCGTCGATGAACAGCACGCCGCCGAGCGCCCGGTCGACCAGCTCGTTCGTCTTGATCGCGGTCGCGCCGAGGTGCTGGCCGACCAGGTCGGCCCGCGACGCCTCGACCACGTCGGGCCGGGCCAGCAGGCCCAGCGCGGAGAAGATCCGCCCGAGGATCCGCGCGACGGTCGTCTTGCCGGTGCCCGGAGGGCCGACGAACACGAAGTGCCGCATCTGCGACTGGACCGGCAGGCCCTGCTCCTGGCGCATCCTGGCCACCTTGAGCTGGGCGGTGATCGCGTGGACCTGCCGCTTGACCGGTTCGAGCCCGGCCATCCTGTCGAGGTCCGCGAGCGCCTCGTCCAGGGTCGGGGTGACCTGGTAGCCGCGGTATCTCGCGGTGATCTCGTTGAACGCCTTGTTCACGTCGTCGGCGGTGGTGGTGACCAGGTCCTCGCCGCGCGGCGCCCCGCCCGCGCTCACCACGCGGACGTCGCGGGCCTGCGCGGCGGCCTCGGCGAGGCTGCGGGCGAAGCGGGCGTTGCCCAGGTCGTCGACGAGCCCCCGGCGCTCCACGTCCTCGAACAGCCGGCGCAGCATGGGACGGGCCTCGGGGGCGAGCCGGTCTCCCCGGCGCTGCTGCAGCGCCTCGGTGATCTCCAGCAGCTCGGCGGGGCTGTAGCTGGGGAAGCGCACCCGGGTGGCGAAGCGGCTCGACAGCCCGGGGTTGGACGCGAGGAAGTCGTTCATCTCCCGCTCGTAGCCGGCCAGGATGACGATGAGCCGGTCACGGTCGTCCTCGGCCCGCTTGAGCAGCGTCTGCACGGCCTCCGCGCCGAACCGGTCGGGCTGGCCGTCGCCCGAGTTGATGAGGCTGTACGCCTCGTCCACGAACAGCACACCGCCGAGCGCGCGGTCGATCAGCTCGTTGGTCTTGATCGCCGTCGCCCCCAGGTACTCCCCCACGAGGTCGGCCCGCTGCGCCTCCACCACGAACGGCGTCTCCAGCAGCCCGAACGCGTAGAAGATCTTGGCGAGCGACCTGGCGACGCTGGTCTTGCCGGTGCCGGGAGGTCCGACGAACACGAAGTGGCGCATCGGCCGCTCGTTGGCGTAGCCCGCCTCCCTGCGCAGCCGGGCCGCCTCGATCGACGCGGCGATGGCGCGCACCTGCTCCTTGACCGGTTCGAGGCCGATCATGGACTCCAGCTCCGCGAGCGCCTGCTCGACCGTGATGGGCGGCGGAGCGCCGGCCTCGGCCGGGGCGGCCTGGTGTCCGCCGGGCCGCCCCGGCCTGCCGGATGCGCGCACCTGCACCTGGGTCTCCGCGCCCGCCGCCTCCCGCTCCGCCTCCGCGCGCACCCTGCGGGCCAGCACCAGGCGGTAGAGGAGCACCGCGGCGGCCACGCCGTACGCGCCCCAGAGGGCGGCGGACGGCGACAGCGGCGACAGCGACAGCGCGACGACCCCGGCGGGCGCGAGGGACATCAGCGTCGTCAGCCACGGCGGGACCCACCGGATCAGGTGGGCCGCGCCGCCCGCCAGCGCGCCCAGCAGCATCAGCAGGCCGGGCACGATCGACTGCCCGCCGAACACGCCCATGAACAGCGGCAGCAGCAGGCCCCACCCGGCAAGCACGAGCACGGTCGCGGCGGCGCGCGGATAGCTGAGCGCCAGCGCGAGGAAGCACAGCGCCAGGAACGTGTAGATGAACGTGGGCGCCAGCGACCAGTTGAGCGCCGCGGCCACTCCCATGGTGGCGACCAGCAGCACCACGAACAGCACGCGTCGCGCGAACGGCGGCAGTTGGAAATAGCGGAAACGCACCTGTTCGAACAGATCACGTGCCGCAGTCCGGCTTAAGAGGCTCGCCGCCCGTGCCCTGTCGGAGTCCCGCATCGACGCCTCCCCGCTTCGACCCCGGTTATACCGCACGTGCGAACGGAATGGGTGGACCCAAGCGGCGCGGTGGACGACGCACGTCGCCGGAACGGGCCGCCCGCCCGAGATGCGTGGTGTGCGACTACCGGGTGCGGGCCTGGTGGCGTCCCGGGTACTCGCGCATCAGGACCTGCCGCGGCGTGACCCGCAGCACGTCGTCGTCCGGCACGGCGACGCCCCGCACCTCTGCCCAGAATCGCGGGTCTCCCACGAAGAGGACCACGCGCGGGTCGCGCCGCACCGCGTCCCACGCCTCGTCACCCGCGATGAGGCGGAACTCGCCCGACGGGGCCACCGAGGTCACGGCGCTGACCGCGAGCGCGCGCGGGCCGTCCGCCCCGGTGCAGGCGAGGACCACGCTCCGGGAGTAGGCCGCGGCGTGCCGCACCTCCTCGCTGAGACAGGCCGAGGGGGTCAGGTCGCCGGGCATCCGCGTGCCGCGCGACTCGGACGGCACGAGCGAGGCACGCCACGGGCCCGGCCCGCCGCGCCACCAGGCCCGCGTGGCGCGGACCGCGAAGGCCGCCGCCCCGAGCGCCAGCGCGCCCCAGGCGCAGCGCCACGCGGCCACGACGGCGGGGTCCGGTCCCGCGATGGCCCCCGCCGCGCCCGCGCAGGCGGCGCAGACGGCGGCGACGGCCGGGGCGGCGAGCGCCACGGCGAGCCACCGGTCGCGCGGCCGCGGCGCGCCCGTCGCCCGCACCCGCGGCAACACCGCCGGGACCGCCAGGCACGCGAGGGCGGCGAGGGGCGCGCCGGTCACGAAAGGGACCAGCATGAGCGCCGCGGTCGCCTGCCACGCGCGGGCCGCGACGATCCAGAAGGTGACGGCGATGTCGCGCAGCGCCGCCCGGTCACTCCCAGCACGGGCACCCCCAGCACGGGCACCCCCAGCGGTCCGGCCCGGATCGGCGGCGGGACCGGATGACGCGGGCGGCGCGGGCAGCGGGGGCAGCGCGGCGGCGAACCGCCTCAGCGCGGCGACAGGGCGTCCCCGCCACGTCTCGGCGAGGAGCCTGACGACGAGCGCCGCGGCCGGGTTCAGGAGCACCAGCCCGGTCGCCCCCGCCCAGACCTCGCTCACCTCCTGCAGCGAACCGGGCCGCGACTCCGGGAGCGTGGCCAGCGCGGCCACGTACGCCGCCGGGGTGAGCAGCCCGAGCGCGACCGACATGCCGAGCCGCAGGTCGCGCCGGAGCATGCCCGGAACGTAGGCCGAGGCGCCCACGCGCGCGGCCTGCCGGACGCAGACCGCCAGGACGGCCGCGAGCGCCAGCGCGCCGCCGATCCGCGCCTCCCCGTGCAGGCCGGCGCCGAGGAGCCGGTGCGTGCCGGGGAGGAGGCCCGGGTCGGGCAGCACGACGGCCACGCAGATTCCGGCCGTCGCGACCGCGAGGATCACGCGCACCTGCCGCGACCATGTCTCCAGGGCGCGCCGGGCCCGGCCGGTGTCGCGGGGGTCGGCCTCCCAGGCGGGGTCGTGGTGGTCGCGCGGCCGCTGCCAGCGCAGCATCGTGAGGCCGAGGTTCACCCAGGCCGCCGGGTGGTCCCGCCGCATGCGCAGCGCCGCGCCGTACGCCCGGGCGGCCCCGTCGTGGTCGCCGCGCAGCAGCGCGAGGTCGCCGCAGAGCACGTGCGGGTCGGGCTCGTCGGGGGCGAACCTGACGGCCCGCCGGGCCTCCGCCCACGCCTCCCGCCACCGTCCGGGGACCCGCCGCAGCGCGCTCGCGAGCCGGAGCCGCGCCGCCCAGGAGCCGGGCGCGAGCCGTACGGCCTCCCGCGCCGCCGCGACCGCCTCGGTGTCGCGGCCGAGACGCTCGAGGGCCGCGCCGGCCAGGCGATGCCCCCATTCCTCCTGCGGATCGCACCCGATCGCCTGGCGCGCGGCCTCCAGCGCCGCCTCCGGCTGGTCGTGCGACAGCCGGGCCGTCGCGACGGCGCACCAGGCACGGGGGTCGGCGCGGTCGAGCGGGGGCGGCACCGGGGACGTATCACATCCGTCGATATCGCTCCCCACGACCGCATGATCCGTTGCGTTCGGCCGCTTGCCTAGACGCGGGATATATACCTATGGCTCTCTAGAGAGGCGGATCGTTCCACTTGATCACCTGGGGCGATAAGGATCTGGCGATATGTTCCCGACATCACCGGAAGGGCTGAGAGATCCGCTTCCCATGGCCTAAGCTGCCACGCATGTTCCAGCGCGCCGGGATTTCGGGGCAGGAGCACTGAGCGGACTATGATCATGGTTTCGGTCGAGTCCGCCGCCGTCCGCGCCGCGGGCGCCCTGCGAGAGCACCGGGCGAGCCGATGGTCGGTGCTCGTGCTCCTGTGCTTCAGCCTGCTCCTGATCGCGGTCGACGCGACCGTGCTGCACATCGCCGTCCCGGCGCTCACCGCGGCGCTTGAGCCGTCGTCCGTGCAGCTTTTGTGGATCATCGACATCTACTCGCTGGTCGTCGCGCCGCTGCTGGTGACGTTCGGCACACTGGGCGACAGGTACGGCAGGCGGCCGTTCGTGCTCGGCGGCTACGTGGTGTTCGGCCTGGCCTCGCTGTCGGCCGCGTTCGCCGCGACCCCGCTCGCGCTCATCGTCTCGCGGGCCTTCCTCGGCGTCGGCGGCGCGATGATCATGCCGGCGACGCTCTCGATCATCCGTCAGGTGTTCACCGACCGGCGCGAGCGGGCGATCGCGCTCGGCGTGTGGAGCGCCGTCGCCGCCGCGGGAGCGGCCGTCGGGCCGCTGATCGGCGGGGTCCTCGTCGAGCACCTGTGGTGGGGCGCGGTCTTCCTCATCAACGTGCCGCTGCTGCTGGTCGCGCTGCCGCTCGCCGTACGGATCCTGCCGCCCTCGCCGCGCCGGGCCGACCATCCGTGGGACGCGCTGAGCGCGGCGCTTTCCACCCTGGGCATCCTGGCCGTCGCGTTCGGGCTGAAGGAGGCGGGGTCGGGGCACACCCTGGGCCGCTGGCCCTCGCTCGCCGTGTTCCTGGCCGGCGTCGCGCTGCTCGTCTGGTTCGTCCGGCGGCAGCGGCGGCTGCCGTTCCCCCTGCTCGACATCGGGCTGTTCGCCCAGCGCGGCTTCGCGACCGGCGTCGGCTGCGTGCTGCTGGCCATCTTCGCGCTGGTCGGCCTGGAGCTGATGCTGGCGCAGTATCTCCAGCTCGTGCTGGGGCTGTCGCCCCTGGAGGCCGCCGTGCGGATGCTGCCGCTCATGGTCGCGGCCATCGCGGGCGGCCTGGCCGCCGCGCACGTGCTGGGACGCGCCGGGCTGCGCGCGACGGTCGGCGGCGGCCTCGCCCTGACCGCGCTGTCCCTCACTCCGGTGCTGTCCTGGGGCACCGAGCAGCATCCGGTGATGCTGGCCGCCTGCTTCGTCGGGATCGGCTTCGGCGTCGAGGTCGCCCTGCTGGCGGCGTCGGACACGATCATGGCCACGGTGCCGGAGTCGCGGGCCGGCGGCGCCGCCGCGATCGAGGAGACGGCCTACGAGCTCGGGGCGGGCCTCGGCATCGCCGTCCTCGGGACGATCACCACGATCGTGTACGCCCCCTCTCTCGGGACCGTCCCGGGAATCCCGGCCGGGCTCATGGCGCAGGCGCGCGAGTCGCTGGCCGCGGCCGCGCACGTGGCCGACGAGACCGGCGCGACCGGAGCCGCGCTGCTGGGCGCCGCCCGCGCGGCCTTCGTCACCGCCCTGCACTCCACCATCGCCGTAAGCGTGGCGCTGCTCGCGCTCACCGCGCTGGCCGTGGCCCTGCTGCTCCCCCGCCACGTTCCCACCCCCGCGGACGCCGACACCGAGGAGTCCGACGGCGTACGGGCCTGAGCCGGCCGGGCGCATGACGGCGGCGCAGGCGGGGAAGTGTCCGGGCAAGTCACCCCCCACCCCAGGATGAGTGCCGTGAAGAGAACCCTGCACGACTTAGCCTCGCTGGCCGCCCGCATGGGCGTCGGCGGGATCTTCTTCGCCAACGGCTGGCAGAAGCTCGAAGCCGGCCTCAACGCCACCGCCGACCAGTTCACCGCGCTGCAGGCCCCGCTGCCCCACGTGTGGGCGCCGGTGACCATGCTGACCGAGCTGGTGGGTGGCACGCTGCTGATCGCGGGCCTCGCCGTGCCGGTCGTCGGGCTGCTGCTGTTCGCCGAGGCCCTCGCGGTGTTCGTGCTCACGGCCGGGGACACCGGCCTGCCGCTCACCGGGGGCGACATCGAACTGATCGTCGCGCTCGGGGCCGCCTCCGTGCTGCTGGCCGTCACCGGCGCCGGCCGGATCTCGGCCGACCACATGGTGGTCATCAAACGACGCGAGGCCGAGGCGGCCGGGGAGTTCGCCGCCGACGCGGAGGCCGACGCGGTCATCGCGGCGCTGCGCCCGCCACGGCCCGGCGAGCCGGGCGCGGGCGCGGGCGAAACCCCGGCCCGGCCCGGCCCCTCCACCGATTCGCCGGGGTCTCCGGGGTCGCCGGGGTCGCCGCAGTCGCCGCAGTCGCCCTCGGCGGCCGGCTCGGGTGTGGGTACGGGCTCGGGCTCCACCACCGCCGGGACGGCCGCGGACCGGCCCGGCGAGGAGGCTTCGGCCACGGCGACGGCACGCAAGCCCACGCCCCGTCAGCGGCGTACGAGGCGGGAGGACGACACGACCACGGAAAGCCGGGCCGAGGCGCCCCCGGCCCGCTGAGCGGTCCGCCGGCGGCCTCTCCGCCGGAGATCGGCTGCCACACACCCGGCACCACCATGACCCCGGCGAAGCCGTTTTCAGCCGCGGAGGTCAGGGCTCCCGGGAGAGCGGCAGGCGCAGGAGGAAGCACGCGCCGCGCGGGCTGTCGATGATCGTCAGGGTGCCGCCGTGGCTCTCCGCGATCTGCCGGGCGATGGGCAGGCCCAGGCCCGCGCCCCCGGCGTGCCTGCTGCGGGCGGTGTCGAGCCGGGTGAACCGCTGGAAGACGAGTTCCCGCTCCTGACGCGCGATCCCCGCGCCGTCGTCGAGCACTTCGAGCACGGCCAGACCGGAGCGGAACCTGGGATCTCCGTCGGGCGGGTCCTCGCGCCGCACCTCCAGCCGTACGGTGGTGGCCGCGTGCCTCTCGGCGTTGTCGAGCAGGTTGGTGACCAGGCGGCCCAGCCGGATGCGATCCCCCCGGACGACCACGCCGGGAGCCAGGTGCGGGACGACCCTCCTGACCGGGCGGCGGGCGTCCAGCTCCGCGGCCACGAGCCGGCCGAGGTCCAGCGGCTCGCGCTCGCAGGGCGCGCCCGCGTCGAGACGGGCGAGCGTCAGCAGGTCGGAGGCGATCGCCTGGAGCCGTTCGAGGCTCTTCAGCACGGCCTGCCCGATCTCCCGCAGGTCGGACTCCTGCGGGGCGAGCAGCGCGTCCTCCACCTGCGCGCGGATCGCGGTGATCGGGCTGCGCAGCTCGTGGGACGCGTCGGACGTGAAGCGCCGTTGCTGTTCGAGCGTCTCCTCCAGCCGGTCGAGCGTGTAGTTGACGCTCTGCGCGAGGTCGTGGATCTCTCCCCTGGCCGCGGGGACCGGCACCCGCCGCCCGAGGTCGGAGGCGTTGATCTCGTCGAGCTCGGCCCGGATGGCCCGCACCGGCATGAGCGCCCGCTTCACGCTGCGCCAGGTGCCGTACGCGACGGCGGCCGTGACGAGTGTCGACCCCACGGCCAGACCGGCCACCAGGAGCGGCGAGACGTGGAAGGCCTGGACCGGCGCGGCGCTGTAGACGGTCCAGTCTCCGCCGTCACGATAGACCTGCTGCGCCACCACGATGTCGCACTTGCCCGGACCGAAGACGCCGTTGCACACCTCTCGTGTGGCCTTGCGGAGCGGCGGCCGGGGGTGGAAGGTCGCCATGGCCGGCTTCCCGAGCACGTCCGGCGTCGCCGCCTGCACCCGCCCCTGCGGGCCCACCACCTGGACGGGCCGGTCTTGCCCGTCGGGGGGCAGCACGCTCCCCACCTGTCCGCGGTCCACGAGGTAGGCGACCCGCCCGCCCGCCGCCGTCACCTCCCGCATGAGGTTCTCGTCGGCCGTCAGATGCAGCGCCCACACCAGGACGACCGAGAACGCGGCGCACAGCAGGGCGACCACCGTGCCGGTGAACAGCACGATGCGACTCCTGACCGACCATCGATCCCCGAAACCCACGTGATCGCCCACTTCACGATGCGGCCCTACTGACCGTGCCTAAGAAATCTACTCTTCAGGGCGTTATTAACCAGTAACGGAACAAACTGGACGAGTTGGTCCTATCAGGCAGAAATGCCCGCACACGCAACACGACCGGCAAGCAGGTAAAGGAGCCTTCCGCAGGGCCCTCCCGGATGGTGGGATATGGAGGTATGAACGCCGCCGGACCACTGCCGGTAATCGACGTGTCCGCCCTCACCGGCCCCGGGACCGGCCCCGGAGCAGGCCACGTGCGCGCCGAGGTCGCGCGCCGGATCGAGGCCGCCTGCCTGGACAGCGGTTTCTTCTACATCAGCGGCCACGGGGTGCCCGAGGTCCTGATCGCACAGCTCAGGGACGCCGCCGCGCGTTTCTTCCGGTTGCCGCAGGAGCACAAGTCGCGCATCTCCATGGACCGGGGCGGGCGGGCCTGGCGCGGGTACTTCCCCGTGGGCGGCGAGCTCACCTCCGGCCGGCCCGACCTCAAGGAGGGCGTCTATTTCGGCGCGGAGCTCGGTCACGACGATCCCCGGCCGCTGCACGGGCGCAACCTCTTCCCGGAGGAGGTGCCCGAACTGCGCCCGGCCGTGCTGGCGTACATGGACGCGCTCACCCACGTGGGGCAGGCGGTCATGCGGGGCGTGGCGCTGAGCCTGGGACTCGACGAGGACTACTTCGCCGCCAGTTACACGGCCACGCCCACGATCCTGTTCCGGATCTTCCACTATCCGCCCCCGCCGCACGCCGGTCCCGACGAGTGGGGGGTCGGCGAGCACACCGACTACGGCCTGCTGACGCTGCTGCTCCAGGACGGCAATCCCGGTCTCCAGGTGCACACCGCCCGCGGCTGGATCGAGGCGCCGCCCATCCCGGGCACCCTCGTCTGCAACATCGGCGACATGCTCGACAAGCTGACCGGCGGCCTGTACCGGTCGACCCCGCACCGGGTGCGCAACAGCACGGGCCGCGGCAGGCTGTCCTTCCCCTTCTTCTTCGACCCGGGCTGGGACTGCGAGGTGCCGCCGCTGCCCTCCCTGCCCGCCCGTGAGGGGGGCCGCCCCCGCTGGGACGGCCTGGACCTGCGGGCCTTCACCGGCACGTACGGCGACTATCTGACGGCGAAGGTCGCCAAGGTGTTCCCGTGGCTCGGTGACCGGGTGCTGCCGCCCGCAGCCGGGGCGCGGGAAAACGTGTGATCACCGCGGTCGGACGGTGATGGCGGAGCGCGCCCGGGTGACGGCGGGGACCGGCGCCACCCGGGCGGAGCGGGGTCTCAGTCCGCCAGGCCGTTGCGGGCGATCACCTCGCGGTACCACCGGGCGCTGTCGCGCGGCGTGCGCTCCAGCGTGTCGTAGTCGACGCGGACGAGCCCGAACCGCTTGTGGTAGCCCCGGGCCCACTCGAAGTTGTCCATCAGCGACCACACGAAGTAGCCGCGCAGGTCGGCGCCCCGGTCCATGGCCGACCTGGCGGCCCGGAAGTGGGCGTCGAGATAGGAGATCCGGCCGGGGTCGGACACCCCGTCGGGAACGGCGGCCCCGTTCTCCGTGATCATCAAAGGCGTGCCGGGGTAGTCCCGCGCCAGCCGTACGAGCAGGTCCTCCAGCCCGGCCGGGTTGATCTCCCAGTCCATCTCGGTGACTTCGCCGTGCGGCTCCTCCCAGGCGATGCCCTCGCTGCCGGGATACTCCGAATGGCCCTCGGACGAGGGGTCGGCGACGACCCGGTTGACCGTGTAGTAGTTGACGCCGAGCACGTCGATCGGCTGCGCGATCGTCGGCAGGTCGTCCAGGTTGACCTTGGTGAAACGTTCCAGGTGGGCGAGGACGTCGGCGGGGTACTCGCCGCGCAGGACGGGGTCGAGGAAGAGCCGGTTCGCCAGGCCGTCGATCAGGCGGGCCGGCTCGGGGTCGCCGAGGATCGGTGTCAGGTTCAGCGTCAGCGAGACCGACTCCGCACCGCCCGCCCGCAGCGCCTGCACGGCCAGGCCGTGCCCGAGCATCAGGTGGTGGGCGGCGGTGAACGCGGCGGCCGGGTCGGTCACCCCGGGCGCGTGCCGGCCCGAGCCGTACCCGACGAACGCCGACACCCAGGGCTCGTTGAGCGTCGTCCAGACGCCGACGCGGTCGCCGAGGCGCCGGTGCACGACGGCGGCGTAGTCGGCGAACCGGAAGGCCGTCTCGCGGTTGGTCCAGCCTCCCTCGTCCTGCAGCGTCTGCGGCAGGTCCCAGTGGTAGAGCGTCGCGACGGGCGTGATCCCCTTGGAGAGCAGGGCGTCGACGAGCCGGTCGTAGAAGCTCAGGTCGGCCAGGCGCGGCCAGGCCACCGAGAACCGGTACGCCTTGAGCCCCAGCCACGCCATGATCTCGACGTCTTCGAGATAGCGGTTGTAGTGGTCGCAGGCCACGTCGCCGGTGTGGCCGTCGGTGACCATGCCGGGCGTGTGGGAGAAGGTGTCCCAGATCGACGGGACGCGGCCGTCGGCGTGCACCGCTCCCTCGATCTGGTACGACGCGGTCGCGGCGCCCCACAGGAAGCCGTCGGGAAATGAGGTCATCGTGAACTTTCGCGAATCGTCAGCCGGGGTTCGAGGAGCGTCGACTCCGGGACGGCCTGGCCCTCCAGCTTGGCCATGAGCAGCCGGACCGCCTGCCTGCCGACGTCCTCGGCGGGAATGAGCACGGAGGTCAGCGCGGGGCTGGCCCGCTCGGCGATGTCGTCCGGGCAGATCGCCACCACCGAGACGTCCTCGGGCACCCGCCTGCCGAGGATCCGCAACGCCCCCAGCACATGGCCGGCGGCCGCCTCGTTGTGCACGACGAGCCCGGACAGCGCCGGGCGCTCGTCGAGCAGCAGCTTCACCGCGGCGTGGACCTCGTCGAACGACTCCTCGCAGGGCCGCGCGTCGGCCTCGAGGCCGTGCCGCCGGGCCGCCTCGACGAATCCCGCCATCGTCCGCTCGGCGAATCCCGTGCCGCGCTCGTAGACCACGCGCGGCGCGCCGAGCAGCGCGATCTCGCGATGCCCGAGATCGGCCAGGTGGTCGGCGCACAGCGCCCCGGCCCGGGCGAAGTCGAGGTCGACGCAGGTCAGTCCTTCGGGGTCGGCCGGGAAACCGATCAGCACGCTCGGCTCGGCGAGCTTGCGCAGCAGCGGCACGCGGGGGTCGTGGATCTCCACGTCCATCAGCAGCAGCCCGTCGACCAGCGCGCTGGCCGCCACCCGGTGCAGCCCGTCCGCCCCCTCGTCGGCCGTCATGAGGAGCACGTCGTGGTCGTACTGACGGGCGGTGGTGACGACCGAGGTCGCGAACTGCATGAGGACCGGCAGGTTCATGCCGGCCCGCAGCGGCAGCACCAGCGCGATGACCTTCGCGCGCTTGCTCGCCAGGGCGCGGGCGCCCGCGTTGGGGTGGTAGCCGAGGGCCCGCACGCTGTCCAGGACCCGCTGCCGGGTGGTCGCCGAGATCGCCCGCTTGCCGCTCAGCACGTACGAGACCGTGGAGACGGCGACCCCCGCGTGCTTGGCGACGTCGGCGATCGTCACGGTCCTCACGGGCGGAACCCCGAGAGAAAACGCAGCGCGCTCACCGTGACCCCCTCGCTCTCGTACACCACATAAAGATCGCGCACTCCGGCGGCTCCCGCCAGAGGCGTGCTCACCTCCACGAAATCATGCCTGGCCGCCGTGGGCGGGACGCTGACCGCGCCGGCGACCTCGCCGGTCAGGGGGTCGTCGAGCCGCAGCGTGACCACCCCGCCCTCGTCGCTCGACACCGCGAGCACGCAGGCGGACAGGCCCTGATCGCCGAGATCGCAGTCGCGGAAGGCGATCCACGCCCCCGGCCCGGTGGAGCGGACCGCGTCGCCGGAGTCGAGGGCGGCGTCGCACAGCACCACACCGTCGTACTCGTCGTGATCGGCCGCGTCCAGTGGCCCCGCGGTCAGATCGCGTGGCGGGATGCGCTCTCCCCGCACCCGGAACGGCGCGCACAGGCGGACGTCCCCCGACGAGGCGCCCACCTGCACCTTGTGCGCGGCGTCCTCGACCACGAACCTGCCGCGCGTCACGTCCCAGAAGGCCAGGTCGCCGACCGGCACGTCCACCGACACCGTACGGCTCTCGCCCGGCGCGAGCCGCACCTTGGCGAAACCGCGCAGCTGGCGCAGCGGCTGCTTGACGCGGGAGCGCTGCTGGTGGGTGTAGAACTGCACGACCTCCTCCCCCGCGCGCTCGCCCGCGTTCGTCACGGTCACCCGGACGGTGAGCGTGTCGTCCGCGGCGAGGTCGGCCGACGACAGCTCCAGATCCGAGTAGGCGAAGCGGGTGTAGCTCAGGCCGTGCCCGAACGGGTAGAGCGGCCGGCCGCGGTAGTAGAGGTAGGTGGCGTCGGAGGCGATGATGTCGTAGTCGAGCAAATCGGGCAGCTCGGCGGCCGAGCGGTACCACGTCTGGGTGAGGCGGCCGCCCGGGTCGTCGTCGCCGAACAGCACGGCGGCGAGCGCGTGACCGTACTCCTGGCCGCCGTGGGCCGACCAGACGACCGCGGGCAGGTGCTCCTGCGCCCAGGTCACCGCGAACGGGTATCCGCTGGAGATCACCAGCACGGTGGCCGGGTTGGCCGCGTGGACGGCCTTCAGCAGGGCCTCCTGCCGCTCGGGCAGCGCCAGCGTCACGCGGTCCTCGGTCTCGCGGCCGTTCACCAGGGGGTGGTCGCCGAGCACCACGATCGCGACGTCGGCGCGCGCCGCCGCCTGCGCCGCGCGAACCGCGCCGCTCTCGACCGGCTCCAGGGACAGCACGGACGCGGTGTCGGGGTCGTCGGTCGTGCGTACGACGCCGTCGGCCACGGTGACGTACCGGCCGGAGGAGATGTTGCGCAGCACGACGCCCCTCGGCCGCTCCTCGATCCGGAAGGTCTGGCGCACCTCCCAGCCGTTCGGGCCCGGCTGGTCGTTGGCCAGCACGCCGTCCTCGCCGGCCGACACGTGCCGGCCGTTCGCGCAGGACCGGAACGCGTACGCGCCGCCGCCCCAGTCGAACACGTCGAAGCAGGACCGCTCACTCCCCACGTACAGCGGCCCGCCCGCGGGGTCGGCGGACGCGCCGACGTACCCGCCCTCGGTGCGCAGAGCCACCCGGTCGACGCCCTCGCAGTAGACGGTCTCGCACCGCTCGGCGAGCCCCGCCAGGGCGGTGACCTGGTAGGGCAGCGTGCCGCTGTACCAGTCCTCGAACAACGCGTCGGCCAGCGGGCCGATCACCGCGACCGTACGCGGGGCGGCCAGCGGGAGCAGGCCGTCGTTCTTCAGCAGGGTGATCGACTGGCGGGCCGCCTCCCGCGCGAGCCGCTGGTGCTCCGGACTGTTGACGACGTCGTGGGTGATGTCGTCGTACGGCGTGGCGGGGTCGAACTCGCCGAGCCGCACCCGGATCGACAGCGCGTGCCGGGCGGCGGCGTCGATGTCGGCCTCGGTCAGCAGGCCGCGGTCGAGCGCCGTCCTGACGTGGCCCAGGGTGGCGGCGGCGTCCGCGTCGTCCTGGGTGAGGCTGTCCAGCCCGGCCTTGATCGCGTGCGCGTACGCCTCGGGCAGGTCCTTGTGGTAGCCCTGCAGCCCGGCGAGGTTCCCCGGCGCGTACGCGTCGCTGACCACGAGGATGTCGTCGGGCGCCCACTTCCGCAGGTGACTGCCGATCAGCGGCGACAGGTGGGCGGGCCGGCCGTTGACGAGGTTGTACGACGGCATCACGGCCACCGCGGCCCCCGACTCGACGGCCGGGCGGAACGCCTTGAGCTCGTATTCGTGCAGCACCCGCGGCGGCAGGCCGCTGGAGGTCACGCACCGGTCGGTCTCGTTGTTGTAGCCGAGGAAGTGCTTCAGCGTGGGCGCCGTCTTCAGCACGGCGTGGCCGCCGCGCAGGCCGCGGGCGTAGGCCGTGCCCATCACCCCGGTCAGCCAGGGGTCCTCCGAGTAGCCCTCCTCGTTGCGGCCCCAGCGCGGGTCGCGCAGCGGGTTGACCACCGGCGCCCAGACGTTGCGGCCCACGCTCTGCGGGTCCTTGTGGTGGAAGGCCATGACCTCGTCGCCCGCCGCCTCCCCCACCTGGCGGACCAGGTCCGGGTTCCAGGTGCTGGCCAGCCCGAGGGCCTGGGGGAACACGGTGGCCGGGCCGTGCCAGGCCAGGCCGTGCAGGGCCTCGGTGCCGGTGCGGAAGGCCCGCAGGCCGAGGCGTTCCACGGGCGCCTGGTACTGGTGCAGCAGGCCGATCTTCTCGTCGAGTGTGAGCCTGCCGAGCAGGTCGTCCACCCGTTCGGCGGGAGACAGCGCGGGGTTCCTGAATGCCGGGTCTTGAGCCGGTTCGTTCATCTGGAGACTCACCCTTCGCGTCGAAGCGCTTCGAAGACCTGCCGAAAAACGCGCCCATGGGGGCGTCGCGAGGATCCGCATGTTCGGTTGGAGAAGCGCCGCTGTCGAAGCGCTTCGAAAGGGTTACCACAAGTTTCCGGCGTGTAAATCCGGGCTTATCCGGAAGAGTGCCTTCATCCTCGGCTCAGGTCAAGACCCTCGGTCGCACCGGTTTCGCCCCGATGTCATCGACGTCCCCGCCGGCCGTACGCGAAGGCGGGCGCGGAGCCGGGAGCCCCGGCCGGTCCACGCCCGCCCCTCCGGCTGATGCCCGGATCAGCCGACGATCTGCAGCAGCGTCTGGTTCCTGGCCACGGCCGGCTCGGTCAGGCGCTGCACCTGCCTGCCGTTCCCGTCCAGCACGACCAGGGTGTTGGCGGTGCGCCCGGCGACCCGGACGACCAGGCGGCCGTCCCGCAGGTAGAAGGCGCCGACGAGCGAGCCCTTCACCGGGATGGCGACCTTCTTGCCGGTGGCGACGTCGACCACGGCCGGCCGGAAGCCCCCCGGCCAGGAGCCGTCACCCCCCGGCGCGTTCCTGGACAGCGGCGCCACGACGACCTTCGTGCCGTCGGGCGACAGGCTCTGCACGTGGTTGGCGAGGTCGACGCCCTTGACCTTGAGCGCCTTTCCGGTCTTCAGGTCGAGGCGGTACACGCCCTCGGTCGTCCCGGCGTACCCCGCGAGGTAGCGGCCGTCGGCCGACCAGGCCAGGTGACAGACCCCGAGGGTCGTGCCCGCCTTCCTGCCGCCCCTGCCGTCCGCGCCGACGACCGAGACGGCCCCGGCGTCGGAGTCGCCCTTCCCCACGTACGCGACCTGCTTGGAGTCGGACGACCAGACCGGGGTGAGGCACGGCGCTCCGGCCCCGGCGCCCTTGGCCGCGGTCGTGACCGTGCGGCCGTCGCCGACCCGCACGTACCCGGCGTCGGTGATCCAGGCGAGCTTCCTGCCGTCAGGGGACGCGGAGAACTGGCCCGTCATCGGCATGGCGCCCAGCTTCGTGAAGCCCTTGCCGGGCTCGTAACGGCTGATCGGGTACCCCTTGCCGTACGACAGGTAGACGGCGACCCCGGTGAGGGGCTTCGGCGCGGCGGAGGCCCCGGCCGGAGCGGCGGCGGCCGCGGGGGCGGCCAGTGCGGCGGTGAGCGCGACGGAGAGCGCGGCGGCGGAGAGCAGGCGAGTGTTCATCGTGTTCCCATTCGTCGACTGTGCCGTTGTTCGACGCCTCGCGCCCCGGCCTGGTTCGCAACCGCTCGATATCGGTACGCCTGCCGCCGGAAACAGTGCACCGGGCGCATGGGTCGCGGCACGGCTCGGCGGTTCTTTCGGGCGGCAGCGGGAGGAGACGGTCAGCGCTGCGCGGGCAGGCGGCCGGAGTCGACCGAGTCCAGCACCCGTGCGGCGGCCCCGAGCGCGGCGGCGCCGTACCCGAGCGTGGAGACCTCGAGACGGCAGCCTCCCCCGCCGGGGGCGAGCACCCTGCCGTACATCTCCTCCTCCGCACACGCGACGAGCCAGGGCGCCAGCGGCACGTAGTAGCCGCCGAGGATCACGACCTCGGGGTTGAGCATGTTGGCCACGGCGGCCATTCCCCTGCCGAGGTGGCGTCCCACGTCCTCCAGCAGCGCGAGGATGTCCGGCTCGCCGTTGCGGGCGCGCCGCACGACCTCGTCGATCTCGAGTTCGAGCTCGGACGGCGAGGCGTCGGGCGCCGTGTGGGCGAGGATCGCGCCGATCCCGGCGACGGCCTCCAGGCAGCCGCGCCGGCCGCACCGGCAGGTGGGCCCGGCGGGGTCGAGCTCGATGTGCCCGATCTCGCCGCTGTAGCCCTGCCCGCCCCGCCTGAGCCGGCCGTCCATGACGATGCCCGCGCCCACGCCGACCTCGCCGGTCACGTAGACGAGGTTGGCGGCGTTGCCGTGGGGGCCGAACCGGTGCTCCGCCAGGGCGGCGAGGTTGGCGTCGTTGTCCACCAGCACCGGGAAGCCGGGGTCGCGCAGCGCCTTGGTGAGGTCGCCCGCGAGGTCCGCGTCGCGCCAGCCCAGGTTGGGGGCGACCCGCACGATCCCGTTGACGTCGACCAGTCCGGGCACGGCCACGGTCAGGCCGAGCACCTGGCGGGCCTCCTTGGCCATCCGGCTGACCACCCGCCGGGCGAGCGCGGCCATGGCCACGACCGCCTGGCCCGCGCCGGAGGTCCCGCCGGGGAAGGACCGCCGCCAGTTCAGCAGTTCCTCTCCCTTGAGGTCCACCGCGACCGCCGTGATGTAGTCGACGTTGACCTCGATGCCGATCGCGGCGTACGGCGAGCCGTCCAGGACGAGCATGGTGGCGGGCCGGCCGACGCGGTGCTCGGTCAGGCCCGTCTCGCGCAGCAGGCGCCGGTCGATGAGATCGGCGACCAGGCTGGACACGGTGGCCTTGTTGAGGCCGGTCGAGGCGGCGATGTCGGCGCGTGAGCAGGGCGCGTTCTCCCGGACGAACCGCAGCACGACGGCGAGGTTGGTCGCCCGTACGTCGGTGAAGTCGGCCGGCTGTGGCCCGTTGTGCGATGTGATCATCACTGTCCGCCCCGTTCCCGCTCGGGCTCATCATGCCGCAATTGCACGCAATTTGACACGAAATCGGCTGCCGGGATGATGGCACGCACGGACGCGCGGGCGGCGTCGCGCCCCGCATGGCACCGGCCACCGGTCCCAGCGCCTTCCGGGTAACCTGGTGGCACTCGCTCCTCCGTCATTTGTTTGGCTATAGAACTAACTAAAGACTACCGTGGAGCGTCATGTGAATCCAGGGGCAAGCACCCGGGCGAGATGAGCCGGCGCGGGCGTCGCTCATTCGGAGCCCCTTCCGGGACGGTCGGCGGCAGAAGCAAACGGAGTGCAAACGGGAATCAACCGCCACAGGCGATTCTGAGCACCGTGAAGAGGGATATGTCGCATTACCTCGGCGAGTTGCTCGTGTGGGAGATCGAGGACTATCTCCGTGCCCGCTCGGCCCGGCCGGAGCGGGCCCGGGTGGCCCGCATCCGGGTGCCCGACCGGCCGGCGGCCGAGCTGGTCGCCGCCGACCTGGAGGCGGGCGGCAGTTTCTACGCGGCGGCGAGGCGTGCCCTGGCGCTGGGCATGACCCCGCCGGACGACCTGTTCGGCGTGGTGACCAGGGACGAGCACCCCGAGGTGTTCGAGGCGGTGCCGGGCACCACCCTGCCGCCGAAGCCCGAGGGTGAGGGATTCCTCATCATCCGCCTGGTCGCGTTCGAGTCCTGACGTGCGGCGTGAGGGCCTCCGGCGGGTGCGAATCCCGCTCGAAGGCCCTCACGACCGTCAATGCACCTCTAACGCGCGACGGCGCCCGTGACCTCTCTGTCGACAATTTTGGTCGCACCCGCTTCCCGAGCGCAGTGCGCGCAGCAGAACCAGCGGCCGTCGAACTCGGACCCGTGGCCCACGATGCGGCACCCGCAGTGCTCGCACACGGGAGCCATCCGGCTGATGGCGCACTCGAAGCTGTCGAAGACGTGCACCGCCCCCTGGGTGTGCACCTCGAAAGCCATGTCGTAATCGTTGCCGCAGACTTCACAGGTAGCCATGGTTTCCCCCCGTCGACTCGCGGTCGAGGGGGGAGATACCCGCGTAAACCTGCGCGAACACCGGCTCACAGGGCGTCGAGCAGGGCTTTGGCCACGGACTTGGCCCCGGTGACGGCCTCCTTCGGATCCATGAGCACGGAGTCAGGCGAGTTGATCGGCGTGTTCTCCGGACGGTCGCTGCCGGACAGCAGCACCCATATGACGTTCTTGCCGTCCAGCGCGTAGATCTCGTAGCGGTTGCCCTGGGCCGTGTCGGTGCGCTGCTGGATCGCCTGGCCGAACGCCTCCTGCCCGAAGCCGGTCAGCTTCTCGACCTTGCCCCACCGGATTCCGCCGATCTTGCTGTTCGCCGTGAACTTCGTCTTCGAGCGCTCGTCGATGAGGTAGTAACGGGCGGATTCCGCGTCCCAGAAGGTGTGAACGGCGATGCGCAGGTTGCGCCACCGGACCTTGCCCCCGCCGAGCGGCAGCTTGTCGTTCCACCACTGGCACTGGGTGACGTTGGAGTTGCCCTCCTTGCCCCGCACCGCCGCGCCCTCGGTCTGCGGCACCAGGGTGGCGGCCAGCGACTTGAGGCTCACGCAGGCCCGGGGCAGGGGAATCCGGGTGGGCGAGGGCGACGGCGACGGGCTCGGCTTGGGACGCGCGTGGTATGGCAGCGGCTGCCCGGCCCGCCAGGCGGTCACCGACTTGGCGAGCTGCCCGAGCAGGCCCTTCACCTCCCGCAGGGCGTTCTCCTCGGTGATCGACTGCGTGCTCTCCGTCGACAGGAGGTCGGCCTCCTTCTTCTTCTGGCTCGCCTCGTACTTCACCTGGAAGAACACGTCGCCCACCCGGCCCGCTCCCTGGCCGAAGGAGTACCAGTACTGCTTCCCCTCCCGCGTCCATTGGTACTGCGCGGCCGCCCCGTCTCCGATGCCCTGGTACTCCTGGACCGCCGAGTAGTAGTGCTCCTCGTCCGAGTGGGTCGCGCCGTACTTGTACTGGCTGAGCTCGCCCTTGTACTGGATCTTCGCCGCCTCCACAGCGGTGGTCGTCCCGAGCGCCTCGTACTTGGACACGTTGACCGTGATCTCCCGGCTGCGGGTGACGTCCTTGTACGAGATGTTCCGGTTGACCCAGCGGCACTGCCACCGGACGTAGCTCACGAGGGTGTCGCCGCGGTTGTCGCTGGTCGAGGAGTCGATCTCGGCCCGCGGCACGAGACGCTCGGCCTCGTCCGGGTCGAGCATCGAGCACACGTCGGCGTTCGCCGCGACCGGTGCGGCCGACGCCGACTTCCTGGCCGTCGCCGCCGCCGTCGAACCCGCCTTACCGGGCGTCCCGGTCTGACGCACCGTCATGAACGCGAACGTCCCCCCGGCCACCACCAGCACGGCGACGACCGCCACCACCGGCAGCACCCATCCCCGCCGCGCCGGGGCGGACGGCTGGGTCGGCATCTGCCACAGTTCGGGCGGAGGCGGCGTCGCCGCCTGCCAGCCCTGCCCCTGCGGCCCAGGCGGCGGAGCGGCCTGCCCGCCCGGCGCGGGGTACGGACCGGACTGCGACTGCGGGCCGGCCTGCCCGCCCGCCGGATAGGGATAGGGATTCGACTGAGGCGACTGAGACGGCGGCCAGCCCTGCCCACCCGGCCCCCCCGAATGCACCCCGGGCTGCTCACCCGGCTGAGGTCGGCCCGGCTGCGAGTACGGGCCGGGCTGCGCGCCGGGATACCCGCCGAAATTCGGCTGCGGAGGCTGCGCCCCGGGCGCAGAACCGGGATACGGACCCGGCGGGGAGGCGGGGTAGGCGCCCGGCAAAGGCGGCGGACCGACCTGCGGACCGGGATACGGGCCCGGCTGGGGAGCAGGGTGGACGCCCGGTCGAGGCTGCGGACCGGCCGGCGCTCCGGGCGGGCCTCCGGACGGGGGCCCGGGCTGAGGTCCGGGCGGCGCGCCTCCGGACGAGGGCCCGGGCTGAGGTCCGGGTTGAGGTCCGGGCGGCGGGCCGTACGGGGGTGGGTAGGGCGGAACTCCCGGGTGGGGACGGTCCTGCGGCGGGTACGGCGGCATGCCCTGCTGGAGGCGGTCGTCCCGGGGAGGCGTCGCGCCGGGCTCGACGGGGGCGTCGTCACCGCTGGTCATGGGGTCTCCTACAGATGCAGTGCGGGAGGTCACCCGAGCCCGATGCCGACGAGTTCGGCGGCGCGCTCGGCCGTGCGCCGGTCGGCCGGGGTGACCGAGGGGTCACCGGCGCGCCGATAGGCGACCTCGACGATGAGATTGCTGAGGCGGAACCAGACCGTGGCCCCGGTGCTCCCGGCGGCGGGGTCGGAGGAGTCACAGGTGAAGGCCTCGTCGGCGATGCCCGGCCGGTCGCGTGCGGCGGCGCCTCGCGCGGCCCGCTCCGCCGCGAGGTCGCGGGAGGCGGCGGCCTCCCCCTCCCCCTTGGCCGGCAATCGGTATCCGACCGTGATCGTCCCGTCGTGGCCGGTGGTGTGCTCCTTCCACTCGCATCGCCCCTCGGCGGCGGGTTCCCCACGCGGCGTGGCGCCGAGGAGGTCGCGGATCTGCGCCTGGGTGAGGCTGCGGCAGGCGTCGGGGACGGCGGCGAACCGCCCCGAGCCGCCCTGTTTCCCCGACAGGAGAAGCCATGCGCCCAGGCCCGCCGCGAGGCCCACCACGATCACCAGGGCCGCCACGGCGACGAAGCGCCACATTCCGGCGGGCCGGGCGGCGGGAGCGGGGGCGGGCCGCGCGGCGGCGGCCCGCAGAGCCTGCCGTACGACCTCGGGCGGTGGACGCCGCGCCGGATCCTTGTCGAGCAGCGCGAGCACGATCCACGCGAGCACCCGCGAGGCCCGGGTCATCGGCCGGGGGTCGTGGAGCAGGACGGCGGCGACGAGCGCGGCGGCCATGCTCCGCTGGAAGGGCGGCTCCCCCTCGACGGCGGTGTAGAGCGTGGCCCCGAGGGACCACAGGTCGGAGGGCGGGCCGTCCGGCTCGTCACGGAACCGTTCCGGGGCCATGTAGTTGGGCGAGCCCGCCGAGCTCTGCCAGGAATGCCCGGCGCCGCCGAGCGGCGCGGCGATCCCGAAGTCGGTGAGCAGGGCGCGGCCGTCCGGCCCGATGAGGACGTTGGCCGGTTTGACGTCGCGGTGCAGGATGCCCCGGGCGTGGGCCGCCTCCAGCGCGTCGAGCACGGCGAGCCCGATCTCGGCCACCCGTTCGGAGTCGAGCGGCCCGTCCTCCCGGATGATCTTGTCGAGGGAGCGGCCCGGCACCAGGTCCATGACGATCCACGGCTGCCCGGCGTGCCCGACGACGTCGTGGATCGTCACGATGGACGGGTTGGTGAGCCGTCCGGCCGCCCGGGCCTCCTCGACGGCTCTCCCGAGGAAGTCGGCGCGCTGCCGCTGGTCCAGGTCCGGCGGGACGCGCATCTGCTTGATCGCCACCTCCCGGCGCAGCAGCTCGTCGTGCGCGCGCCAGACCGTGCCGCCGCCGCCCTCGCCGAGCGGTTCGGCGAGGCGGTACCGTCCGGCGAGCAGGTCCATGGTCAGGCCAGCCCCTTCAGGCCCTCGGCCGCCGACGCCGCCGCCGCGACCGCCCGGTCACGCAGGACGGCCGGGGAGCTCACGTCGAGATCGGCGTACTGGAGCTGAACGACGAGGTCGCCCAGCCTGAAGTACACGAGGGCGGCCTGCGCCCTGCCCTCCGGCGTGGTGAGGTCGACGGCGAACGCCTCGTCCGCCACATCCGGCGTGTCCCGTCCTGCCGACTCGATGGCCTGGGTCCTCCGGTCGAGGCCGATCTCGTACCAGAGCCAGCTCGCGTCGCGCGGCCCCGACGCGTACTGCCTGCGCAGCCCCTCCATGAGCGTGCGCGCTGAGGCCGTGTCGAGCCCCCACGGCTCGGGGGTGTCGGAGTCGGTCTCGGCGCTCACCTCGACGCCGCTGCCCTTCACGGCCCACTGGCAGCTCGTCTTCCCCTGCCGGGCCTGCGCCGGGGCGCCCAGGATCCGCCGCACATCCTCGGCCGACAACGACCGGCACAGGTCCACCGCACTGTCGAAGGTGGGCGAGACCCGGCGTACGGGGTCGCGGGACGGTTCGCCTGGCCCGGCGGAGAACACGACCGCCGCCACCGCGATCGAGACGCCCACCACGGCGACGGCCCCGGCCGCGTACCACCATCGCGGACGGCGCTTCGGCGACTCGATCCGGAGGCCGCGCCGGGAATCCAGGTCCGGAGTGACGCCGTCGGCCACCTGGCGCAGCAGCGTGAGCGCGGTCGCCGCGTCCGGGCGGGCGGCCGGATCGCGCGCCATCATCCACGTGAGCACCGGGCCGAGCGGTCCCGCGAGCGCCGGCGGACGGGGAGACTGGGTGAGGGTCGCCCGGATCACCTCGGAATGCGTGCCCTGGTAGGGGGCGACGCCCTCGACGGCCGTGTAGAGGGTGGCGGCGAGCGACCACAGGTCGGCGGCCGGGCCGCCGGGCTCGCCCGCGAGCCGCTCCGGCGCGATGAATCCCGGGGAGCCGACCAGCAGCCCGGCCTCGGTGATCGACGCCTGGTCTGCCGGGCGGGCGATGCCGAAGTCGGTGAGGAGCACCCGGCCGTCGGCGGAGAGGAAGACGTTGCCCGGCTTGACGTCCCGGTGCTGCACGCCCCGCGCGTGCGTGGCCGACAGCGCGTCGAGCAGGCGGGCGCCGAGGTCCGCCACCTGCCGGTACGGCAGCGGTCCGTACGCGGCGATCTGCCGGGCGAGATCGTGACCGTGGAGCAGCTCCATGACGATCCACGGTCTGCCGTCCTGGAGGAGCACGTCGTGGAGGGCGACGATCCCGGGATGCCGGATGCGTGCCGTGACCTCGGCCTCGCGCATGACCCTGGCGATCAGTTCGGCCCGCTCGCGCTCGCCGAGGCCGTCCGGGAGGCGCAGTTCCTTGATCGCCACCTCGCGGTCGAGCACGGAGTCTCTGGCCAGCCACACCGTGCCCATGCCGCCGGAGCCCAGCGGGCGCAGCAGGTGGTATCGCGAGGCCAGCGTCCCCCCCAGCGATTCGGCCATATCGGGGAGAATAGCGAAAGCGTGATCCATGCGCCCGCCGCGCCCGGAACCGGCCTCACCGCCCGACAAAGAACCGGTAACCGCTATGGCGGGGGTCATCGTGCGCCGGGAAAGGCACGGCCGATCGGGGTATCCACTCGTCACCGGTCAGCCACGTCGTCAGAGGGAGCGGAGCCAGCGGAGATGGTGTGTCATACAGCGCTCACCCGCGTGGCCGGGCTCACCGCGGCGGCCGTGCTCGCGATCGCGGTGTCCGCGGTCCCCTGGTCCCCGGCAGCCGCGACGACCGCGCCGATCTCCCACGGCTGGGGAGCGGGCGGCGAACAGGGCGGCGACATCAACGCCAACCGGTCCAGCATCAACGTGGGCCAGGGCAGGAACGTCAGGAACTACCTGGCGTTCGGCAGTCTGAAGAACGGAGCCGGCCTGCAGCAGGCCACGATCAGCGTGAGCGGGGCCAGCAACTCCCAGGGCAACTTCTGCAAGCGGCGGCCCCGCCTCTGCAACGCCCGCCAGAAGGCGTGGATCCACCGGCCCACCACGAACATCGGGTGGTGAACGCGCCCGGCGTCCGGCCTCGGGGGTGGGCGGGTGCGGAGGCCGGCGTAGGACCGTGCCAGGTACCACCGCGCCCGCGATGGCCGCTCCCACGGCTCACCGGACCGCGACTGTCACGGCCGGCCGGAGCACCCGCCCGCCCCCGATCGTCGCGCCGATCAGGCCGGGGCAACCGGAGCACAACCCACCCCGGAGCCATGTGCACCATCAGGACCGGTCCGGAGCACAAGCCCGCCCCCGGCTGTCACGCCGACGTGAGCCCGCGAAAGCGGAACTGCGGAACGCCCCGCGCGCATGCGCGCGGGGCGTCCGTTGTTCGCAGCCGGATCCTCAGGCGGATCCTCAGCTCAGGACGAGGTCCTTGATCCGGACGTCGCCGGTGAAGACCAGGTAGACGTCCTTCACGCCGTTCGCGCCGGACACGGGAGCGGTCGCGGTGGCCCAGTTGTAGATCCCGCCGGTCGCGGCGACCGGGATCGTGGCCGCCTTGGCGCCGGTCGGCGAGCCGAGGCGCACCTCGATGCTCCCGCCGCCCGCGGAGGCGACCCCGGCCGTCACCGTGCGGGGCTTGCGGAGGTGGACGTCCTTGAACGCGATCCAGCCGCCGTTCGCGCCCGCGACCGCGTCGCCGCGGACCTTGGTCTCGTCGACCAGGTGGATGCCCGAGTAGTCGTCGAAGTCGACCGCCCGGGTGGTCTTCGACAGGTCGCGATGCGGGATGTTCTCACCCGTGACGTTGATGGTCGCCCGCTGGCGGATGTTCGCGGAGGACGATCCCACGAGCACATCGTGGGTCGCGTTCTCGACGGTCCACTTGTTCCGCGTGACGTCCCACAGCGCGAGGTCGCTCTTCTTGACGCTGAAGGCGACCGTCTTGGTCTGCCCCGGCGCCAGGGTCACCCGCTGGAACGCGCGAAGCTGCTTGACCGGCTGCTCCACCCGCGAGCGCTGCTGGTGGGTGTAGAGCTGCACGACCTCGTCGCCGGCCCGGGAGCCGGTGTTGGTCACCTTCACCGAGACCTCGTACGCGTCGCCCTTCCGCACCGCTTTCAGGCCCTGGTAGGAGAACGACGTGTACGACAGGCCGTACCCGAACGGGTAGAGCGGCTTGCCCTGGTAGTACAGGTACGTCCGGTCGCTCTTGACGATGTCGTAGTCGAGGATGCCCGGCAGGTCGTCCGCCGACCGGTACCACGTCTGCGTGAGCCGGCCGGCCGGGTTGACGTCGCCGTACAGCACGTCGGCGAGGCCGTGCCCGGTCTCGGCGCCCGCGTGGGTGGTCCACAGGATGGCCGGGACGTTGTCCTGCTCCCAGTTGATCGTGGTCGGGTAGCTGTTCTCCAGCACCACCACCGTGTTCGGGTTGGCCGCCTTCACGGCCTTGACCAGCGCCTCCTGGCCCTCGGCGAGGTTCATGTCGGTGCGGTCGTGGTCCTCGCGGCCGTTGATGAACGGCATGCTGCCGACCACGACGACCGCCACGTCGGCGGCCTTGGCCTTGGCGACGGCGTCGTCGACTCCGCTGGAGACGACTTCCTTGGCGTAGTGCGTGGCCTGGTCGGCCGTGGTCAGGCTGAGCGTGCCGTCGGCCGCCGCCTTGACGTACTTGTTCGGCCCGAACCAGTCGTAGGCCGTCTCGTAGCCGGCGTACCGCAGCAGGGAGGTGCCGTCGGACTGCGGCTCCAGCGTGAACTGCTCCTGCACGAACCAGCCCGACGGCTGGTCGGCGGTGTTGGCCAGCGTGGACCAGTTGGCCCGGCTGACGTACTTGCCGTTGGCCACGCTGCGCAGCGTCAGCACGCCCTGACCCCAGTCGAACGCGTCGAACTGCTCGGTGGCGCCGGCCGAGGTGGCGCTCTCCTTGAGGTCGCCGCCGGCCGCGGGAGCGCTGATGTACTTCCCGGTGGCGACGTCCTTGAGCGCGATGCGGTCGACGCCCTCGGAGGAGGCCACCGACGCCGCCCGCTCCTTGATCCCGTCGAGCGGGGTCACCTTGTACGGCAGGCTGCCCGAATACCAGTCGGTGTAGAGCACGTTGGCCAGCGGGCCGACCACGGCGACCTTCTTGCCGGGCTTCAGCGGCAGCGTGCCGCCGGAGTTCTTCAGCAGCACCATCGCCTTGGCCGCGGTCTCGCGGGCCAGCTTCTGGTGCGCCGGGCTGTTGACCACGTCCTTGGTGATCTTCGCGTACGGCCCGCCGTCGGGGTCGAACTCGCCGAGCCGGAAGCGGATGCTGAGCTGGTGCCGCACGGCGTCGTCCACGTCCGCCTGCGTGAGCAGCCCCTTCGACAGCGCCTCCTTGACGGCCGTCACGGTCGGGCCGCCCTTGGTGTCGTCCACGGTGAAGCTGTCGAGCCCGGCCTTGATCAGCGCGGCGTCGGCCTCGGCCTGGGTGGCGTAGTACTTCTCGGAGTTCACCAGGTTGTTCGGCGCGCCGGCGTCTGTGACGTTGAACAGCGTCCGGCCGGTCCACGAGCGGACCACGTCGTTCAGATCCGGGTTGACCGTGTTCGGCCGGCCGTTGACGAGGTTGTACGACGCCATCACGCCGGTCGCCGCGTCGGCCGCGATGGCCGGCTTGAAGGCCGCCTCGTCGTACTCGTGCTTCACCCGCGGCGGCAGCTCCGACGACGAGGTGTCGCGGGTGACCTCGTTGTTGTTGGCCAGGTAGTGCTTCAGCGTGGGCGCCGTCTTCAGGTGGTCGGGGTCGTCGCCCTGCAGGCCGGAGCCGTACGCGGTGGAGATGGCGCCGGTCAGCGTCGGGTCCTCCGAGTAGCCCTCCTCGTTGCGCCCCCAGCGGGGGTCGCGCAGCAGGTTGACCACGGGCGCCCAGAGGTTGAGCCCCCACACGGTGGGGTTCTCGGCGTGGTAGCCGCGGGCCTCGTCGCCGACGGCGGAGCCGACCCGCTTGATCAGGGCGGGGTCCCAGGTGCTGGCCAGGCCGACCGCCTGGGGGAAGACGGTGCCCTTGGCGGTGACCACGGCGCCGTTGTTCGTGTAGTCGGTCGACCAGGCGACGCCGTGCAGCGCCTCGGTGCCCGTCTTGAACATCTTGATGCCGAGACGGTCGATCGCGGGGGCGTACTGGTGCAGCATCGCCACCTTCTCGTCCAGCGTGAGCCGGCCGAGCAGGTCGTCGATGCGCTGGGCGAGCGGCAGCGACGGGTTCCGGAACGGATAGTCGTCGGCCGCCCTCGCGGGGCCGGCACCCAGGCTCAGTGCCAGAGCCAGGGCGGCCGACGCGGACAGCATCGCCGAACGGCGATGGGACATTGCGCCTCCAGGTCAGGTAGTGACGCGTTACTTGGGGGGTGTTACTTGATGGCGCCGACCGTGACGCCACGGGTCAGCGTGCGCTGGAAGATCAGGAAGAAGGCCACGGCCGGGATGATGCCGAGCAGCGCGGACGCGCTGGACATGGTGGCGTCCATCATCTTCTCGCCCTGCAGGACGCCCAGGGCGACCGGCACGGTCTGGTTGTCGTTGGAGATGAGGAACACCATCGGGAGGAAGAACTCGTTCCACGTCCAGATGAAGAAGAAGATGAGCAGCACCGAGAGGGTCGGGCGGCTGATGGGCACGACGATGCCCCACAGCGTCCGCCACCTGCTCGCGCCGTCGAGCTCGGCCGCCTCCAGGATGCCCCGGGGAAACTGCCCGAGCATCGAGGAGAGCAGGTAGGTCCCGAAGGCCGCCTGGATCACCGTGAAGATCAGGATGACGGCGAGCTTCGAGTCGTACAGGTCCACCTGCTTCGACAGGTAGTAGAGCGGGTAGACCAGCGCCTCCTGCGGCAGCGTGTTGGCGACCAGGAACAGCACGAGGATCCACAGCCGGCCGCGGACCTTGCCGATGCCCAGCGCGTACGCGTTGAGCACCGACAGCACCACCGCGGCGACCGCGACGACGCCGCTGATGAGCAGGCTGTTCCACAGCTTCAGGCCGAAGTCGACGCGATCCCAGAAGGCGACGATCCCGTCCAGGTAGAGCCCGTGAGGAAGGCTCAGCGGGCCGCCGGAGGAGTATTCGGCCGGGGACTTGAAGGCGTTGAGCGTGACGATGACGAAGGGGAAGAGCATCACGACCGCGAGCACGACCAGTGCCGCGAGCACGGCCCACCGTCCCGGCTGGCGGAAGGTGCGATCGGCGTTCACGCGTCACTCTCCTGGTCACGCTCCTGCACCCGCAGGAAGAGGAAGGTCACCACGACGATGATCAGGGCGAGCACGGTCGCGATCGCCGAGCCGTACCCGACGTTGACCTTCTGGAAGAAGTTCAGATAGGAGAAGTACGACGGCACCATGGTCGCGGAGCCCGGTCCTCCCCTGGTGAGCACGAAGATCGGCCCGAACACCTTGAGCGCCGCGATCGTGCAGGTCAGCAGCACCACGAAGATCTCCGGCCGGATCTGCGGGATCGTGATGTGCCAGAACCTGCGCCACCACGAGGCGCCGTCGATCTCGGCGGCCTCGTACAGCGAGGGATCGACCCGCTGGAGCCCGGCCATGAAGATGACGACCGGATAGCCGAGCTGGAACCACACCATGATCGCCATGACCGTCGCCAGCGCGATGTCGGGGTCGCCCAGCCAGTTGACCTTGAGCCCGAAGATCTGGTTCACCGCGCCGTACGACGGGTGGAGCATCCAGCCCCAGACCACGCCGGCCACCGCGACGGGCAGCACCTGCGGCAGGTAGAACGCCGCGCGCAGGGCCGAGGCCGTACGCCCGCCGAACCGCTTGGCGATGTAGTCGAACAGTGCGGCGGCGAGCACCAGACCGATGATCGTCGGCACCACCGCCATCGCGATGATCAGTGCGACGTTGTGCTGGAAGGACGCCCAGAAACGCTCGTCCTTGAACAGCTTCGTGTAGTTGTCGAGCCCGATCCAGGTGGGGGTGCCGACGCCGGACCAGCGGGTGAAGCTCGTCGCCACGTTCATCAGGAACGGGACGACGATGATCGCGAGGAACAGCACCAGGCTCGGAACCAGGTAGAGCCAGTAGCCGCCCCTCCCGCGCGGGCGGGCCGCGCCCGCGCCGGGCGCGGAATTCACCCGGCGGAAGGATCGCCTCCCTGCCGCATGCCCGTAAGGGGCATCGGTCAGGGCTTGGCCGTCGCCTACTCCGGTTGCCGCAGTCGGGGCTAGCGAGAAGCCGTCCTCTTCAGGGGACGGAGGAGTCACGTGCAGACCTTTCCAAAAGGAAGGGGTCCGGCGGCGAAGACCGTTCGGGCAGCCCCGCCGCCGGGGTCGGAGGGAGAAGCGGGTCCCCCGTGATTGCGGGACCCGCCGCGACCCTAGTTGCCGATGTCGGCCAGGTTGTCGTTGTACGGCTGGGCGATCTCGTCCAGGACCTCTTCGGGCTTCTTGCTGCCGTTGATCAGCTCCTGGATGCCGGCGACGAGCACGTCGTAGTAGCCGGGCGCCGGCCAGTCAGGGTAGAAGGCCAGGCCGTCCTGCGTCGAGAGCTTGTTGAAGTTCTCGATCAGCTCCTTGTTCTGCGCGTCGGTGATCGCCGACGGGTCGGCCGCGACCGGGACGCCGCCCGAGTTGCCGAGCAGGTTCTGGATCTCCTTCTTCATTGTGATGTCGATGAAGTCGTAGGCGAGGTCCTTGTTCTTGGACTTCTCGGGCACGACCCAGAGGTTGCCGCTGGAGCCGGGGGCGAACTGGCCGGGCCACAGGAACGAGCCCCACTTGAAGTCCTTGATCTCCTCCTGCATGCGGCCGAACCACCAGCTGCCCGACACCATGATCGGGAACTTGCCGCCGATGAACGCCACGCCCATGTCCTCGGCCTTCATGCCGGCCGAGTCCTTGCTGACGTAGCCCTTCTTCACCCAGTCGGAGAAGGTCTGGGCCGCGTAGGTGAACTCGGGGCCGTGGAAGTCGACCTTGCCCTTGTAGAGCTCGAAGGAGTCGATCCAGGCGCGGTTGGCCTTGTTCAGCGCCAGCAGATAGAAGAGCTGCTGGGCGGGGTACTCGGCGCCCGCCATCGCGATCGGGGTGGTGCCCTTCTTCGCGAACGCGTCGAGCGCGGCGGTGAACTCGTCGAACGTGGTGGGCACCTTGACGCCCGCCTTATCGAACATGTCCTTGTTGTAGTAGACCATCACGTACTCGCCGTAGTTCGGCACGCCGAACCACTTGCCCGAGCCCATGATGCCCCGCTCGTCATACTTCGCGGTGGTCTGCAGCGACGGGCTGAGCAGCTTGTCCCAGCCGCGCTTGGTCGCCTGCTCGGTCAGGTCGGTGAGCAGGCCCTGCTTGGACAGCTGGCCGGCCGTCGCGTTGCCCTTGTTGTACTCCATGATGTCGGGGGCCTCGTCGGAGTTGAGGACCATGGACGCCGTCTTCTGGATCTGCTCGAAGCCCTTCTCCTCGAACTTCACCTTGACGCCGGGGTGGCTCGCCTCGAACTCCTTCATCGCCTGGGCCCAGGCGGTGCCCATGGCGCTGTTGCCGGTCTCGTAGTGCCAGAGGGTGAGGGTCTTGCCCTCGGCGGAGCCGCCGCCGTTGCCGCCCTCGGATTTATCGGAGGATCCGCCGCACGCGCTGAGCGCGAGCGCGGCCGCGGCCAGCGCCGCCACCGCCGCGCTCCTGCCTACTCTCAACATGGTCTTTCTCCAGGGGGTTTTGTCTAGTTGATGACGACCGGGGCGCCGGGGCCGACGAACTCGACGCCGTCGATCTGCTTGGGGCCCTCGGCGGTGACGACCAGCGTGTCGCCGTCCCGCACCGCCGTGACCGTCGTGTCCCCGTCCAGGTCCCTGATCGTCGTACGGCTCTCGCGCTCCGGCAGGCCGAAGGCGAGCAGCGAGACCCGGGGGTCGTCGGCCACCGTGTCGCCCGGCTCGGTGACCGGGATCAGCGAGCCGTGCCGTACGAACAGGGGGATCCGGTCGAGCGGCGGCGACACCGTGACGTAACGCCCGCCGTCGACGGCCTCACCCGTCCAGTAGTCCACCCACACCCCCGAGGGCAGGTAGACCTTCCGGGTGCCGTCGGCGGAGGTCATCGGGGCGACGAGCAGGTCGGTGCCGAGAAGGTACTCCAGGTCCGCCTGCCAGGCCACCGGGTCGTCCGGGTAGTCGACGCACAGCGCGCGCAGCATGGGCGCGCCCGTCTCCGCCGCGGTGACGGCCGCCGAGTAGATGTACGGCATGAGCCGGTAGCGCAGCCGCAGAGCCTCGACGGCGGCCTGCTCGGCGTGCGGGGGGAACTCCCAGGGCTCCCGGGTGGTCGTGCCGTGGAACCGCACGAGCGGGGACAGCGCGGCGAACTGCGACCAGCGGATGTAGAGGTCCGGGCTCGGCGTGCCGGTGAAGCCGCCCGCGTCGTGGCTCCAGAAGGGGATGCCGGACAGGCCGTGCGACAGCCCGCCCCTGATCGTGCTGCCCATCGCGGAGTAGGTGGTGTCGACGTCGCCGCTCCACTGGGCCGAGTGGCGCTGGCCGCCGAGGTAGGACGAGCGGGCCCAGACCAGGGTGTGCCCGTTGACCTCGCGGGTGACCTCCGCGACGACGTCGTTGAACAGCAGCGTGTAGACGTTGTGCAGCTCGGTGCCGGTCATGCCGTTGAAGGCCACGGCGTCGGCCGGGACCCCCTCGGCGAAGTCGGTCTTGAACGCCGCCACGCCCTCGCGCAGGCGGTCGCGCAGCAGGCCCTTGAACCACTCCACCGCCTCCGGGTTGGTGAAGTCGACGATGCCGCAGGCCGGGTAGGAGCCGTGCCAGGTGTCGGCGACGTACGTCTCGCCGTCGGGCCGCTTGAGGAAGTAGCCCTTCTCCGCCGCCTCGGCGAAGGCCGGGCTGAGGTGGGAGATGTAGGAGTTCATCCAGAGGCAGACCTTGAAGCCCTGCTCCTTGAGCGTGGCGAGCATGCCCGCCGGGTCGGGGAACGTCTCGGGGTCCCACTGGAGGTCGGACCAGTGCCCGTCCGCCTGCCAGTAGCAGTCGAGGTGGAGCACGTCGCAGGGGATGCCGCGCTCCCTGATCTTCCTGGCGCGCTCCAGCACGCGCTCCTGGCTGTCCCTGAAGAAGCCCGAGGAGATCCAGGTGCCGAACGACCACTTCGGGGGCAGCGTCGGCCGGGAGGTCAGCCCGTCGAACCGGTCGAGGATCTCGGCGGGGGTCGGCCCCGCGATCACGTAGTAGTCGATGAGGTCGTCGGGCACGATGATCTGCACCGCGCTGTGGGTGGACTGGCACATGTCGAACTCGACCGGCGTCCCGCTGTCGACGCAGATGCCGTACCCCCTGCTGGACAGGTAGAAGGGCACGTTCTTGTACGCGCGCTGCGACTCGGCGCCGAACGCGTCGAAGTTCCACATGAGCGGGCGCTGGCCGCGCTTGTCGAGCGGCGTGAACGACTCGCCGAAGCCGCCGAAGGCCTCGTCGGCCGGGGCCACGAACGTGTCATGGTAGGCGACGGGGGCGCCGTCCACCGTGGAGCGGCCGAACGGCAGCGTGCGCAGCCGGCCGCTGATGTCGGGGTGGCCCGGGTCCTGCTCCAGCAGCGTCCGGCCGGCCCGGTCGGTGAAGCGCAGGTTCCAGGGGTTCAGCCGCACCTCCGCCCGCAGCGACCCGGCGTCGACCACCACCCGGCAGTGGCTCGCCTCCACCACGGCGTCGCCGTACTCACCGGGGGTGACCATCGAGATCGCGCGGGCGGATCGGGTGCGCGCGTCGGGGTCCTCCGACAGGCGCACCCGGATCACCCCCTCGCCCGCGACCGTGATCCGCACGACGAGCGTCTCCCCCGCCGAGGTGGAGCCCTTGAGCGTCACGCCCCGGCCGTCGGAGGCCACCACCTCCGCGCTGGTCAGCGCGGACAGGCCCTCCTCACCCGGCTCGCGCACCGGAAGCTCGGGAGGATCCGCCACGAAGAACTCGCGCGCGATCAAGGGGGGACGGTACGGCATTGCGGCACTCCATCGGCTCATCCGGCGATTGTGGAGTTAGTTTGCCGTCCATCCCAACAAAGGTCAATGGGTAGGAGCCGCTCCGGATTTGTCCAAGTTATTCCCGTTTGTTCCTACTTGGGGTAATGTGACCGCAATCCCCAGTCAAGGCAGGTGACATGGACAGGTTCGTACACGTGATGCCGCTCGACGACGTGATCGACCACGAGGGCAGCCCGGAGTGCGTCTGCGGGCCGGGCGGCCAGCCCGTCACCGCCGCCGACCTCGGCGAGCCGGTGCCGCACACGGAGAGCGACACCGTCGCACTCGGCTGGTCCCGCCCCGCCGTGGGCGTCATCTACCAGCATCACGCGCTCAGCCCCTGCCGCGAATGGGAAGCCGTCCCCGAGCCCTGAGCCGTTCCGCGCCCCTTAATGGCCGCCAATCACCGTCACTTTCGCGAACTCACCGTAATCTACTGACAACGATCAGTAGTGTCTCGGCCATGCCCGGTATTGATCACGAGATGCCTCTCGAACTCATCCGCAACCGGCCGGAGACCGCACTGGAACTGCTGCGTCGCGTGCCGGGGGCCGACATCCCGCCGCACGCCGCCGCCCGCGTGGAGACGGTCGACTACACCCAGACGCCGATCGAGTTCCGGGCCGATTCGGTCGTGGTGCTCCGAAACGAGACCGGAACGGCGCTGATGGCCGTCATCGTGGAGGTGCAACTCCGCAGAGATTCCGGCAAGCGGTTCAGCTGGCCGGTCTACGTCACGACGTTGCGATCTCAGCACAGGTGCGACACCGCACTGCTGGTCATCTGCCCGAATCGGTCGATGGCCCGCTGGTGCGAGAGGGCGATCCGGCTGGGCCCGAACGGCGCCATCACGCCGCTGGCGATCGACCCCAGCCGCATGCCCCTGATCACCGACCCCGACCAGGCCCGCGCCTGCCCGGAACTCGCAGTGCTCTCGACCGTGGCGCATCCCGACGAGGCCGACGACGAGCCGGTGCTGGAGGCGATGCTGGCTGGGCTCGCGACACTGGATCAGGATCGGGCCAGAGTATATTTGAACTACGTGATCAGTTCGCTACCCGCTGTGACAGTCAAGCGTCTGGAGGAGATGGTGACCACCATTCAGGACTTCGACTACCTCGGGAAGAAGTACTTCTCGCACTGGGTGGCCAAGGGCGAGGCCGTGGGGGAGATCAGAGGCGAGATCGACGCGATCTTCAACGTCCTGGATGTGCGCGGCCTGGAGGTCTCCGACGACACGCGTGAGCGCATCCGCCGATGCAACGACCTGAACCAGCTGAAGACCTGGGTCCGCAGGGCCGTCACCGTCACCTCGGTCGACGAGCTGTTCGACGAGTAAGACCATGCGAGACTTCGACTATCTGGGGGAGAAATATTTCCCTCACTGGATCGAGGCGGGCCGCGCCCTGGGGATGGCGAAGGCAACGCTGATCGCGGGGATCGTCAGCGTGCTGGAGATGCGTGGCGTGGAGATCTCCGACAACGCGAGGAAACGGCTCAGCCGATGCGAGAGCCTCGACCAACTGGGCGCCTGGCTGCGCAGCGCCCCCAAGGTCAGATCGGCCGACGAGCTGTTCGATTGAAGGCGGCCGTGCCCGTGTGCCGGGGCGGGCCGCCCCGAAGAAGTCACGCGGGGCGGCCCGGATCGGTGTCAGTTCGTCACGGGGTCCACTTCACGTTCGGGTTGAGGTGGCCGGTCCAGTTGAAGATCGCCATGTTGTCCCACTGGTCGCCGGTGCCGTTGATGTTCGCCGGGTCCCAGCCGTTGCCGGGCACCGCGTACCAGGTCGGCTCCCAGTAGAAGACGCCGATGGCGCCGGCGTTGCGGGCCGTGTTCTGCACCGCCGTGAACTCGGCCCCCTGTCCCTGCCAGGTGAGGCCGTACCCCGAGCAGCCAGACGTCACCGAGTTGCCCTCCCCGTCGGCGTTGTCGGGAGTGAACGGGTAGGCCGTCTCGGCGACGACGACCGGCTTGCCGTAGCGGGACCGCACGTCCGAGATCACGTTGTACAGGTTGGACAGCGTGCCGTGCCACATGCAGTAGTACGACAGTCCGGTGATGTCCCAGGCCACGCCCTTGGCCCTGATGCCGTCGTAGAACCAGCGGGCGTTTGCGTCGCTGTCCGCGTCAGCCGTGTGGATGATCACCTGCGTGCCGGAGTTGCACGCCTTGGTCGCGTTGTAGCCGGCCTTGAGCAGCAGGCTCAGGTTCGTGAAGTCGTTGTTGACGACCTTGCCGTCGTTCCACAGCATGCCGACGTTGATCTCGTTGCCGATCTGCACGCTGTCCGGTGTCGTGCCCTGCGCCTTGAGGCTCGAGCACACGTCGTACGTGTAGTTGTAGACGTCGGTCTGGAGCTGGCTGATGCCGTGGCTCGCCCAGGCGGCGGGCTTGTACTGCTTGCCGGGATCGGCCCAGGTGTCCGAGTAGTGGAAGTCGACCAGCAGCTTCAGGCCCTTGGCCTTCACCGTCTTGGCGTACTGCAGGACCTTGGCCTTGTTGTTGTAGCCGCTGACGGGGTTGTTCCAGATCCGCAGCCGGACGTAGTTGACGCCGATGCCCTTGAGGATGTCCAGCGGATCCTTCTGGTTGCCGCTCGCGTCGTAGTACTTCGCGCCCAGGTCGAGGGAGCGCTGCACGGAGGAGACGTCGGCTCCGAGCATGGTCAGTGTGGTGGCGGCGTGCGCCGGTTGTGCGGCGGGGAGCACCGCGGCGGCGCACAGGACGAGCGCCGCCAGGATCTTCTTCATGGGTCCTCCGGTCAGGAGAGGAATGGACGGACACCCCCGAATCCTCCGCCGCGAACGCGGTCAGGTCGTCACGGCGAAGGAGCTTGGGTGCGGACGACCACGACGCCTCCGGCGGGCACCGTCGCCGAACCGTCGTAGGCGGCGCCGTCGAGCACTCCCGTGCCGGTCACCCCGGTCACGGTCGCCGGCTCGTCGGCGTGGTTGATGAGGAACAGGTGATCGCCCCGCCGTACGAGTTCCAGCGTGTCGGGCAGCCCGCGCGGCCGGGACACGTCCGCGTGGTCGAGGACCCGGGCGACGAGCCCGCGCAGGCCGGATTCGGCGTCCAGGGCGGTGGACACATACCACGCGGTGCCCGCGCCCAGGTCGTGCCGGGTGACGGCGGGGTGCCCGGCGTCGGGCCCGTCGGCGAACTCGTGCACGGCCCGCGCCCCCGCGAGCCGTACGCGTTCGGACCAGATCCGGCCGGTCAGCGAAGACGGCCGCAACGTCACGGCCTCGTGCTCGCGGAGCGGGTGGAACTCCTCGACGGCCACGCCGAGCACCTCGCGCAGCGCCCCCGGGTGCGGCCCCGGGTGGATGGTGTCGTTCTCGTCCACGATGCCGGAGAAGTACGACACGAGCAGGTGCCCGCCCGCCTCCACGTAGCGGTGCAGGTTCTTCGCCGGCTCCTCGCCGAGCAGGTAGGAGCTGGGCGCGACGACCAGCCGGTACGGCGACAGGTCGGCCGACGGGTGGACGAAGTCGACGGTGACGTGCTCACGCCACAGCGCCTCGTAGTAGGCCTCGATCCGTTCCCGGAAGCGCAGGTCGGACGAGGGCCGCCACTCGAATTCGAGCGCCCAGTAGGACTCCCAGTCCCACACCACGGCGACCTCGGCCGCCACCCGCGCGCCCCTGACCCCGGCGAGCCTGCCGAGGTCGGCGCCGAGCGCGACCACGTCGCGCCAGATCCGGGAGTCGGTCCCGGCGTGCGGCACCATCGCGGAGTGAAACTTCTCCGCCCCGTAGCGGGAGGCGCGCCACTGGAAGAACATCGCCGAGTCCGAGCCGCGCGCCACGTGGGCGAGGGTGTTGCGGCGCATCTCCCCCGGCCGCTTGGCGAGGTTGCGCGGCTGCCAGTTGACCGCGCCCGTCGAGTGCTCCATCAGCATCCAGGGGCGGCCTCCGGCCACCGACCGGGTCAGGTCGGCGGCCATGGCGAGTTCGATGTGCGGATCGGCCCGGCCCGAGTCGAGGTAGTGGTCGTTGGCCACCACGTCGACCTCCGCCGCCCAGCGCCAGTAGTCCATGGGCTTGCAGTTGGGGATCATGAAGTTGGTCGTGACGGGCAGGTCGCTGAACCGGCGAATCGTCTCGCGCTCTCTGCGGAAGCAGGCGATGTGCGCGTCGACCGAGAACCGCATGAAGTCGAGCTGGAGCCCGGTGAGCAGGCCGACCGGCGCGGTGACGGGCGGCTCGACCTCCTCGAACGAGCCGTAGGTCAGCCCCCAGAAGGTGGTGCCCCAGGCGGCGTTGAGCGCGCCCACGTCTCCGTACCTGTCCCGGAGCCAGGCGCGGAACGCCTCGGCCGACGTCGGGCAGTAGCAGTGCGCGTTGGCCCAGCCGTACTCGTTGTGCACGTGCCACATGGCCAGGGCGGGGTGGCCGGCGTACCGCGCGGCGAGGGCCGCGACGATCCGCTCGGACGCCGCGGCGTAGTCGGGTGAGCTGGGGCAGAAGCTGTGCCGGGAGCCTCCGCCGAGCACGTGGCCCTCCCTGTCCACGAGGCGGCTGCCGGGGTGGCGGCGGCGGAACCACGTGGGCGGCGAGGAGGTGGGGGTGGCGAGGTCGGCGTACACCCCGGCCGAGTGGAGCAGGTCGAGGATCCGGTCGAGCCGGGAGAAGTCGTACTCGCCCTCCCGCGGCTCGATCAGTCCCCAGTTGAAGACCCCGACGGTTACCAGGTTCACCCCGGCCTCCCGCATCAGGCGGACGTCCTCCCGCCACACCTCCTCCGGCCACTGCTCGGGGTTGTAGTCCCCGCCGTAAGCGAGGCCCTCGGGCAGGACGGGATATCCGGGCACGTCTCCCCCTCGATTCTGCTTCTGTGAACGTGCACAGTAGCGCACAACCGTCTCGCCGAGAAGGTGCGAGCGATTCAGGCTGATCAGCCAGGGTCCTTAACAACCGCGTAACGACCGTTGACAGCAGGATGGGGAGCTTCCAGTCTGTGAACGCTCCCAGATATTCCAGCCTCTCATCCCCCTCTCCACCCCCGCCTGGAGGAACATATGCGCGTGAACCGGCTAGCAGCGGCGGCCGTCGCGATCCTCGCCGCCGCGCTCTCGACGGCCTGCTCGGGCGGCTCCGACGAGCCGTCCTCCCCCGCCGCGAGCCAGAGCGCGGCGCCGGCCGGCCCGGTGACGCTGACCTACTGGACCTGGGTCCCGAACATGGACAAGATCGTCGCGGTGTGGAACCAGGCCCACCCCGACATCCAGGTCACGGTCAGCAAGCAGGCGGGCGGCGACGACGCGGCGGCCAAGTTCCTCACCGCCGCGAAGGCGGGCAACCCGCCCGACCTGGTCCAGGCCGAGTATCAGATGCTGCCCTCCTTCGTCGCCGCCGACGCCGTGGCCGACCTCAAGGCGGAGACCGCGCAGGCGAAGGCCGAGTTCGGCGAGGGCATCTGGGGGCTGGTGACCCTCGGCACCGACGCCGTCTACGCGGTCCCCCAGGACAGCGGGCCGATGATGCTCTACTACCGGCAGGACCTGTTCGAGAAGTACGGCATCGAGGTGCCGAAGACCTGGGACGAGTACGCCGAGGCCGCCCGCGCCGTGCACAAGAAGGACCCCAAGGTCTTCCTCGGCACGTTCTCCAGCAAGGACCCGGGCTGGTTCGCCGGGCTCGCCCAGCAGGCGGGCGCGCAGTGGTGGTCGATCAGCGGCGACGCGTGGAAGGTCGCGGTGAACGACGAGGCCACCAAGAAGGTCGCCTCCTATTGGGGCGGCCTGGTGAAGGAGGGCGTCATCGACGGCATGCCCTACTTCACCCCCGAGTGGAACAAGGCGCTCAACGACGGCAGGCTGCTCACCTGGCCGTCGGCCGTGTGGGGCCCGGGCGTGCTGTCGAGCAACGCGCCGAAGGCCAAGGGCAAGTGGGCCATCGCCCCGCTGCCGCAGTGGAACGCGGGTGAGAACCACAGCGGCTTCTGGGGCGGCTCCTCCACCGCCGTCGCCGCCAAGTCGCCCAACAAGGCGGCCGCCGCGAAGTTCGCCACCTGGCTGAACACCGACGCGCAGGCGCTCGGGCTGCTGATCAAGGAGGGCGCGGTCTACCCGGCCTCCACCAAGGGCGCCGCGCTGATGACCGACGCTCCCGACTACTTCTCCAACCAGCCCGACTTCTGGAAGCAGGCGGCCGACATCGGCGCCACCGCCCGCGGCTTCACCTTCGGCCCCAACGTGGGCGTGACGTACAACGCGTACAAGGACGCCTTCGACAAGGCCGTCGCCGCCAAGTCCGACTTCGCCGCCGCCGTGCAGAGCATGCAGGACGCCACCGTCGCCGACATGCAGAAGACCGGCTTCACCCTGGCCCAGTGAGCAGGGCCCAGTGACGATGCGATCTCCGAAGAAGGGCGCCCGCGCCGGCCGCGCGGGCGCCGTGCCCTACCTGTTCCTCGCCCCGGCGATGGCGCTGTTCGCGCTCTTCATGGCCCTGCCCATCGGCTACACGATCTATCTGAGCCTGCGGCGCACCAAGGTCTCTGGCCTGGGCCTCGGCAAGGGGGCCCGCACGGAGGTCTTCGCCGGGCTCGCCAACTACGCCGCCGCCGTCGGCGACGGCGAGCTGTGGGCCGGTTGGCTGCGCGTCCTCGCGTACGGGGCGCTCGTGCTCGCGCTGATGCTGGGGCTCGCCCTCGTGTTCGCGCTGATGCTCGACGCGGCGCACGTGCGGCTCGCCCGCCTCACCCGGATCTCGATCTTCCTGCCGTACGCCGTGCCGGGCGTGGCGGCGACGCTGATGTGGGGCTTCCTCTACCTGCCCAGCCTCAGCCCGTTCGGCGAGCACCCGTTCCTGAGCGCCGACCTGGTGACGTTCTCGATGGCGAACGTGGCGGTCTGGGGCGGCACCGGCTTCAACATGCTGGTGCTCTACACGAACCTGCGGGCCGTGCCGCGGGAGTACTACGAGGCGGCCAGGATCGACGGCGCGAGCGAGCTGGGCATCGCGCTGCGCATCAAGATCCCGATCCTGGTGCCGTCGATCATCCTGACCACGGTGTTCTCCGTCATCGCGACCGTCCAGGTGTTCACGGAACCGACCACCCTGCGGCCGCTGACGAACACGATCAGCTCGACCTGGAGCCCTCTGATGAAGGTGTACCGCGACGCGTTCGTCACCGGCGACCTCTACTCGGCCGCCGCGACGTCCATGGTGATCGCCGGGATCTCCCTCGTGCTGTCGTTCGGCTTCCTGCGGGTCGTGAAGAACCGCGCGTTCGGGGAGGGCTGATGACCGCCACCGCACTGCCCAGGGCCCGCGGCCACGTCCGCCCGTCGCCGCGCCGCCCGCTGGGGATCGTGCCGACCGGCGTGCTCGTGCTGGGCGCGATCTACACCCTGTTCCCGGTGAGCTGGGTGGTGGTCGCCGCCACCAAGTCCAAGGCCGAGCTGTTCTCCACCTCGACCTTCACACCCGGCACCGGCCTGCTGTCCAACCTGGCCGACCTGTTCGCCTACCGCGACGGCGTCTTCTGGCTCTGGCTGCTCAACACCGTCCTGTACGCCGGGGGCGGCGCGGTGCTGTCGACCGCGGTGTCCACCATCTCGGGCTACACCCTCGCGACGTACGACTTCCCGGGGCGGAACCTGATCTTCAACCTGCTCATCGGCGGCATCCTCGTGCCGTCGGTCGTGCTGGCGATCCCGCAGTATCTGCTGTTCTCCAAGGCCGGCCTGGCCGACACGTACTGGTCGGTGCTGCTGCCCCAGATCCTGCACCCGTACAGCATCTACCTGGCCAGGATCTACACGCAGGCCGCGATCCCGGGCTCGCTGCTGGAGGCGGGCCGGCTGGACGGCGCCGGCGAGTGGCGGCTGTTTCGCCAGGTGGCGCTGCCGATGCTGACGCCGGGCATGGTGACGATCTTCCTGTTCCAGTTCGTGGCGATCTGGAACAACTTCCTGCTGCCGTTCATCATGCTGGGCGACGACCACAGGTTCCCGCTGACGGTCGGCCTCTACACGCTGCTCGCCGCGGGCGCCAACCAGCCGTCGCTGTACAACCTGATCATCACGGGGACGATGCTGTCGCTCATCCCGCTGATCGCGCTGTTCCTCACGATGCAGCGCTACTGGCGTACGGACCTGACCGGCGGGGCCGTGAAAGGCTGAATGAGCACGGGGGAACAGGCTGATCGGCGGGGGAAAATACGTTCATGGCGAAGCGACCGACCATTCACGACGTCGCCGCGGCGGCGGGCGTCTCCCGGGGCACCGTCTCGCGGGTGCTGAACGACGACCGGTACGTGAGCCCCGCCGCCCACGCCGCGGTCCGGCGCGCCATCGCCGAGACCGGCTACATCGTCAACCGCAACGCCCGCAGCCTGGTCACCCAGCGCACCGGGTCGGTGGTGATGGTGCTGTCGGAGCCGCACGAGAAGGTCTTCGAGGACCCGAACTACAGCACCACCATCCGCACGGCCATCAGGCGGCTCGGCGAGCGGGACGTCTCCCTGGTCATCATGCTGGCCGGGGACGACGGCGACCGCGAGCGCGTGGTGCGCTACGTGCGCGGCGGCCACGCCGACGGCGTGCTGCTGATGTCCACGCACGCGGGCGACCCGATGGTCGACGAGCTGGAGTCGATGCGCATCCCGGCGGTCGCCTGCGGGGCCGTCGTCGGGAAGGAGAACGTGATCCCCTACGCGGCGGCCGACGACCGTGAGGGCGCCCGGCAGATGACCCGCCACCTGGTCGAGCAGGGCCGCAGGAAGATCGCCACGATCACCGGCCCGATGGACACCCCGGGCGGCATCCAGCGCCTGGAGGGCTTCGCCGACGTGCTCGGCAGGAAGGCCTCCAGGAAGCTGATCGAGCACGGCGACTGGACCCAGCTCAGCGGCGAGAGCGCGATGGCGCGGCTGCTGGAGCGCACGCCCGACCTCGACGCGGTCTTCGTGGCCTCCGACCTCATGGCGGCCGGCGCGCTGTCCACGCTGCGCGCGGCCGGCCGCCGGGTGCCCGACGACGTGGCCGTGGGCGGCTTCGACGACTCGTCCGTCGCCGCCACCACGCACCCGCCGCTCACCACGATCCGCCAGCCGCTCGCCGAGGTCGCGGAGGAGACCGTACGGCTGCTGCTCGCGCTCATCGACGGAGGCGGCCCGGTGGACCCGGTCATCCTGCCCACCCGCCTCATCGTGAGGGAGTCGGCCTGAGACCGCGCCGTGTCCCCGGCAGGCCCCTGCTCGCTTGGACGCCTTCGCCGGCGGTCAGCCCCTGATCGGCAGGGCCGCGCGGGCGACGGCCAGGCGCTCGGCCTCCTGGCGCTCGGCGGCCTCCTGCTCGGCGGCCACACGCCGGTCGTAGGCGGCGCGGGCCGCGGCGATGGCGTTCTGGTGCTCCTCTGTCCAGACGACCAGGGCACGGATGGTGGCGTGCAGAGTCGCGCCCATCGGCGTCAGCGCGTAGTCCACGCGCGGCGGGACGGTCGCGTGGACCGTCCGGCTCACCAGCCCGTCGCGTTCGAGATGCCGCAGCGTGCGCGCCAGCATCCGCTGACTGACCCCGTCGATCGCGCGGCGCAGCTCGGTGAAGCGAAGGCTCCGCTTGTCGAGCAGCGCGATCACCAGGAGCGACCACTTGTCGGCGATGCGGTCGAGGATCTGCCGCACCTCGCAGTCCGCGCGCTGGTCCCATTGGAGGACGTCGTCGTCAACGCCGGTATTCGCGCAGTAACCGAGGGACTCGAAAGTGCCGTCTTCCATGGTCACCGATAGTGCCTGACGATGCAGTCGGTTACAAGAGGGAACCGGCAGGCACTCGGGGAACCGCTCCGAGACCGGTTCCCGACGAGATGGAGCCGAACTCGATGTCCAATTCCGTGGGCGGAACCGCCGCCCGGCACCCCGCCCGCATGACGGGACGCGCGTGGGGCGTGCTGCTGGTGTTGTGCGGCGCGATCTTCCTGGAGGGGATCGACGTGGCGATGCTGAACGTGGCGCTGCCGTCGATCCGGGCCGACCTTGGCCTGTCCACCGGGACGCTCAGCGGCGTGGTCAGCGCCTACGTGCTCGGCTACGGCGGGTTCATGCTGTTCGGCGGGCGCGCCGCCGACCTGCTGGGCCATCGGCGGATGTTCCTGCTGTGGCTGGCCGTCTTCCTGGTCTTCTCCGGGCTCGGCGGGTTCGCGACCCAGGGCTGGATGCTGCTGGCCGCACGGTTCGTCACGGGGGTCGCGGCCGCGTTCATGGCCCCCGCCGGGCTGGCGCTGGTCACGTCCAACTTCCCCGAGGGACCGGTGCGTACCAAGGCGCTCGGCGTGTACGCGGGCACGGCGGCGGGCGGGTTCTCGCTCGGCCTGGTCGCCGGTGGCGTGCTCACCGCGTTCGGCTGGCGGTGGGTGTTCTTCGCGCCGGTCATCCTGTCCGCGCTGATCCTGGCGGCGGCACTGGTCCTCGTCCGCGACACTGGCGGCGACCGCCCCTCGGGCGGCTTCGATCTGGCGGGGGCGTTCGCCGTCACGGGGGCCATGTTGCTCCTGGCGTACGGAATGGTCCGGCTGGAGCACCCCGGCGAGGGCCCCGGCCTCACCGCCGGCGCCTTCGCGGCGGGGCTGGCGCTGCTGGGGCTGTTCGTCGCGATCGAGCGGCGGTCGTCGTCGCCCCTGGTGCGGCTGGGCATCCTGCGCACCGCACCGCTGGTGCGGGTGAACGCGGCGGCGCTGCTGTTCCTGTTCGCCTTCGCGGGGTTCCAGTTCCTGATCACCCTGTACCTCCAGGAATGGCGGGGCTGGAACACGATGCAGACCGGCCTGGCCATGCTGGTGATCGGAATCGACACGGTGCTCGCGCCGACGCTGACGCCGCGCCTGGTGAACCGCTTCGGCAACACGCGGGTGCTGTTCTGCGGCATCGTCCTCGCGGCGGTCGCGTACGCGCTTTTCCTTCCCGTGGGGATGGACTGGACCTACGCCGCCATGCTCCCGGCGTTGCTCCTGCTCGGCCTGTCCTTCTCGCTGGCGTACGGCCCGCTGACCATGGCCGCGACGGAGGGCGTCGACGAGGACGAGCACGGCCTGGCAGGCGGCCTGCTCTACACGGCGATGCAGTTCGGCACGGCGCTCGGGCTGTCGGCCGTCACCGCCGTCAGCGTCGCGGCCGGGTCGGGGCCGGACGCGCTACGGACCGCGCTGGTCGTCCCGGTGGCGGCGGCGGTGCTCGGCGCGGTCGTCGTCGCGTTCGGCCTCCGCACCCATGGCATTGCCTCAGCACCGGCTCAGGACGCCCCGCGGGCGCAGCCGCTGCAGAGGGATGTCACACACTGAGGGGGTGTCTCGTCCTCAGTTCGTGAACGACCATGACGACGGCACGGCGGTCCTCGACGCCGAGTTCCAGGCGATGCGGCCCCGGCTGCTCGGCGTCGCGTACGGCCTGCTCGGCAGCCTGGACGAGGCCGAGGACGTCGTGCAGGACGCCTGGCTGCGGCTGCGGTCCGCCAAGGCGGGCGACGGCGGCGACGCGATCAGGGACGTGACCGGCTGGCTGGTGGTCACGGTCTCCCGGCTGGCTCTCGACGTGCTGCGCTCGGCGCGGCACCGCAGGGAGGAGTACGTGGGGCAGTGGCTGCCGGAGCCCATTATCACCGGGCCCGTTCTCACTCAGCCGGACCTTGCGGAGCGGGTGACCCTCGACGAGTCGATGAGCATGGCCATGCTCGTCGTGCTGGAGTCGCTCAGCCCGGCCGAGCGCACGGCGTTCGTGCTGCACGACGTGTTCGGCCTGACGTTCGCCGAGGTGGGCGAGGCGGTCGGGCGCAGTCCGGCGGCCTGCAGGCAGCTCGCCGCCCGGGCGCGGGCGCACGTCGCGTCCCGCGCGCCCCGGTTCGACGTGGACCCCTCCGAGCACCGGCGGGTGGTGCACGCCTTCGCGCGGGCCTGTCTCGGCGACGATATGGACGCGCTGCTCGCGCTGCTCGACCCGGACGTCGTCCTGCGCAGCGACGGCGGCGGCCGGGTGCGCGCCGGGAGGCGGCCCGTCCGCGGCGCGGCCAAGGTGGCCAGGTTGCTGTTCGGCATCCGCAGGTTCGGCGGGTTCGAGCTGGCCCCGGTTGTGGTGAACGGCCGGCCTGGCCTGCTGCGCTACCACGGCGAACGGCTGACCTCCGTCCTCGGCCTCACCGTCGCGGACGGCCGGGTCACCGCCGTCGACATGGTCCTGAACCCCGAGAAACTCGCCCGCGTGACGCGGGCCGACGAGACGAGGAGATGACGATGATCGAGAGGATCAACGTCCGCGAGCTGGCTCCCGAGGCGTACCAGGCCATGCTCGGGGTGGAGCGTTTCCTGCACGAGTGCGACGTGCCCCACGCCACCCTGGAACTCGCCAAGATCCGGGCCAGCCAGATCAACGGCTGCGCCTTCTGTCTGGACATGCACTTCCGGGACGCCAAGAAGGCCGGGGAGACCGACGAGCGCCTGTGGTCGGTTGCCGCCTGGCGGGAGGCGCCCCACTACACCGACGCCGAGCGGGCCGCGCTCGCGCTGACCGAGGCCGCGACCCGGCTCGCCGACCGGCCCGACCCCGTGCCGGACGAGATCTGGGCGGATGCGGCCAAGCACTACTCCCAGGAGCAGCTGGCCGCGCTGGTCGTCGCCATCGCGCAGATCAACGCCTGGAACCGCATCTGCGTCGTGAGCCGTAAGGTCCCCGGCTCCTGAGTGAAAAACGGGAGGACGGCGGCACGCGGGGCGAATAGCCTGCCTACCCTGCGCACCCCCTCCGGCCGCCCGCTTCCGTACTGAGCTGTGCTTCCGAGGCCGTCGTGCTTCCAGAGGCTGCTGTGACAGCGAAGGCTTTACGCCCCTTTTACCAAGTCTCCGATATCTATACCGAAAAGGTCACGGAACCATCACGGTCGGGGGGAAACGAACATGGTCACGGTGGTGCCGTCGCTCGCCAAGGTCAGGGACATCAGGACCGCGCTGCGCCGCAGGCCCAGGCGGGACAGGAGGGACGGGAAGATCGTCGACCTCAGCGCCTACACGGGCGGAAACGTCATCCGGTTCCCGAGGACGTCCGGACCGACGTCCGCCGCCTGAGCCGGATCTACCGCAGGGTCCACGAGACGGCCCGCCCGGCATCCCCGCCGGGCGGGCCGAAGGCTTTTTCTGGTTGAATGTCGCCTCATGAGTGATCTGTCCGCAACGGAGCGGACCCGGCACCGCCGGCTGCGGGAGCAGGGCCGCACCGACCGGGAGGCGCTGTTCGAGGTGCTCCGGGCCGGGTTCGTCTGCCACCTCGGCGTCGTCGTGGACGGCGACCCCATGGTGGTGCCGACCGTCTACGGCTTCGACGACGACCATCTGTACGTGCACGGCTCGGTGGCCAGCCGCAGCCTCACCCGGGGCACGACGGTCTGCGTGACGATCACTCACGTCGACGGTCTCGTGCTGGCCCGGTCGGTCTTCGAACACGGCGTGAACTACCGCAGCGCGATGATCTACGGCGTGCCCCGCGTGCTGGAGGACGACGAGAAACCGGCCGCCCTGCGCTGCCTGACCGAACACGTCACCCCCGGCCAGTGGGACTACGCCCGGCAGCCGAACCGCAAGGAACTCGCCGCCACGACGATCCTCGCGCTCCCGCTCGCCGAGGCGTCGGTCAAGGTGCGCGAAGGCCAGCCGGACGACGCCGGCGACCCGCACGACGTGTGGGCCGGGATCCTGCCGCTCACCCGGTCGTGGCAGGCCCCGGTGACCGACCCGCAGGCCGCCGCCCATCCCGTCCCGCCGCACATCCTGACCCGCACCATGCCCCACTGACCGGGGCGCCGTACGATCCGGCGGGCCGGGATTCGTCTCACCGGACCGGCAGCCACACCGTGCCCGAGCCCCGGTCGCGGGTCAGCGTGATCTCCCAGCAGCCCGGCTTGGGGAAGACGAACCCCGTCCCCCACTCCTGACCGGGCCGGTGCCAGGTCGATCCGCCGTGCGCCTCGGGTCCCCAGGTCAGCCTGGCGGCGGTGCCGTCGGGGAGCGCGGCGGTCACGCGCAACGGCCCCTCACCCGTCATCCGCCACACGATCTTGACCTCCCGTCCGGCGGCGAGGGGCACCGGCGCGAACATCAATCCCCACACCTCGGCTCCCCGCCCGGCACCCCGCACCTCGGGCAGTGCGTTCGCCGTGCTGCCGGCCGTCCGTCCGCAGGACCCCTGAGCGGGGACCGACACGGGGACGGACACGGGCGGGAGCGCCGTTCCGGCACCGGTGCCGGTGTCGGGAGTTCCGGTGCCGGCGCAGCCCGCCACGAGCGCCAAGCCGCACAAGCCGACCGCAGTGTGCCTCATGCCTCTGACTACCGTGGCGGCTACCCGGAGGTTCCCGCGCGCTGACGGTCGTTGGTCGACGTGATCTTCGGGGTCATCCGGTGTCGGCTGCTCAACCGGCACGCCCCGCTCGACGCCGCCCTGGCGGAGGACATCATGGCCCTCGTCACCAGGATCGGTTGAGCGGCGCCCTCTCCCCCGTCTCATCTGTCACGTCTGCCACTTCGGCGGCAGGCCGATGCGGCAGGATGGAGCGGTGACGCCTTCCCCAGCGGTCGTCCAGCCGGACCGGGACCTCCTCGAGGAGATCCTGGACGAGCTGGACATCGAGCACACCATAGACACAGAGGGCGACCTGGCGATCTCCACCGCCCACCTCACGATCTACTTCCTGTTCGGCAAGGAAGGAGACCTGTTCACCGTACGCACCTTCTACAACAGGCAGTTCTCGGTGGACGACAAGCCGATGCTGCTCGCGGCGCTCAACGAGTGGAACGCGGACACGATGTGGCCGAAGGTGTACACGTTCACCCAGGACAACGGCGCCATCCGGCTCGTCGGCGACTCCCAGGTCTACATCGGGGCCGGCGTGACCAGGGAACACCTGACCACGATGGTGGCCCACTGGGTCAGGTTCTCGATCAAGTTCTACCGCTGGCTCACCGACCGGCTCGCCTTCGAGACCGACTGATCAGACGGCGGCGTTCCCGGCAACCCCCGCAACCGCGGCACGCGCAGCCCATCGAGCATCGGTGAACCCTAGGGCGCCGGGAAATCCCTCGTCAGCCTCTGGCGAGCGCCTCGCGCAGCTCGGCGCTGGTCAGGCGGTTGACGTAGGCGGGCTTGTCCCGCTGGAAGCGCCGCCCCTCCGCGAGCGGGCCCGCGTCGACCACGTCGAATCCGAACGAGTCGATCAGCTCGGCGACCACCTTCTTGGCCTCGGCGTCGTCGCCCGCGATGGGCAGCGCGCGCCGGTTCTCCGTGCCCGCGGGCTGACCCTGCTCCGCGAGGTGGACGTAGTAGATGGAGTTGAACGCCTTGACGATCCGGGCTCCCGGCAGATGCGAGGAGAGCAGCTCGCTGTCGGTGGTCTCCCCCGCGTCGAGCTCGGGGAAGTGACCGTCCCGCTCGAAGTAGTAGTTGTTCGTGTCGATCACGATCGTGCCGTCGAGCGGCTCGACCGGCACCTCCCGGTATCTGCCGAAGGGGATCGTCACGACCACGATGTCGCCCGCCTCCGCGGCCTCGGCCGGGGTGGCGGCACGCGCGTTCGGGCCCAGCCGGGCCACGAGTTCGGAGAGCGTGTCAGGCCCGCGGGAGTTGCTCAGCACCACCGAGTGGCCGGCGTCGACCGCCAGCTTCGCGAGGGTGCCGCCGATGTTCCCGCTGCCGATGAATCCAATGACCATGGCTGCGGCAACACACGCGCCGCCGATGTCATTCCCCGGCCGAACCGCGTGGCATGGCGCCGGGATCGGCGCGTTGGGTCAGCACGGCGAGCACACGCCGGCGCAGCAGCTCCACGCTCGGCGCCCGAGAACGATCGCACGGAGGTACGACACTCTGACGGATGCCTCCCACCCGAACCCGAGTGGGAGGCATCCGTCATGGAGGTGATCACCGGGAGACGTGCCCGTACTTTCCAGGTTTCAGCTGCAGCCGCTGGTGCTGCCGCAGCCCTCGCAGACGTAGCAGCTGCCCGCGGGGCGCATCTTGGTGCCGCAGGTCAGGCACAGCGGCGCGTCGGCCGTACGACCCTGGTGGCTCTCCAGCGAGGCGCCGACCCGGCGCGGCTCCGGCACCGCCACCGGCGCGAGCTGCCCGTTGGACGGCTCCTCGGCGGGCTTGGTCTCGACGGGCGCGGACTGCGCCTTCTCGATGGGCGCAGACTGCGCCAGGGCGGCGGTGTCGACGTCCTGGAGCGCGGCCGGGTCCTCCCCGCGCTGCTGCGCGGCCCGCTCGGAGGCGGAGAAGATGCCCAGGGCGGCCCGGTCCTCGTACGGCAGGTAGTCGAGCGCGAGCCTCCGGAAGATGTAGTCCATCACGGACTGCGCCATCCGGACGTCGGGGTCGTCGGTCATCCCCGCCGGCTCGAAGCGCATGTTGACGAACTTCTGCACGTACGTGTCCAGCGGCACGCCGTACTGGAGGCCGATCGAGATCGCCACGGAGAAGGCGTCCATCACGCCCGCGAGCGTGCTGCCCTGCTTGGACATCTTGAGGAAGACCTCGCCCAGGCCGTCGTCGGGGTAGGACGAGGCGGTCATGTAGCCCTTGGCGCCGCCCACCGTGAAGCGCGTGGTGGTGCTCGGCCGCTGGTTCGGCATCCGCCGCCGGGTCGGCCGCGCGACCTCCACGACCTGGACGATCGGCTCCTTCTCCGCGGTCTCGGCAGGGACCTCCTCGGAGGTCTTCTTGGCGACCGACAGCGGCTGGCCGACCTTGCAGTTGTCGCGGTAGACGGCCAGGGCCTTGAGGCCGAGCTTCCAGCCCTCCAGGTAGACCTGCTCGATGTCGTCGACCGTGGCCGACTCGGGCAGGTTCACGGTCTTGGAGATCGCGCCGGACAGGAACGGCTGGACGGCCGCCATCATCCGCACGTGGCCCATCGGGGCGATGGCCCGCTCGCCCATCGCGCAGTCGAACACCTCGTAGTGCTCCGGCCGCAGGCCGGGGGCGTCCACGACGTGGCCGTGCTCGGCGATGTACTCGACGATGGCCTCGACCTGCTCCTCGGGGTAGCCGAGCCGGCGCAGCGCCCGCGGGATCGTCTGGTTGACGATCTGCATCGAGCCGCCGCCGACGAGCTTCTTGAACTTCACCAGCGCCAGGTCGGGCTCGATGCCGGTGGTGTCGCAGTCCATCATCAGGCCGATGGTGCCGGTCGGGGCGAGCAGCGACGCCTGGGCGTTGCGGTAGCCGTTCTTCTCGCCGAGCCGCAGGCACTCCTGCCACTGCCGGGTCGCCTCGACGTGCAGAGCCTTGTCCATGTCGTCGAGCGTGCGCAGGTCGTCGTTGGCCGCGGCGTGCTTGCGCATGACCCGCTTGTGCGGCTCGGCGTTGCGCTGGTAGCCGTCGTACGGGCCGACGATCCCGGCCAGCTCGGCCGAGCGGCGGTAGGACACGGCGGTCATCAGCGAGGTGATCCCGGCGGCGATGGCCCGGCCGCCGTCGGAGTCGTACGCGTGGCCGGTCGCCATCAGCAGCGCGCCCAGGTTGGCGTAGCCGATGCCGAGCTGGCGGTACGCCCGGGTGGTCTCGGCGATCTTCTGCGTCGGGAAGTCGGCGAAGGTGATCGAGATGTCCATCGCGGTGATGATCAGCTCGGTGACCTTCACGAAGGTCGCGACGTCGAAGCTGTCGTCGTCGCGCAGGAACTTCAGCAGGTTGATCGAGGCGAGGTTGCACGAGGAGTTGTCCAGGTGGACGTACTCCGAGCAGGGGTTGCTGGCCGTGATGCGCCCGGTCTCGGGGCAGGTGTGCCAGTCGTTGATCGTGTCGTCGTACTGCACGCCGGGGTCGGCACACTCCCAGGCGGCCTGGGCCATCTTGCGGAACAGCGACCGGGCCTCGACCTCCTCGATGACCTCGCCGGTCAGCCGGGCCCGCAGGCCGAACTTGCCGCCGGCCTCGACCGCGCGCATGAACTCGTCGGAGACCCGCACCGAGTTGTTGGCGTTCTGGTACTGGACGGAGACGATGTCCTTGCCGCCGAGGTCCATGTCGAACCCGGCGTCGCGCAGCGCGCGGATCTTGTCCTCCTCGCGCGCCTTGGTCTCGATGAACTCCTCGATGTCGGGGTGGTCCACGTCGAGGACGACCATCTTGGCCGCCCTGCGGGTGGCGCCGCCCGACTTGATGGTGCCGGCGGAGGCGTCGGCGCCGCGCATGAAGGAGACCGGGCCGCTGGCCGTGCCACCGCTGGACAGCAGCTCCTTGGACGAGCGGATGCGGGAGAGGTTGACCCCGGAGCCGGAGCCGCCCTTGAAGATCACGCCCTCTTCCTTGTACCAGTCGAGGATCGACTCCATCGTGTCGTCCACGGCCAGGATGAAGCAGGCGCTCACCTGCTGCGGCGAGCGGGTGCCGACGTTGAACCACACCGGCGAGTTGAAGCTGAAGATCTGGTGGATCAGCGCGTGCTTGAGCTCGTGGTCGAAGATCTCCGCGTCCTCCTCGGAGGCGAAGTAGCCGTTCTCCACGCCGGTCCTGGTGTAGACGCCCACCACCCGGTCGACGAGCTGCTTGAGACTCGACTCGCGCTGCGGGGTGCCCACCGCCCCGCGGAAGTACTTGGTGGTGACGATGTTGGCCGCGTTGACCGACCAGAAGTCGGGGAACTCCACGCCGTGCTGCTCGAAGTTGACCGAGCCGTCCCGCCAGTTCGTCATCACGACGTCGCGCCGCTCCCAGCGGACCTCGTCGTACGGGTGGACACCCGGGGTGGTGAAGACGCGCTTCATCTTCAGGCCCTTGCGCGGCCGCTTGCCGGCCCGGCCCCCCGCACCCGATACGGTGCCGCTCACGGTCTCCGTCATGACTTCCCCCTCCCAGGGCCCGGTGGAGCCCCTCTTTCGGACCACGCTCGTTACAACCTCATCGTCGCGCCGCCGCCACCGCGTCCGCGCCGTGCCCGCGCCCCGTCCCGGTCGTCCCGGGAGGCGCGCCTAGTCCTCGACCGGCTCCAGCTCGCCTCTGGCGGACCGGAGCCGCTCGATCTCCGCCTCGAAGTCGGCCAGCGTCTCGAATCCCCGGTAGACCGACGCGAACCGCAGGTAGGCCACCTCGTCGAGGTCGCGGAGAGGGCCCAGGATGGCCAGGCCCACCTCGTGGGAGGCGATCTCGGCCGCGCCGGTGCCCCGGATGCTCTCCTCCACGCGCTGCCCGAGCTGGGCGAGGGAGTCCTCGCTGACCGGGCGCCCCTGGCAGGCCCGCCGCACGCCGGCGATGACCTTCTCCCGGGAGAACGGCTCGGTGACCCCGCTGCGCTTGCTCACCATCAGCAGCACGGTCTCCTGGGTGGTGAACCTGCGCCCGCACTCGGGGCAGGTGCGCCGGCGGCGGATCGCCGCCCCGTCTTCGGCCGCACGGCTGTCCACGACCCGGGTGTCCGGGTGGCGACAGAACGGACAGTGCACTTCATCGCCTCCCTGAACGCACATCCCGAACACAAGGTGTGGTGAACTTACACCGCTGTGACTACTAGATGTTGTGGTCCAACCGTAGGAGTGCCCGACCTTGAACGCAAGTCGAACGGGCCATGGGAGAGGAAGTGCCTGTTCGGCGCGCGTGTCGCGCCTCCAGTCACGGCAGCCTCAACTGCCCCACGCGTAGGGGAATACGCCCTTTACGCGCCATTTCCAGCTGATTTCCGTACGGCTTCTGACCTGGGCGTACAGCGGTCAAAGAAGATCGGGTAAATCGAACACGGGATCGATCGAACTCCCGTACGATGAGACGGACGGCGAGATCGGCGATTTCGCTGGATATCGAACAATTGTTTGACGGTGATCTTGAATCGCGGTACGGTCGCTCTGTGCGACATGAGGAACACGGATTGAGAGGTGGCATCGTGAGTGACCGAAGTGAGCAAGCGGATGGCGTCAGCGACCTCGCGGTTCGCAGGCGCGACTCGCTTGGCCTCACCCCCAGGCAGCGGAAGATCCTCGAGGTGATCCGCGACTCGGTCCAGCAGCGCGGCTATCCGCCGTCCATGCGGGAGATCGGGGAAGCGGTCCAGCTGACCAGCACCTCCAGCGTGTCGCACCAGCTCACGGCGCTCCAGCGTAAGGGCTACCTCCGGCGTGACCCGCACCGGCCCCGGGCCCTGGAGGTCCGGCTGCCCGGCGAGCCGGTGCTGTGGGTGGATCCGGACGCCACCAGCGAGGAGGAGGCCGGGTTCAACCGGCCCACCGCGGCGTACGTGCCGCTGGTCGGCCGCATCGCGGCCGGTGGGCCCATCCTCGCCGAGCAGAGCATCGAGGACGTGTACGCGCTGCCCAAGCAGCTCGTGGGCGAGGGCACGCTGTTCCTGCTCCAGGTCTCCGGCGACTCGATGATCGAGGCCGCCATCGCCGACGGCGACTGGGTCGTGGTGCGGCAGCAGCCGGTCGCCGACAACGGCGACATCGTGGCCGCCATGATCGACGGCGAGGCCACCGTGAAGACGTTCAAGCGCAAGGACGGGCACGTGTGGCTGGTGCCGCACAACCCCAACTACGAGCCGATCCCCGGTGACGAGGCCACCGTGCTCGGCAAGGTCACGGCCGTCCTGCGCAAGCTGTAACCGGTCCGCCGGTTCCGGACGCCGCACAGGGACAAGCCCGGCGCTCACGGGAGCGCCGGGCTTGTGCTGTGCCCTGCGGGGCTTGTGCCGTCGTCAGGACGCGGTGCAGCTCACCGGCGACGGAACGCCGTTGGTGCCCGACCAGCTGCCGTTGAAGCCGAACGTGGTCGAGGCCCCGGCGCCCAGCGCGCCGTTGTAGGCCAGGTTCGTCACCGTGACGTTGGACCCGCTCGCGCTGAGCGTGCCGTTCCAGAGCTGGCTGATGCTCTGGCCGTCCGGGAAGGCCCACTTCACGGTCCAGCCCGAGATGGCCGAGGAACCCGCCTTGACCGTGACCTCGCCCTGGAAGCCGCCGGGATACTGGTTGGCGACCTTGTACGTGGCGGTGCAGGTCTTCCCGCCCGGCGACGAAGGAGACGCGGACGGCGACGCGGAGGGGGACGCCGACGGCGAGACCGACGGGGATGCCGAGGGGGACGCCGAGGGGGACACGCTCGGCGAGGCCGAGGGCGACACCGGCGGCGTCGGGTTGCCGCCCGTGGGCGGGATCAGGTAGGGCGAGATAATGCTCTGCTTGGCCTGGTCGACCGTCGCCCAGTCGTCCTTCAGGATGCCGCCCGTGTCACCCGAGTTGGGGTTCCACGACCAGTAGGTGAACGACATGCCGTTCACCCCGCTGCCCATGTACTTCATGAGCTCCTGGAGCCAGATCTTGTCGACGTTGCTGGCCAGCGTGGTGCCGAACTCGCCCACCATGATCGGCGCGATGTTCTGCTTGTACAGGTAGCCCCAGTACTTGTCCCAGATGGCCGGCATGTTGGCCGGGTACGACGGGTCGTCGAACCACGCCTGGTGGTAGACCGACGTGGCGTACTCGTGCGGCGAGTAGACGAGCCGGTTGGCCACGTTCAGCCGCACCGGGTACTGCCCGGCCTTGGTGAGGTTGCCGCCCCACCAGCCGCAGTCCTCGTCGTTGCTGGGGTCGTTGTCCCAGATGTTGGACAGGCCGCCGCTCGGGCAGCTCACGCCCTCCACGAAGATCAGCCAGTTGGGCTGCACGGACAGGATCGCGTTGCCCGCCCGCTCGGCCGCCAGACGCCAGTCGCGCGACTCGTCGCCGCAGCCCCAGCAGGAGCCGGTGGCGTTCGGGTTGGTGCCGTCGGCGTGCGGCTCGTTGTGCAGGTCCGCGCCGATCACGGTGGTGTTGCCGGCGTAGTGCTGGGCCAGCGACTTCCAGTCGCTGATCCAGGTGGACTCGGGGACGCCCGAGGTGTACCACAGCGCCGTCTGGCCCGCGCTGGTCGGCCGGTGCCGGTCGAGGATGATGCGCATGCCCTTCTGGCCCGCGTAGTCCACGACCTTGTCGAGGATCTGCAGCGGGGACAGGCCGATCAGGTCGGGGTTGGAGTACGTGTTGACGCTCGTCGCCTGCGCGCCCGGCTTCAGCGCGTCGTCGGAGAACGGCACCCGGATGGTGTTGTAGCCCAGGTTCGCCATGAGGTCGAGCTGGCTCTTCCACGGGTTGTTCGCCCACAGCCCGTGGAAGGTCTTGTTGTCGGTCTCCATGCCGAACCAGTTGATGCCGGTCAGCCGGACCGTGGCACCGGTGCTGTCAACGATCTTGTTCCCGCTGGTGTGCAGGTAGCCGGTGCCCGTACCGGCGGCGTTGGCCGGTGATCCGGTGACGACGAGAACGGTCGCCGCCATCGCGGCGGCGGTCGCCAGCCCGCCGAGAATGCGTCTGTACAAGACGTGCCTCCCACGTGGGGCGCACGCCGACGGTGAGCCATACGGTCAGGCGCGCACCCCAGACCACCGCCGGAGCGGTGGTGGTCGCGGCATGCCCTGACCGCACGCCTACATCGATATGACTAGTTTGTGGCTCGGGCGTAATTTTCTCCGTACGGCTGCCCGATCGTCAACGTCATCGGCAGCGGGGGATCACGGCAGCGGCGGCAACTCCGGCGGGGTGGCCGGCCGCCTCTCCTCCAGCGCCGCCAGGGCCAGCTCCACCGCCCGCGCCAGCTGCGGATCCCGCCCGGCGACCAGGTCCTGCGGCGTCACGACGACCTCGACGTCCGGGTCGACGCCGTGGTTCTCGACGCCCCACCCCTCGCCTTCCAGCCAGAACGAGTACCGGGGCTGCGTGACGACGGTCCCGTCCACGAGCGAATACGTCGAATCGATGCCGATCACGCCGCCCCAGGTCCGCGTGCCCACGAGCGGTCCGATGCCGCGGTTCTTGATCCCGGCGCTGACGATGTCCCCGTCCGACCCGGCGAACTCGTCGGTGACGGCCACGATCGGCCCGCGAGGCGAGTCCTCCGGGTACCTCGCCGGCTCGTACCCCCGGGCCAGCGACCAGCCGGTCACCCGCCGCTGCAGCTTCTCCAGCACCAGCTCGGAGACGTGCCCGCCGCCGTTGTCGCGGATGTCGACGACGAGCCCGTCGAAGTCCATCTCGGCACGCAGATCCCGGTGGAACTGCGCCCACCCGGTGGACATCATGTCCGGCACGTGCAGGTAGCCGAGCCGCCCGCCCGACGCCTCACGAACGAACGCCCGCCGTCCGGTCACCCAGTCGTGATACCGCAGCCGCGTCTCGTCGGCGACGGGCGTGACGACGACCCGGCGGGTCTCGCCGCCGGGGCCGGGCCGGACGGTCAGCTCCACGGGCCGCTCCGCCGTGCCGGACAGCAGTGCCAGCGGCCCGCGGACCGGATCCACCGGACGCCCGTTCACGGCGACGATCGCGTCGCCCTCCCGGACGGCGACGCCGGGCGCGAGCAGCGGCGAGCGAGCCTCGTGGTCGGAGGACTCCCCGGGCAGGATCCGGCTGATCCGCCACACCCCGTTCTCGTCCCGGGCGAGGTCGGCGCCGAGCAGGCCCTGGTGGCGCCGAGGATTGCGGCGGGCGCCGGCGGGCCGCGCGTACGCGTGGGAGGTGGCCAGCTCGCCCTGGACCTCCCAGAGCAGGTCGATCAGCTCGGAGTAGGCGCCGATTCGCTCCACGAGGGGGGCGTAACGGTCGAGCGTGCCCTGCCAGTCCACGCCGTTCATGTCCGCCCGCCAGAAGTGGTCGCGCATGAGCCGCCCGGCCTCGTTGTAGGCCTGCCGCCACTCGGCGACCGGGTCGATGGTCACGACCACGCGGTCCAGGTCGACGGTGACGACCTCGTCGTCGTCTCCGGTGGCGCGGGTCTGCAGGCCGTGCCCGCCATTGGCCACCAGGCGCGTGCCGTCGTCGCTGACCTCGAAGGCCCCGAACTCCCCGCCCAGCTCGATGACCTTGCGCTTGGCCAGGTCGTAGCGTTCGAGGACCGGCTCGCCGGGCTCGGTGCCGTCGCCGAGCTCGCCGGTGAGCGGGTGCCGCAGCCACAGCAGGCCGCCCTTGGCGGCACGCAGGTTCGAGTAGGTGCCGGCCGGCACCGGCACCGGCACGATGCGCGCCGCCAGCCCGTCGGCGTCCACCTCGGTCGGACGCGGCCGGTCGTTCTTGCCGTCGTTCTTGGCGTCGTTCTTGCCGTCCGGGCCGGCGTCGTCCTCCCCGTTGAAGCCGCGGCCCGCTAACGAGGGGTCGAACGGCGAGGGCGTGGTGGCCTTGAGCGGCACCAGGTACGGCCGGCAGCTGCTGGGAAACGACAGGTCGAAGACGTGGTTGTCGTAGACCGGATTGAACGTGCGGTCCGACAGGAAGGCCAGGAACTCGCCGTCCTTGGTGAAGGACGGGCTGTAGTCGTTGAAGCGCGGCGCAGTGACCTCGATCGCGGCGCCGCCGTCCACGCGGGCCAGTTTGAGGTGCCGGCGCCAGGGCTGGTAGGCGTGCGCCCACGCGATCCAGGCCGAGTCCGGCGAGAACGTCAGCTGCCGCACGTCGCCGTGGGTGGTGCGGTCCACCTCGCGGACGTCCCCGGAGCCGAGGTCCACCACCAGCAGCCGCCCGTCATGGGTGGCGACCGCGGCGTGCGTGCCGTCCGGCGCGGCGGCCAGGTCGAGCACCCGGCCGAGCCGGCCCGCGGCCAGTGTGCGGATCTCTCCGCCGGACGTGCCGATCTCCAGCGCGTCCTCGCCGGAGGCGTCCGACACCCAGACGGCCCGGCCGGCCTGCGGATGCGGAGAGGAGCCGAGAGCCCGCGGCAGCCGTACCCGGACACCGGGCTCGGCGCGCAGCGTGCCCGCGGGGCCGTCACGGTGCGTCACCCAGTGGGCGGTGCCGCGGATCTCGACCACGCTGGCCCGCCCGGTGCGGTCCGGCGCGAAGCCGCCGACGACGTTCCGCGCCGGCCGCCTGGCCCTGGCCGGGCGCGGCCCGCTCAGGCTGACGTCCAGCTTGTACGGCTCGGCGTCCAGGCTCTCCAGCAGCCACAGGTCGCCACCGAGGCTGTAGACGACGCGCGAGCCGTCCGATGCGGCATGGCGCGCGTAGAAGCCGCGATGTGTGGTGTGCTGCCGCAGGTCCGAGCCGTCGGGCAGACAGGAGTAAAGGTTGCCGTCGCCGTCGGTGTCGGCGAGGAAGGCCAGGCGCTCCCCCACCCACATGACCGACCAATGCTGTGCGGGATTGCCGGCGAACAGGCGGGTGAACTCGCCGTCGCCCGTGGCGTCCACCCAGATCTTGGCCGCGGTGCCGCCGCGGTATCGCTTCCACCGCGACGGCTCGCTCCACACCGCCGATACGCTCGCCACCTTGGCGCCGCTGACCACGGCCTCGCTGACCCTGCCGTACGGCAGAGCCGTCGCCGGGCCGCCGTCCAGCGGAACCGCGTAGGCCCACAGCCGGGACCGTGAGCCATGGCCTGCGGCGGTGACGGCCAGCACGTTCCCGTCCTCGGTCCAGCCGCGCACGCCCGTCATGGCGTTGCCCCAGTGCGTGAGCCGCTCGCCCTCGGCGCCCTCCAGATCGGCGGCGAACACCTCGGGATCGCCCTCGCGACTGCTCGTCCAGGCGATGCGCGTGCCGTCGGAGGAGAACCGGGGGTGCGAGACCGCGACCCGGTCGGCCGTGAACCGCCAGGCCCTGCCGCCGCCCGTGGGCGCCAGCCAGACGTCGTCGTCCGCCACGAAGGCGAGGAGGTCACCGTACAGGTGGGGGTATCTCAGGTATGCACCATTCGCCACAGCCGCACCCTATGCCGAGTGGCGGCGGCTCCGCCGTAACGGACGGGTTCGTACACGGTACAACGGAGCCGGGTCACCCGCTAAGGGACGATGTTGACGAGCTTCGGCGCCCGCACGATCACCTTCCGCGGCTCGCCGTCCAGGTAGGGCCGGACCTTGTCCGACGCCAGGGCCAGGGCCTCCAGCTCGGCCTCGGAGATGTCCGGGGAGACCTCAAGCCGGTCGCGGACCTTGCCCGCCACCTGGACCACGGCCGTGACCGACTCCTGCACCAGCAGCACCGGGTCGGCCTCGGGCCAGCCGGCCTTGGCGACCGACGGCGCGTGCCCGAGCCGCTCCCAGCCCTCCTCCGCGACGTACGGCGCGACCAGCGACAGCATGACCGCCAGGGTCTCGGCGGCCTCGCGGACGGCCGGGTCGGCCGCGCCGGGCCCGGCGTCGATCGCCCTGCGGGTGGCCGTGGTCAGCTCCATCATGCGGGCCACCGCGACGTTGAACCGGTAGCTCTCGAGGAGCTTGGTCACCTCGTCGATGGTCCGATGGGTGACCTTGCGCAGCTCGACGTCGCCGCCGGAGAAGTCCTTCCCCGGGGCGGACGCGGCGCCGGCCTCGGCCATCACGCGGAACGCACGGGCGAGGAACTTCTGCGACGCGGCCGGCGAGACGTCGGCCCAGTCGATGTCGTCCTCCGGCGGCCCGGCGAAGACCATGGTCAGCCGGACGGCGTCCACGCCGTACGCGTCGATCTGCTGGCCGAGGTCCACGCCGTTGCCCAGCGTCTTGGACATCGCCTTGCCCTGGTTGATCACCTGGCCCTGGTTGAGCAGGCGCAGGAACGGCTCGGTGAAGCCGACCATGCCCATGTCGTGCAGGACCTTGGTGAAGAACCGCGAGTACAGCAGGTGGAGCACGGCGTGCTCGACGCCGCCGACGTACTGGTCGATCGGGCCCCACTTACGGACCTTCTCGACGTCGAAGGGCCCGTCGGTGTAGTGCGGGTCGCAGTAACGCAGGAAGTACCACGACGAGTCGACGAACGTGTCCATCGTGTCGGTGTCCCGCTGCGCGGGGCCGCCACACTTGGGACACGCGACGTTGACCCAGTCGGCGGCGCTCGCCAGCGGCGAGACGCCCTTGGGCTGGAGGTCGGTGCCGCGCAGGTCGGGCAGCGTGACCGGGAGCTGGTCGTCCGGCACCGGGACCTCGCCGCAGTCCACACAGTGGATGATCGGGATCGGCGTGCCCCAGAACCGCTGCCGCGACAGCAGCCAGTCGCGCAGCCGGTAGTTCACCGCGGCCTTGCCGGTGCCGCGCTCCTCCAGGACCTCGACGATCTTCTGGATCGCCTCGGTCTTGGTCAGCCCGTCCAGCGGGCCGGAGTTGACCAGCGTGCCCTCGCCGGGGGTGGCGACGCCGGTCTCGCCCGGGTCGGCCAGGCCGGTGTGGACGACGACCTTCACCGGCAGGCCGAACTTCCGCGCGAAGTCGAGGTCGCGCTGGTCGTGCGCGGGCACCGCCATGATCGCGCCATGGCCGTAGTCGGACAGCACGTAGTCGGCCGCCCAGACCGGGATGCGCTCCCCGTTGACCGGGTTGATCGCGTACGTGCCCAGGAAGACGCCGGTCTTCTCCTTCTCCGTGGACAGCCGCTCGATGTCGGAGAGCTTGGCGACCTCGGCGCGGTAGGCGGCCAGCGCCTCCGCCTGCTCGGGGGCGACGATCTCCTCCGCCAGCGGGGCGTCGGCCGCCACGACGAAGAACGTCGCGCCGTACAGGGTGTCGGGACGGGTGGTGTAGACGGTGACGGGCTCGTCCCGGCCCTCGATCCGGAACCGGACGTCGGCCCCGGTGGAGCGGCCGATCCAGTTGCGCTGCATGGTCAGCACGCGATCCGGCCAGCCGCCCTCCAGCTGCGCCATGTCGTCGAGCAGCCGGTCGGCGTAGTCAGTGATCTTGAAGTACCACTGCGTCAGCTCGCGGCGGACGACGTCGGCGCCGCAGCGCTCGCACTTGCCCGCCACGACCTGCTCGTTGGCGAGCACGGTCTGGTCCTGCGGGCACCAGTTGACCAGGCCGCCCTTGCGGTAGGCCAGGCCACGCTCGTAGAAGCGGGTGAACAGCCACTGGTTCCAGCGGAAATACTCCGCGTCACTGGTGTGCAGGCGCCGCGACCAGTCGAAGGAGATGGCGTACCGCTTGAACGAGGTCGCCTGGGTGTCGATGTTGGCGTACGTCCACTCGGCGGGGTGGGCGTTGCGCTTGATGGCCGCGTTCTCCGCGGGCAGGCCGAAGGAGTCCCACCCGATCGGGTGCAGGACGTTGTAGCCCTTCTGGAACCAGTAGCGCGCGACGACGTCGCCGATCGCGAAGACCTCGCCGTGCCCCATGTGGAGGTCGCCGGAGGGGTAGGGGAACATGTCGAGCATGTACTTGCGCGGCCTGGTGTCCGCGAGGTCCTCGACCGCCGCGAAGGGGTTCAGCTCCTCCCACCGCGGCAGCCACTTGGCCTGCAGCGCCTGCGGGTCGTACACCGGCTCGTCCACTTCCACTCCTCGCCAGGCGGCTGGAATCACACAGATGAAGGCGCCCGCCCGGGGCATGACCCCACTGCACCCCGCGTGTGGACCGGGGAGGGAGGCAGCCCGCGCTTTCACGTCCCGGTCGTGAGGCGACTGCCCGCACAGCAGGGTGGCGGCACGCGTGTCAAGCGTAGCGCAGACCGCAAGCGGGGTCGCCGGAGATCCTCCGCGCTGACCTCGCGTGTCAAACTGCGATACCCGATGGTGATAGTTCCGTTGTGGGCTCTTATGTCCATTCCCCTACTGTGCTGCCGTGGCCAACTCATTCCCGCCCGCGGATTTGCCGATGCAGGACCCGCCCACCGACCCCACGGGCGAGCAGTTCCGCGAGGCATTCCGCGGTTTCGCTGCGGCAGCCCCCGGCTCGCATGAGATCATGCCAGGCACCCCCAATTCGGGCATGATCTCGGGAGGTACCGTGCCCACGGACCGCAGCGAACACCAGCGGGAGCCGGCGTGGCCGGAGATCCCGCCGGCCTGGCCCGAGATGCCTCCGCCCGCCTCCTTCACCCCCACCGTCCGCTCCTTCGTCGAAGGGACTCCGCAGCAGGCCGCGGACGCGACCGCGACCATGGCGGGCCCGCTTCCCGGCGCGGCTCCGCGGCAGCCCTTCCCCGCCTTCGGCGAGCCCGCGCCGGTGTACGGCACGCCGGGCCCCGGAGCCCCCGGTCAGAACCAAGGTCAGAACCAGGGTCAGAACCAGGGCCAGGGTCATGGGCAGGGGCAGGCGGACCCGCACGGGGGCGGGTTCCCGGGCGGTCAGGACCGCCCGCAGCCCTCTTCGCCGTTCACTCCTTCGGTCCGCTCGTACGCCGAGTCCGCGCCGCCCGCCTCCACCGCGCCGCCCCCGCCCCCTCAGCCGGAGGATCCGTACCGGCCGTTCGTGACGGCGGGACAGATCAGCGGGCCGAAGACGCCTCCCGCGCACCGGCAGCAGGAGCTGTGGAACACGGTGTTCGGGGAGAACTACCGGGCCATCGACGAGTACGAGGAGGACGAGTCCGGCCGGCCGGTCTGGTTGTACGCGCTGGTGGCCTCGGTCGTCGCCGCGCTCGTCGGGGTGCTCGTGTGGGCGTTCGCCGCCGGGCCGCTCAGCTCCGGCGACACCGCCGAGGCGGCGACGTCCGCGAAGCCCTCCCCCGTCAAGACCGGCGCCACGGCCAAGCCGCAGGCGCAGACTTCGTCACGGCTGCCCGTCTACAAGGGCACCGCCTCCCCCGTGAACGGCGTGCTCACCGACACCGCGGGCCGGATCACGCTGCCCAAGCTCGGCGGCCCCTGGCAGGCGGACGCCGACCCGGCCCAGATCAAGGCGACGTACGGCTTCACCAGCAGGCAGTACGTGCCGGCCGGCATGACCACGAAGGGCAAGCGCGAGTTCGCCCTGGTGATGTCGGGCCCGCTGACGCAGTCACTGGCCGCGAGGTACACCACGCCCGACAACCTGAGCCCGGTGCTCAGCGCCGTGATGTTCCGGGCGCGCCAGACCCAGTTCCCCAAGGACAACAAGGCCACCAAGATTGCCCAGCAGCGTCTGGCCCGCAACAACCTCACCGGCCTGGCCGCGGCCTACAAGGTGACCGCCGACGGCGCGACCACCACGGTCGTGGTCGCGGCCGTGAACACCGGCGCCGACCTTCCCACGATCGTCTACATGGCCGTGCCCGAGCTCAAGAACGACCTGCTCCCCGACATCAACACGGTCTTCCGGTCGATCAAGCCCCTCAGCTGACCACCGGCCGGGCCCGGGTCCGGCCGGTCAGAACTCGCAGGTCATGTGCTTGACGCCGTTGATGAAGCTGGACAGCAGGCGCTCCGGCTCGCCGGCCTCGATCTGCGGGACGCGCCGCAGCAGCTCGCGGAACATCGCGGTGATCTCGCGGCGGGCCAGGTGGGCGCCGAGGCAGAAATGGGGACCCGGGCCGCCGAAGCCGACGTGCGGGTTGGGATCGCGCAGGATGTCGAAGCGCAGCGGGTCGTCGAACACCCGCTCGTCGCGGTTGGCCGCCCAGTAGTACAGCAGGACCTTCTCGCCCTTGCGGTAGAGGTTGCCGTTCATCTCGTGGTCGCGGGTGACCTTGCGGCGCATGTAGTTGACCGGCGCGGCCAGCCGGACGATCTCCTCGATCGCGCGCGGCGCCCGGCCCTCGAAGTCCTCCAGCCACAGCCGCCGCTGCTCGGGGTTGAGCGTGAGCAGGCGCATGCCGTGCGAGATGGCGTTGCGGGTGGTCTCGTTGCCGGCCACGACGAGCAGGATGAAGAACGACCCGAGCTCCTGGGCGGTCAGCCGCTCCCCGTCGATGTTGGCGTTGACCAGGGACGAGGTGAGGTCGCCGGTGGGCGTCTCCATCCGCAGTGCCGCCAGGTCCTGGACGAGCTGCTGCAGCTCCATCCCCGCGGTGAGCAGCGCGTGGGCGATGTCCTCACGGTCGCTCACGTACTCGGGGTCGGTGGCGCCGAGGACGATGTTCGAGCGGTCGAAGACGAACCGGTAGTCCTTCTCCGGGATGCCCATCATGTCGCAGATGATCTTCAAGGGCAGCTTCGCGGCCACCTCGGTGACGAAGTCGCAGCCCGGGCCGGTCTCCAGCAGCTCGTCCACGATGCGCGAGGCCGCGGCGTCCACGTCGGACTCGAACTGCTTGATCATCCTCGGCGTGAAGGCGCGCGAGACGATCCGCCGCAGGCGCGCGTGCCGCGGGTCGTCCATGTTGATCATCGAACCGAAGTATTCGGCGAACTCCGCCGGCAGGTCCGGGATGTTGGTGGCCCCGCCGTCGCCCGAGCAGAAGACCTCGGGGTCGCGGCTCGCCTCCAGGATGTCGGCGTGCCGGACGAGCGCGTGGTAGCCCGGCCCCGTGACGCCGCCCAGGCTGAACTCGGGCTCGGGAAAGAAGGCGGGCTTGTCCAGGTCGCGCAGCAGCCGGAACGCGTGCTCCCGCTCCTCGTCCGGGCGGCCCCAGAAGTTCCAGTCGTTCAGGTCGATGTCCGCCGCCGAGGTGATGGGCGTGCGCCGCGCGGGCTCCATGGGCTGCGTCATCATGTGGGGGCCGGACCTTCCCAGTGACTAGAACCACATTCGGTTGCCAGTCTGCCACATCCACTGGTTCAGCCACAGTGGGTCAAGCGGGCATGCCCGCACCGACAGAATCGTCACTCGCCGTCGCCGAAGGAGGACGGCAACGCGGTCGCCTGAGTCAGGCGGTAGCGCGAGGGCGGGATGCCGTACAGGTCGACGAACGCCTGGCGGAGGGCCTCGGCCGTCCCGAAGCCGCAGCGGGCCGCGATGGCGGCCATCGGCAGCGAGGTGGAGGCGAGCAGGTGGGCGGCGGCCTCGGTGCGGGCCCGGCGTACGAACCGGCCCGGCGTCTGCCCCGTGTGCTTGAGGAACAGCCGGGTCAGGTGGCGCTCGCTCACGCCCGCGCCGACCGCCAGCGCGGCGGTGGACAGGTCGGCGTCCGGATGGCCGGTGATGTGGTCGACGACGCGCCTGACCAGGCCGTCGCCCGGCGGCGGGCCCTCGGTGAACATGCTCATCTGCGCCTGGTTGCCCGGTCGTTGCAGGTACGTCACCAGGTTGCGGGCCACCTGCCTGGCGAGGGCCGGGCCGTGGTCCTCCTCGATGAAGGCGAGGGTGACGTCCAGCGCGCTGGTGACGCCGGCGGCGGTGGTGACGTTGCCGTCACGGATGAAGATCGGGCGGGCGTCGACGGCGATCTCCGGGTGGCGGGCGGCGAGCGTGTGGGCGAACTGCCAGTGCGTGGTGGCGCGCCGTCCGTCGAGCAGACCGGCGGCGGCCAGCACCGCCGCGCCCGTGCACACCGACGCGACGCGGCGGCTCTCCCGGGCCAGCCGCCGAACGTGGCTGACGATCAGCCGGTTGGCGGCGGCCTCCTCGTGGCCGATTCCCCCGGAGACGAGGAGCGTGTCCAGCGGCCCTGTGACGCGTTCGAGCGCCTGCTGCCCCTGCAGCGTCAACCCGCTGCCACAGGTGACCGGCAGCCCCGACGGAGTGGCCAGGCACACGTCGTAGCACGGGGACGCTCCGTGGGTGTTCGCCATTATCAGGCTCGTCGTCACGCACGCGATGTCGAGGAGCTCCGCCGCGTGGAATCCGACCACGACCATGCGTCGCTGGGTCATGACCCGACTGTAGGCCGGACAGACGAGGAGCCCAAGATTCCGGACCCGTCCCCGTTCCCCTCCTTGGCGCGTCCCCCGGCCGCCCGGACAGTTGGGCCATGACTCATACGACGCCGGAAAGGCACACCGGTCACCGCCCCGCCACGCGGCGATGGGGCCGTTTCGCCCTGCACTACCTCGAGATGGTGGTCGCGATGTTCGCCGGGATGTTCGCGCTCGGCCTGCTGTGGTCCGCCCTGGGGATCGAGCCCTCGTACGCCCGCGATCCCGAGCTCGCCTATCTGCTGATGGCGTTCGACATGTCGGCCGGCATGGCCGCCTGGATGCGCGTGCGCGGCCACGCCTGGGCCCCGGCCCTGGAGATGTGCGGCGCGATGTTCGCCCCGGTGGTGCCGTTGTTCCCGCTCCTGTGGCTGGGCCTGATCGACGGCATGGCCCTGATGGTCGCGGCCCACGTCGCGATGTTCCCGCTGATGCTGGCGGCCATGCTCCGGCGCCGCAACAAGTACGCCCACTGACGCTGAAGTTCAGAAGCGGTAGCTCATGTGCTTGACGCCGTTGATGAAGTTGGACAGCAGGTACGACGGCTCGCCCACGGAGCGGATGGCGGGCATGCGGTCGAACAGTTCCCGGAACATCACGGTGATCTCCCGGCGGGCGAGGTGGGCGCCCAGGCAGTAGTGGGGGCCGTGGCCGCCGAAGCCGACGTGGGGGTTGGGACTGCGGGTGATGTCGAAGACGCCGGGATCATGGAAGACCGCCTCGTCCCGGTTCGCCGAGTTGTAGAACAGCAGGACCTTGTCGCCCGCGCGGTAGTCGTGGCCGTTCATCGTGTGGTCCCGCGTCACGGTGCGCCGGAACTGGATGACGGGGCTGGAGTAGCGGACGATCTCCTCGACGGCGCCCGCGACGCGCCCGTCGAAGTCCTCCAGCAGCAGCGCGCGCTGGTCGGGGTGGTCGGTGAGCAGTTTGAGCCCGTGGGCGATGGCGTTGCGGGTCGTCTCGCTGCCCGCGACGACCAGCAGGATGAAGAACGAGCCGAGTTCCTGGGCGGTCAGGTGCTCCTCGCCGTTCACGAGCTTGCTGGTCAGGTCGTCGGTGGGCCGGCGGCGGCGCTCCCCGGCGAGGCGACGGGCCAGCGCGTTCAGGTCGTGCCCGGCCCGCAGCAGCGCGGCCAGGCCGCGGGCCGTGGTCCAGCGGCCGAAGGAGCCGTCCGGCCGGGACGGGTCGACGGCGACGCCCGAATACTCGGAGTCCGCGTTGGCCAGGATCGTGTTCGTACGGCGTAGCACCCGGTCGTGGTGTTCGGCCGGGATGCCCATCATGTCGCAGATCACCCGTACGGGTAATCGGGCGGCGATCTGGGTGACGAAGTCGCCGGGCCCCTCCCGCACGGCCCGGTCGACGATCTCCCGGGCGGCCCGGCCCAGGTCCTCCTCCATCTTGGCCAGGATGCGCGGAGTGAACGCCCGCGAGACGATCCGCCGCAGGCGGGCGTGCCGGGGATCGTCCATATTGATCATCGAGCCGAAGTAGACGGCCAGCCAGCGCGGCATGTCGGGGATGCTGTTGGCCGTCGGCTCGCTGCTGAAGACGGCGGGGTCGCGGCTCGCCTCGGTCACGTCGGCGTGCCGTACGAGCGCGTAGTAGCCGGGGCCGTGGCCGATGAAGGGGATCTTGTTCTCGCGGAAGAAGACGGGGTGGTCGAGCGCGCGCAGGCGGCGGAACGCCTCGTGCCGCTCGGCCTGGGGCAGCCCCCAGAAGGGGATGTGGGACAGGTCGACAGCCGTGTCCATGCCGCCCACTCTGGTGCGGGGACACAGCATCGTCAAGAGCCGAGAACGCCCTTGTAACCGGACCCTCAAAATCCACCCCCCGAGCCGTTACGCTGAGGTACCTACCGGTTGGTATGGACCGAGGGTCCGATAGAAGAGGGAGCGGCAGATGCTCAACCTGGCCGTCGTGCTGGAAGACAGCGTACGGGAGAAGCCCGACGCCACCGCGGTCGTCTTCGGCGACATGCGCCTGCCGTACTCGCTCGTGGACACCGTCGCCAACCAGGTCGCCAACCTGCTGGTCTCGCGCGGCATCGGCAGGGGCGACAAGGTGGCGCTGGCCTGCCCCAACCTGCCGTACTTCCCGTTCGTCTACTACGGGATCCTCAAGGCGGGCGCGACCGTCGTCCCGCTGAACGTGCTCCTTCAGGCCAGGGAGATCGCCTATCACCTGGACGACTCCGACGCCAAGGCCTTCTTCTGCTTCGAGGGCACGCCGGAGCTGCCGCTGGGCGAGCGGGGCCGGGCCGGCTTCGCCGACGCCGAGCGCGCCGAGCACTTCTTCGTGCTGCCGGCCACGCCGTTCGCCACCGAGTCCGAGCTCGGCGAGACGCTGTGGGCGGCCCTCGACGGGGTGTCCGGCGAGTTCGAGACCGTGCAGACCTCCGCCGACGACACGGCGGTGATCCTCTACACCAGCGGCACCACCGGCCAGCCCAAGGGCGCCGAGCTCACCCACCAGAACATGGTCATGAACGCCATCGTCAGCGACGAGATGTTCCCCCGGCAGGCGGAGAACACCTATCTCGTCGCGCTGCCGCTGTTCCACTCCTTCGGCCAGACGGTGCTGATGAACGCCGGGTTCCGGCGCGGCGGCACGCTCGTGCTGCTGCCGCGCTTCGAGCCGGCCGAGGCCCTCGGGCTGATGAAGCGCGAGAAGGTCACGCTGTTCGCGGGAGTGCCGACCATGTACTGGGCCATGCTCACCGCCGTGCACGCCGGGGCGGCCGAGGTGCCGCCCTCGCTGGTCACGGCGGTCTCCGGCGGCTCGGCGCTGCCTGTCGAGGTGCTCAAGGACTTCAGCGCGACGTTCGGCGTGGACATCCTGGAGGGCTACGGCCTGTCGGAGACCTCGCCGGTGGCCTCGTTCAACCAGCCGGGCAGGCCCGCGAAGGCCGGCTCGATCGGCACGCCGATCTGGGGCGTCGAGATGAAGCTGGTCGACGCCGACTGGAACACGGCCGACGACATCGGCGAGATCGCCGTCCGCGGCCACAACATCATGAAGGGCTACTACAACCGCCCCGAGGCGACGGCGCAGGTCATGAAGGACGGCTGGTTCCGCACCGGCGACGTGGCCCGGCGCGACGAGGACGGCTACTACTTCATCGTCGACCGGGCCAAGGACATGATCATTCGGGGCGGGTTCAACGTGTATCCCCGTGAGATCGAGGAGGTCCTCATGACCCACCCCGCGGTCTCGCTCGCCGCGGTCGTCGGGGTGCCCCACGACTCCCACGGCGAGGAGGTCAAGGCGTACGTCATCCGCAAGCCCGGCGCCACGGTCACCGAGGAGGAACTGGTGGCGTGGTGCCGGGAGACGATGGCGGCCTACAAGTACCCGCGGATCGTGGAGTTCCGCGAGTCCCTGCCGATGACCGCCACCGGCAAGATCCTCAAGCGCGAGCTGCGGTAGAGCCCTTTACGGCCAGTCGAGGGACGGGCGCAGCGGAACGTGCGACCGTCCCTCGTCGAGCCGGACCCCGAGCACCTGGTGGAGCTGAATCTTGTTGCGCTCGAACCCGACGACGGAGCCGGCCATGTAGAGCCGCCAGACCCGGGCGGTGCCCTGGCCGACCTCCTCGACCGCCTCTTCCCAGTGGGCGTCGAGGTTCTTGCACCACTCGCGCAGCGTCAGCGCGTAGTGCTCACGCAGGTTCTCCTCGTGGCGGACCTCGAAACCGGTGTCCTCCATCTGGCGGACCAGGTAGCCCACCGACTCCAGCTCACCGTCAGGGAAGACGTAGCGGTTGATGAAGCCGCCCTTGTTCAAGGTCTTCTCTGTGCTGGTCGGGCGGGTGATGCAGTGGTTGAGCAGGCGCCCGCCCGGCTTGAGCTTGCCGTACAGGAAGGAGAAGTACGACGGCAGGTTGTCCTTGCCGATGTGCTCGGTGAGGCCGATCGAGCTGACCCGGTCGAAACCGGTTTCCGGCACGTCGCGGTAGTCCATGTAGCGGACCTCGGCGAGCTCCGACAGCCCGGCCTCCGCGATGGCCTTCTGCGCCCATTCGGCCTGCTGGCGCGACAGCGTGACGCCGAGGCCCTTCACGCCGTACTCCTTGGCCGCGTGCATGACCATGCCGCCCCAGCCGCAGCCGACGTCGAGCAGCCGCATGCCGGGCTTGAGGTCGAGCTTCTTGGCGACCAGGTCGAACTTCGTGTACTGCGCCTCCTCCAGCGTCGCGTCCGGCCGGGGGAACACCGCGCAGGTGTACGCCATGGAGGGGCCGAGCACCCACTCGTAGAAGCGGTTGGACACGTCGTAGTGGTGGTGGATCACCTCGGCGTCGCGCTGCTTGGCGTGCCGGCTGCCCAGCTTCGCCAGGGTGCTCTGCCGCGCCTCCTGCGGCGGCGGCTGCACGCGCATCAGCAGCGGCTTGATCCCGAGCGAGCGGATCGCGGCGACCTTCTCGCTGAGCGGCAGGTCGTTGAGCGTCAGCGACCACATCCGGTCGAGCAGGGTGTACATGTCCCCGTGCACGTCGATGTGCCCCGAGATGTACGCGCGGGCGAGGCCGAGCTCTCCCGGCGCCTGCGCGAGGTAGGCCACCGCCACCGGCGACTTCACCTCGATGCGGAGGTCCGCCCCCGAGGATCCGGCCTTGCTGCCGTCGTAGGCGACGAACTCGACGCCCGCGTCAGGACCGACGATCTTCTCGAAGATCTTCGCAAGAGTCATTGCATCTCTCCCGACGTATCGACGCCTACCGGCCCCTGACGCACTTGTCATAGAGGTCCAGCAACCGGCCGCCTGGGTCGTAGGCGCGTTTGACCGGCCAGTAGGCGTCTCCGTTGTAGAGCCGCCAGAACTCCTCACGCTCGTAGAAAGAGGTGGAGTACAGCGACTTGTGGCCGTCGAGCGAGTGCACGGCCCGCTCGATCAGCCGGTTGTGATACCCGTCGTACTGGCCGCGCGGCAGCGGCACCATGCCCCAGAAGCCGAAGTTCACGTACAGGCGGCCGGGTTCCAGGGGGTAGAGCGACCATCGGTCGGTCGCCTTGAGCGGGCACATCCACACAGGGGTCATGCCGACCTTGTCGTGGAAGACCTCCAGGAACTCGGCGCCGCGCTCGATCGGTACCTCGACGTCCTGGATGACCGACTCGTGCACCGGGTTGTTCCGCCAGCGGTCGATCCGGGCGGTCACGCCGTACCTCTGGTCGAGGCCGACGAGCTTGCGATAGACGTCCGACCGCAGGTAGCGGCGCGGGAGAAGCGAGCGGACCAGCGGCTGCTGCACGCCGAAGGCGCGCGAGCACCAGAACCAGTCGGTGTCCCAGCGCCACAGGTAGTCGCGCACGGTCAGCCAGTCGCGGACGCGGCTGCGGATGGACTGGTAGTAGATCCGCATGCCGGTGTAGTCGGACGTGTAGGGCGCCCGGTCGGAGAACGAGCCGACAGTGATGTACAGCTCGTCGGGACCGAAGAACGTGCCGTCGACGAAGTCCACCTGCTCGCCGTCGTGCTCGCGGCTCTCGCAGATCTCCTGCATGGCGAGCATGCACTTGTCGGCGTCGCTGAAGCGGATGTGCGTCAGCTTGACGTACGGCTTCACCCGGGCCAGCTTGATCCGGATCCGCAGGGCGTAGCCGAGCGTGCCGTAGGAGTTGGGGAACGCCCGGAACAGGTCCGCGTACTCGTTGTCGGCCCGGGCCACCACGATCCGCCCGTCGCCGGTGAGGATCTCCAGTTCCTCGACCGACTCGTGCGGCAGGCCGTCCTTGAAGCTCGTCGACTCGATGCCGAGGCCGGTGACCGCGCCGCCCAGCGTGATCGTCTTGAGCTGCGGCACGACGTACGGCATGAGCCCGTACGGCAGCGTGGCGTCCACCAGGTTCTCGTACGTCGTCATGCCCTGGACCTCGGCCGTCATCGTCGCCGGGTCCACGTGGATGACCTGGTCCAGATCGCGGGCGGACAGCGAGGCCGTCCTGGCCGGCGCGCGGAAGCGGAACAGGTTCGTCGTGGCCTTGGCCAGCCGAGGAGCGGCGTCCTCGGGCATGGCCGCGTAGGAGTCCCTGATCTGCTCGACGGCCTTCCGATGGGCGGTCATACTGGCCGTGCGCTCTGGCATGACACCACCCCCATGGATCGTAGAGATCGCCTCTTGGCACGCTATCCCCGGAGGGGAACGCAGACCAGAGTAGACACGTTACGCCCGCGAAAACTATCTGGTATTCCCGCGGCGCCCCGTCGGCGTAGATCGTATCCTGCCCTTTTTCATCGCCTCCGCCGCCCCTGCTGTAACTGTGGAAAGCGTCATCACCTGGGCGGACGCCGGCGGACGAGCGGGTCGGCGCCGTTGACCACGTTGGCGACGGGACGACCTTCTGTCGCCGCGGTGAGGTTGTCCAGCACGCACCGGATCAGCCGGGTCGTCGCCTCGGGCGTGACCCCGGCCGCGTGCGGCGACAGCAGGACCCTCGGGCAGGAGCGCAGCGGGTCGTCCCGCGGCGGGGGCTCGCTGTCGTACACGTCCAGCGCCGCGCCGGCGAGGTGGCCGGACTCCAGTGCGGCCAGCAGCGCCGCCTGGTCGACCACGCCGCCCCGGGCCGCGTTGACCAGCACCGATCCCGGGGGCATGCGGGCGATCCCGGCGGCGTCGATCAGCCCGCGGGTCTCCGGGGCGAGCGGCACGGCCAGGACGAGCACGTCGCTGCCCGCGACCAGCGCGTCGAGGTCCAGGTAGGCCGCGCCGTACGACTCGGCCCTGGGCGTGCGCGACCAGTAGGAGACCCGGCAGCCGAGCGCGCCGAACAGGCGGGCGCAGGCCGCGCCGATCGGCCCGAAGCCGGCCACTCCCACACGGCACCCGGCGAGCTCGCGGCGCTGGTAGGCGAACTGCGGCCACTCCCCCGCCCGCATGTCCCTGTCGCCGTCCGCGAGGTGGCGCAGCAGGGCCAGCGCGGCGGCCAGGCACCATTCGGCCACCGCGGCGGCGTTCACCCCCGCAGTGTTGGCGAGGGGCACCCCCGCGCGGGCGAGCGCCTCCAGGTCGTGCCCGTCCACGCCGACCGACGGCTGCTGCACGAACGCCAGGCGCGGCGCCAGCCGTACGGCCTCGGCGTCGAGGGCCAGGGCACCGCTCCAGTCGCCGACGACGATCTCGGCCTCGGGCAGCGCGTCAAGCAGGGCCGCGCGGTCGTGGCGGGCGGGGACCCGCACCTCGACGCGGCCGTCGAGGCCGGCGAGCAGGCCGCGCACCGCGGTCTCCGGAAGCGGTGGCAGCGCGAGAACATTCCACGTCACGGGCGCAGTCTCGCACGCCTACAGAAACATGTTCTACTTGTCGCGTGAAGTGATGCCGCTGTGAGGAGGGCGTGGATGGAAGAGCCGCGGGGACCGCTGGCGGGGATCCGGGTGCTTGAGCTCGCCGGTCTCGCGCCCGGGCCGTTCGCCGGGATGATGCTCGCCGACCACGGCGCCGAGGTGCTGCGGATCGATCGGGTGAAGGCCGTGAGCGACACGCCGCGCCGCGACGTGATGGACCGCGGCAAGCGCACGATCGGCCTCGACCTGAAGTCGCCCGAGGGCGTCGCCGCCTTCAAGCGGCTGGCCGGGCGGGCCGACGTGGTGATCGAGGTGTTCCGGCCGGGGGTCGCCGAACGGCTCGGCATCGGACCCGCCGACCTCCACGCGGTGAACGAGCGGCTGGTCTACGGGCGCATGACCGGCTGGGGGCAGGACGGCCCGCTCGCCTCCACGGCCGGGCACGACATCGACTACATCGCGATCGCCGGGGTGCTGTCGATGCTGGGCCGTGAGGGCGGCAAGCCCACCCCGCCGATCAACATCCTCGGCGACTTCGCCGGCGGCGGGCTCATGCTGGCGTACGGCGTGCTGCTGGCCCTGCTGGAGCGGGAACGCACCGGCCGCGGCCGGGTGGTGGACGCCGCGATGGTCGACGGCGCGGCGCTGCTGTTCTCGATGTTCTACGGCGGGGTGCACTCCGGCCACTGGGGTCCACGCGGCACCAACCTCCTCGACACCGGCGCCCCCATGTACGACACGTACGAGACGGCCGACGGCGGCCATCTCGCCGTGGGCGCGCTCGAGCCGCAGTTCTGGGCGGAGATGCTCGCCCGGATGGGCATCGACGACATGCCCGACCGCGACGACCGGGCGAACTGGCCGGCCATCAGGGAGCGGCTGGCCGAGGCGTTCCGGTCGCGTACGCGGGCCGAGTGGGAGGCGGTCTTCGAGGGCTCCGACGCCTGCGTGTCCCCCGTGCTCGACCCCCGCGAGGCCGTCCGGCATCCGCACAACCAGGCGCGCGGCACGTTCGTGGAGGTCGGCGGGCTGCCGCAGGCCGCGCCCGCGCCCCGGCTGGCCGGCGTGCCGCGCGGCGACCTGTCCCCCGCCACCCGGCTGCACGACCTGAGCGCCTGGGGCCTGCCCGACGACGAGGCGAAGGCCCTGCGCGCCGCCGGCGTGCTGGCCTGACCCCCCGCTCCCCCTTCCCCCGCGACGATCGAGGAGTCCCCCGCACATGGACCTTTTCGAGGCCCTGTACACGACGCGTGCCATGCGACGGGTCAAGCCCGACCCGATCCCGACCGAGGTCCAGGAACGCATCCTGGACGCCGCGGTCCGCGCCCCCAGCGCCGGCAACACCCAGGGCTGGCGCTTCCTGCTGGTGGACGACCCGGAGGTGAAGTCCCAGCTGGGACCGCTGTACCGGGACGCGCTCGGCAGGCTGTTCGAGGGGCACTACAAGCCGATGCGCGAGCGGGCCGAGGCGACCGGCGACACCCGCACGCTCAGTGTGCTGCGGTCGGCCCAGCACCTGGCCGACCACTTCGAGTCCTATCCCCTGCTGATGTTCGCCTTCACCCGCAACGACCCGAGCGGCGGCTCCATCTACCCCTCGGTGTGGAGCGCCCAGCTGGCCGCCCGCGCCTTCGGGGTGGGCAGCGCGCTGACGTCCGTGCTGGGGCTGTTCCACGGCGCGGAGACGATGCGGATCCTCGGTGTGCCCGAGGACAAGGGCTGGCAGGTGGCGTGCATGGTCACCTTCGGCTACCCGACCGGCCGCTGGGGCGTGGCCCCGCGCCGCCCCGTGCACGAGGTCGCCTACCGCAACCAGTGGGGCGAGCCGGTCGGCTTCGAGATCCCCGAGCCCCTCTGGACGCCCTGAGTCGATCACCCTGACCGCCTCTTCGAGGTGCCGGTGGAGGTCGTCATGCGGTGGGCGATCGCCCCGAGCGACACCGCCGTCCGGAACCCGGACGCCGATCAGGCCGGCTGAACCGGCGGCGCCTGAACCTGCGGAATCGGCCCGGTCGGATCCCCGAACGACGGCAGCGTGGCCACGAAGAGGTCGACGCCCCCGGGATGGTGGATCTCCAGGTCGGTGGTGAAGGCGCGGGCCGGGGTGGCGCCCGACTCGGTGTGCTTCCACGCCTGCTGCCAGGCTTCGACGAGCGCTCCCGGCATCGGTCCCCGCGCCTCGAACAGCAGCGCGGGCACGCCGGGCACCCGTACGGCGACCATGCCCTCGGGCAGTCGCGCCGCCGTGCGCACGGCCACGCCGACGATCTGCGTGTAGGCGCCGTTGTGGTCGCTCTCGTAGTCCGTCAGCACGGCGTACAGGTTCTCGTCGACCCGGCCGGGCACGTGCGCGAAGGCTCCCGGCGCTCCGGCGCGGGCCCACAGACCCGGCAACTGGGCGCGGGCCGGATCCGCCTCCGCCGCGTTGGTCGTCCGTACGGCATAGCCGACGACGAGCGTCTCCGGACGGTCAACGATGATCACATGCTCTCCTCTCAGGCGAGGTCAATGTATCCCGTGTCCGGGTCTGCTCCGGCGGCGGCCGGGAATGCCGGATATGACCCGCTCACAACGTAGGCTGGACAAACGTGCGATTCCTCAATGATGTGACGCCGCCCTACGATCTCACGTACAGCGATGTGTTCATGGTGCCGTCCCGCTCCTCCGTCGGGTCGCGCCTGGCCGTGGACCTGTCCACCGGCGACGGAACCGGCACCACGATCCCCGTCGTCGTCGCCAACATGACGGCCGTCGCCGGCCGCCGCATGGCCGAGACCGTCGCCCGGCGCGGCGGCATCGCCGTCATCCCCCAGGACATCCCGATCGACGTGGTGGCCGACGTCATCGAATGGGTGAAGAGCCGTGACCTCGTCCACGACACGCCCATCACCCTCACCCCCCACGACACCGTGGGCGAGGCGCTCACCCTGCTGCCCAAGCGGGCGCACGGCGCGGTCATCGTCGTGGACTGGGACAACCGCCCGGTCGGCGTGGTGACCGAGACCGACTGCCACGGCGTCGACATGTTCACCCAGCTCTCCCAGGTCATGACCGCCTCGCCGCAGACGCTGCCGCGCGGCGTCGACCCGCAGGCCGCGTTCGAGGCGCTGCACGAGGGCCGCCACCGGCTGGCTCCCGTGGTGGACGAGGACGGCCGCCTGGTCGGCATCCTCACCCGCACCGGTGCCCTGCGCTCCACCCTCTACCAGCCTGCCGTGGACGCGCGGAACCGGCTGCGCGTCGCGGCCGCGGTCGGGGTGAACGGCGACGTGGCCGCCAAGTCCAAGGAGCTGCTCGACGCCGGCGTCGACGTGCTCGTGGTCGACACGGCGCACGGCCACCAGGAGAAGATGATCGCGGCGCTGCGGGCCGTACGGGCGCTGGAGCCCTCCGTGCCGGTCGCGGCGGGCAACGTCGTCACCACGGAGGGCGTACGCGACCTCGTCGAGGCCGGCGCCGACATCGTGAAGGTCGGCGTGGGCCCGGGCGCCATGTGCACGACCCGGATGATGACCGGCGTGGGACGGCCGCAGTTCTCCGCGGTGCTGGAGTGCGCGGCCGAGGCCCGCCGCCTGGACCGGCACGTGTGGGCCGACGGCGGCGTGCGCCACCCCCGCGACGTCGCGCTGGCGCTCGCCGCGGGAGCCTCCAACGTCATGATCGGCTCGTGGTTCGCCGGCACGTACGAGTCGCCCGGCGACACCCGCACCGCCCCGGACGGGCGCAAGTACAAGGAGAACTTCGGCATGGCCTCGGCACGTGCCGTACGGCTGCGCACCGCCGAGGACTCACCGTTCGAGCGGGCCCGCAAGGCGCTGTTCGAGGAGGGCATCTCGACCTCGCGGATGTACCTCGACCCCGCGCGGCCCAGTGTGGAGGACCAGCTCGACGCCATCGTCGCCGGTCTGCGTTCCTCCTGCACGTACGCGGGTGCCGCGTCGCTGGAGGAGTTCCACGAGCGGGCGGTGATCGGCGTGCAGAGCGCCTCCGGCTACAGCGAGGGCATGCCGCTGCACCAAAGCTGGTGACCTTTCCCATTCGGACGAGGAATATCGGCTTCACCCGGGGTAGTGCGGTCTTGTACCGACCGCACTACCCCGCGGAGGCGATCATGCAGTACTCCCCGGCCGGAGGGCCGGTCAGTCCGGCGGTCGACCGACGGCTGCTGGTCAGTTACGACAACTACGCGGCGGCGCAACGCGCCGTCGACACCCTGTCCGACGCCGGGTTCCCGGTGGAGAACACCGCGATCGTCGGCAGCGACCTGCGCCTGGAGGAGACCGTCACCGGCCGGCTCACCAACGGCAGGGCGGCGCTGTCCGGCCTGATCACCGGCGCCGTGTTCGGCCTCATCGTCGGCCTGTTCCTCGGGCTGTTCACCTCCACCACGACCTCGTTCTTCGGACTGGTGCTCTGGTCGATCCTCTGGGGCGCCATCGCCGGCGCCGCCTTCGGCTTCACCAGCCACGCCTTCACCGGCGGGACGCGCGACTTCTCGTCCAGGAGCTCGATCGTCGCCGGGCGCTACGACGTGCAGGTGGCCTCTCCCATGCTCGACCAGGCCCAGGCGCTGCTGCAGGGCGGCGTGCAGCCGGCCGACACCGTCGTCGTCCAGCGTCCGCCGTCGGCCGGGCCCGTCACGTCACCGGTCGCGGCGCCCGACACCGCTCCGCAGGCCCCCGGCTACCCGGTGACCGAGGCGGATGAGACTCGTGCGGAGGCCCGTGCGGATGAAGTCCGTGCCGAGGAGGCGCGCGACGACGACCGGGCGGGCCTGTCGCGGGGCCGTCGCCCGTAACCCTCGTCATCTCCTGGAATCGCGACGCCTTCCCCACCCCGCGTGGGGAAGGCGTCGTCGTGTCGGCCGTCCCCGGTAGAGTCGTCAGCCGGCCGGAACTTCCGGCACTCGAAGCGCTTTGGGGCACACACAGAACAGGAGGCCCACGTGGCACTGGAGAAGCCCGAGATCGACTTTCCCGAGGGCGCGCCGCCCGCGGACCTGGAGATCGTCGATCTCGTCGAGGGGGACGGGCCGGAGGCCACGCCCGGACAGAACGTGACCGTCCACTACGTCGGGGTGGCGTTCTCCACGGGTGAGGAGTTCGACGCCTCCTGGAACCGCGGCCAGCCGTTCCAGTTCCCGCTCGGCGGCGGCAGGGTCATCGCCGGCTGGGACCGCGGCGTGGCCGGCATGAAGGTCGGCGGACGGCGGCGGCTGACGATTCCCCCGCACCTCGGGTACGGCAACCGCGGCGCGGGCGCCCGCATCAAGCCCGGTGAGACGCTCATCTTCGTCGTCGACCTGCTCGGCGTCGGCTGACCGGGGCGCCCGTGAGGCGCCCGCGGTGCTCCGGATCAGGGGATAGGAGATCCGGGGCACTTCGAGGATGATGGCCGCGTGGACGACGCCTTCCCGAGCCGCGGCCTGCGGGTCCCCGTCAAGCACGGCCCCTCGCGGCACGACTCCTGGCAGAACAGCGAGAGTGCCGCACCGCGAACGCCGGCTTCCGGGAGGCCGGCGTGACCGCGGGCGACGAGGCGACCGGTGACACGCCGACGGAGAGCGCCGGCGGGGACGCTCGGGCGGGCGCTGCGCTCGCCGGACCGCCCCGGGCCGTGGTCGCGATCGCCGCCGCGACCGTGGCCGTGCTGCTCGTGGTCAGCCCGTGGTACGGCTACCACCGCGACGAACTGTACTTCCGCATGCTGGGCGAACGGCCGCGGCTCGGATACTTCGACACTCCGCCGCTGACGCCGATGATCGCCCGGCTGTCCACGACGATCTTCGGGGACACGGTCGTCGCGCTGCGGATCGTGCCCGCCCTGTGCGCCGGGGCCCTGGTCGTGCTCGTCGCGCTGGCCACCCGCGAGCTGGGTGGCGGCCGTACGGCCCAGATCCTCGCCGCGGCCGGGACGGCGACCTCCGTGCTGCCCCTCGTGGCCGGTCACGCGCTGCTGACCCTCACCCCCGACCTCGTGCTGTGGAGCGCCGTCACGCTGTGCCTGCTCCGGGTGCTGCTCAGGCGGGACGGGCGCTATTGGCTCTGGGTGGGAGCGCTGTGCGGGATCGCGGCGTACAACCGCGATCTGATCGTGGTGCTGCTGGGCTGCGCCGGCCTGGGCGTCCTCGTGGCCGGTCCGCGCGAGGTGCTGCGGGACAGGCGGCTGTGGGCCGGCGCCCTCCTGGCTCTGGCCGTCGCCTCGCCCAACCTGGTCTACCAGGCGACGCACGACTGGCCGCAGTTCCAGATGGCCCAGGCGCTGAAGATCGACGAGGGCGCGGACAACCGCGCCGCCTTCGTCCCCCTTCAGATCGTGCTGCTCGGGCCTCCGCAGGCGGTGGTGTGCGTGGCCGGCTGGCTGCGGCTGTGGCGGAACCGGCGGGTCCGCTCCCTCGCCGTCGCCTACCCCGTGGCCTGCGCGCTGATCCTCTATTCGGGGGGCCGCCCGGACTACACCGGCGCGTTCCTGCTCTACCTGTTCGCGGCCGGCTGCGTCATGGCGGCCGGGTGGCGGTGGCGGGGAGCGTTGGTCGCGGCGCTGGCGGTCAACGCCGTGGTGGCGGTGGTCGTGGCGCTGCCGGTCGTCCCGGCGGCGTCGCTCGCCGGTACGCCGGTCGCCGCCGTCAACGAGGTGGCCCGCGAGTCGGTGGGCATGCGCGACCTGGCGGCGCAGACGGCCCGGGTGGTGAACGGCCTGCCCGCCGGCGAGCGCGCCGGGGCGGTGCTGCTCGCGGGGAACTACGGCGAGGCAGGCGCGCTGCGTCGCTGGGCGGGCGAGTTCGGGCTGCCCCAGGTGTACAGCGGCCACAACGAGCTGTGGTGGTGGGGGCCGCCGCCGGAGGGGACGCGGGTGGTCGTGTCCGTCGGCTACCCGCCCGCCTACCTCGGCACCGCCTTCGCCCACTGCGGCGCGGCGGGCAGGCTGAGCGGAATGCCGGGCGAGGAGCAGGGCGTGCCGATCACGGTCTGCCGCGACCCCGTACGCCCCTGGCGCGAGCTGTGGCCGGGCATGCGCCACTACAGCTAGTGGGGCTTGCGCGCCCGCGGCACACTTGATCCATGACCTCCCATGACCCGGCGGTGTGCTGATGTGATGGCGACGCATTCCCTGCCCGCTTCCCTGCCCGCTTCCCTGCCCGCACAGCCACGGACGGAGGCGTACCGGATCGTCATCCGCGCGTCAGGCCCACGCCTGCGTCCCTACGTGCTGGGCTGGGCAGGCTTTCGCGCTCCGGCGGGAAGGCTTCCGCCCAGCAGGATGCTGCCGCTCAACGCGGCCACCCTCATCATCGACTTCACGGACATGAGCGCCATCGTCACCGGCCCCCGGAGCGCCGCGACGCTCCCGGCTCGCACCCCGTGGCGCCACGGGGTGGCGGTCGGGCTCACCCCCGCCGGGATGTCGGCAGTGACGGGGACACCCATGCGCGAGGTGGCAGGTGCGACCGTGCACCTGGCGGATCTCCTCGGGGCCCGCGCCGCGGAGCTGACCGGCAGGCTGGCCGCGCCGGCGAGCTGGGCGGCCCGCTTCAGCCTGCTGGAGCAGCTGCTGACGGCGTGGCTGCGCCCCGACGCCGTCCCCGACGGCATGATCACGCACGCCTGGCTGCGGCTGCAGGAACCGGACGGACGGCTCACCATCGGCGCCCTGGCCGACGAGCTGGGCGTCAGCCGGCGATACCTCGAACTCGGCTTCCGTCGCGCGGTGGGCCTGTCGCCGAAGACGTTCGCCCGGATCGCCCGCTTCCAGCGCGCCGTGGATCTGCTGCGGCGGCCCTCGGCCACGCTGGACCGGGCGGTCGCGTGCGGTTACGCCGATCAGTCTCATCTCACCCGCGAGATCCGGGCGATGGCCGGCATGACGCCGAAGCGGCTGTTCGCATTCGTTCAAGACGCCGATCGGCTCACCGGATAGCGTCACCTTCCACCGCGGGCCCCGGGCTGGCCGGACGCCGCGGCAGAGGAAGGAGCAGCACTCCATGACCGGCGTTCCCATGGCCGATCCCACCCTTGCCGACTTCGGCAGGGACCCGCTGTGGATCACCGTCGTCAAGGCCGTGATGCTGTTCCTCTTCCTGGCGTTCGGCGTGGTCTTCGGGGTTTGGTACGAGCGCAAGCTGATCTCGCGGATGCAGCACCGCCACGGCCCCAACCGGGCCGGCGCGTTCGGTCTGCTGCAGTCGGTCGCCGACGCGATCAAGATGGGGCTGAAGGAGGACATCTTCCCGCGGACCGTGGACAAGGTGCTCTACCTGCTGGCCCCGGTCATCATGGTGGTCCCGGCGTTCCTGGCCTTCTCGATCGTGCCGTTCGCGCCGATGGTCAACCTGTTCGGTGTGCGGACGCCGCTGCAGCTCGTGGACCTGCCGGTGGCGGTGCTGTTCATGCCGGCCATGGGCGCGGTGTCGGTCTACGGCGTGGTGCTGGCCGGCTGGTCGTCGCGGTCGCCGTACGCGCTGCTCGGCGGCCTGCGCTCAGCGGCCCAGGTGGTCTCCTACGAGATCGCGATGGGCCTGTCGTTCGTGGCGGTGTTCATCCTCGCCGGGACGCTGTCCACCTCCGAGATCGTCAAGGTGCAGGCCGGAACCTGGTACGCGGTGCTGCTCATCCCGTCGTTCCTGATCTACGTGGTCTGCATGTTCGGCGAGGCCGCGCGCATCCCGTTCGACCTCCCTGAGGGCGAGGGCGAGCTGGTCGGCGGCTTCCAGACCGAATACTCCTCGTCGCTGAAGTTCGCCCTGATCATGATGGGCGAGTACCTGCACACCTTCACCGCCTCGGGCGTCGCCGTGACGCTGTTCCTCGGCGGCTGGCGGGCGCCGCTCCCGATGGCGTGGGAGTGGGCGCACACGGGATGGTGGCCGGCGCTGTGGTTCTTCATCAAGTTCGCGCTGACCTTCAGCTTCATCGTGTGGGTGCGCGCCTCGCTGCCCCGCGTGCGCTACGACCAGCTCATGTCGCTGGGGTGGAAGGTGCTCATCCCGGTCAACCTGGCCTGGATCCTGCTCGTCGCGGCCGTGCGCAACGTGGTGGTCAACGAGGGCAACCGGGTGATCGGCGTCGCCCTAGGCGCGGTCGTCGTGGTCGGCGCGCTGGCCGTCTGGATGCGGTTCGACACCGTCGACCAGCGGCGCAAGGAAGCCAAGAAGGCCGAGGTCGACGCCGAGTTCGAGCGACTGTCCGACGAGCCCGCGGCAGGCGGCTTCCCGGTGCCGCCGCTCGACCTGCCGCATTATCACGGAGCGTGGCGGAGCTAGTGCCGTCCACAAACGTTCGCCTGGATCGAGGGAGCGGAGGGCTTCGCGGGGACCGCAGGTTCCTTCCGGCGCGGTGACCGAACCCGGCCATGGTTCGTGGACGTCCCACTAGGTCGTGTCTGACCCCCGGCCTGGGCATCTGCCGCTGTGGTGAGGCAGGATTACGTTGTGTTGCTGATCGACCTTGCCAGGACGTCCGCGGCCGTCGCCGCGGACTCGGCGCGGCTCGCCAAGATCAGGCACCTCGCCGAGCTGCTCGGCAGGGTGGGACCGGACGAGGCCGAGATCGCCATCGCCTACCTGTCGGGTGAGCTGCCGCAGCGTCAGATCGGGGTGGGCTGGCGGAGCCTGTCCGATCCCCCTGAGCCGCGCCAGATCGCCACGGCGACCCTGACGCAGGTCGACGCGCTGCTCGAACGCATCAGGTCCCAGTCCGGCGCCGGTTCGCAGGCCGCGCGCCGCGAGCTGCTCGGCGAGCTGTTCGGCGCCCTCACCCGGCAGGAGCAGTCGTTCCTGCACCGGCTGCTGACGGGCGAGCTGCGCCAGGGGGCGCTCAACGGGGTGATGATCGAGGCGGTCGCCATGGCCGCGGACGTGCCCGCGGCCGAGGTGCGCCGGGCCCTGACCCTCCGCGGCTCGCTGCCCGCCGTCGGCGCGGCCGCGCTGCGCGGCGGCGTCGCGGAGCTGAAGGCGTTCCACCTGGAGGTCGGGCGGGCGGTGGCGCCGATGCTCGCGCAGAGCGCGCCCAGCGTGACCGCCGCGCTGGAGAAGGCCGGCGCCCCCGCCGCCGTGGAGTGGAAGCTCGACGGCGTGCGGGTCCAGGCCCACCGGTCGGGCGACCGGGTCGCCGTCTTCACCCGCACGCTCGACGACATCACCGCCCAGGTCCCCGAGCTGGTCGAGGCCGTGCTCGGCCTGCCCGGGACCGATCTGGTGCTCGACGGCGAGGTCATCGCGCTGCGCCCGGACGGCCGCCCTGAGCCGTTCCAGGTCACCTCGGGCCGGGTGGCCAGCAGGACCGACGTCGCGTCGCTGCGCGCGGCCGTGCCGCTGACCGTCTTCTTCTTCGACATCCTGCGCGTGGGCGGCGCCGACCTGCTCGATCTGCCGGACGAGGAGCGGCACGCCGCGCTGGAGGCCGCGGTCCCGGCCGAGCTGATCACCCCTCGGCTCGTCACGGCCGACGTCGATGAGGCCGAGGCGTTCTTCCGCGACGCCGTACGGCGTGGTCACGAGGGCGTCGTGGTGAAGTCGCTGCGCACGCCGTACGCCGCGGGCCGGCGGGGAGCGGGCTGGATCAAGGTCAAGCCGCGGCACACGCTGGACCTGGTCGTGCTGGCCGCCGAGTGGGGCAACGGACGGCGCCGGGGCTGGCTGTCCAACCTGCACCTCGGCGCCTACGACCCGGAGAGCGGCGGTTTCGTGATGCTCGGCAAGACGTTCAAGGGCCTCACCGACGAACTGCTGACCTGGCAGACCGAGCAGTTCCTGCGGCTGGCGGAGGGGCCGGCGGACGGCTACGTCGTCACGCTCAAGCCCGCGCTGGTCGTGGAGATAGCCTTCGACGGCGTGCAGCGGTCGAGCCGTTACCCCGGCGGCATGGCGCTGCGGTTCGCCCGCGTGCTGCGCTATCGGCCCGACAAGCGGCCCGAGGAGGCCGACACGGTGGCCGCGGTCCGCGCGCTCATGCCCTGACCGGGGGCCTCACCTCACGGGCTACTTGATCAGGCGGATGGTCAGCGGGTAGCGGAACTCGGTGGCGGCGAGCGCCGACACCCCGCCCACGACGGCCAGGACCAGCCCGACGACCCAGATGACCGGCAGCAGGAAGACGCCGACGACGGTGAACGGCAACAACACCGTCGCCCCCAACACGGTGAGGTGAAAGTTCAGCGACTCCACCGCGTGCTTCCTGATGTATGGGGACGTCCGCCCCGCGGTCACCATCATCAGCAGCGGGCCGACGATGAACAACCCCAGCAGAGCGAACAGGTGCGAGGCCGCCGCCCCGACCCGGTCTCCCCCGTCCGTAGCCGCCCTCTGGTACACGGGCGGCCTGGGGACGTACGCCGGGCGGGTCCCGTACAGGTCGTTCATGATGGGCACGAGATCGGCGTGCGTGCGCGCGGTCATCGCCAGGTGCAGCCGCTCGTCCATCTCGTGCTTGTCGAGCCTGCCCTCGGCGTAGGCCGCTTTGACGTGCTCGACCACCTGTTCGCGGTCCTGGTTGGTAACGCGCAACTGAGGATGTGGCATCGGGGCACGGCCCGGCCACTGTGGTGTCGTTGCCGCGGGCATCACAGCATCGCCTTCCGTCGATCGGCTGTTCGGCTCTCTTCGAGTCTGCCTCCATCTTGTGCCGGGTACGCGCCCGGTGGCATCAGGGACATCCCCGACATCGCCCCGAGACCGTTCCCTTAACGCCATCGTGATCCACGGCGATGTATACAAGCACTATGAGATGGCGAGATCGCTATGGGCTCCGGCGCCGCCGGGGCGCCCGCGTGGCCAAGTTCGACCGCGAGGCGACCGACGCCGACATCGAGGCCCTCATCGAGTTCGCCAAGACCCGGCGTGGCGTCGAGTTCTACGTCGAACCCGAGACCTTCGCGACCGACACCACCGCGGTGGCCGTGGCCCACGACGGGGAGTGGACCCGTCGCCGCGTCGGAGCTCCCGCGGTGATCGCGAAGGTCGCCAGGGATCTCGCCCTTCCGGTGTACGACGTGCAGCTCACCGGCTATCCCGCCCGGATGCGGGCCTACAACGAGCGCCGTCGTCAGGCTCAGGACGGCGAGCCGGCCTGACGGCCGGCCGGGGCGGAGGCAGGACCGGCCGGCTCCCGGGCGAGCAGTGCGCGCAGCGGCGCGAGCCAGATCGCCCGGGGAGGGCCCATCTCGTCGTCGAGCTCCTCCGGCGTCGGCATGCGGTCGCGGAGCATGGCGGGGGACATCATGTGCGTCAGGGCCTGCCGGAGGAGGAGCGCCATCGAATAGCCGGGGTCGGCGGCGAGCGCCCGCTCCAGCGCCATCCCCGCGAGCGCGCACTCCCCCCGGTGCCAGGCGGCGGCCGCGAGCAGTGAGGCCGCGGGCGCGACGTGGCCCGGCTCCAGGCGGCGGGTGAGGTCGCGCCACAACGCGATGTGCGCGTCACGGTCGTCGATCAACGCCCACGCCTCGTCGCGCACCCTGACCACGGCGAGGTCGAGCCCGAGCCGGGCGACGCCCTCGTCGTCGAGCCGGCCTCCCGAGTCGTACAGGCCGATGGCCCTGCGCACCCGTGCCAGGCCCTCGGCCACGAACCGCGCGGCCATCTCGTCCGCGACCGGTCCCCCGGGCTCGGGCATCGCCCGCAGGTCGGCCATGACGCGGGAGGTGACCTGCCGCATCGCCGCTCCGCCGCACCGCTGGACGGAGCGTCGCAGGCTGCCCCGGTCGGGCAGGGCGACCAGCCCGTGCAGCACGGCCTCGGCGGCCACCTGGCTGCGCTCGGTGTCGTACGGCGTGCCCTCGGCGGGACAGCAGGTCGAGCTGCCGCAGGAGTAGGACCAGTAGCGCCCGCCTTCGGCCCGGAGGCTCTCGGCCACCCGGATGCCTCCGGCGTGCAGCAGCCGGGTCACCGTGTCGACGGCCGGGGTCACCAGTGCGCCGGGACCGTAGCCGACGACGAACGCGGCGGTCACCGACTCGCGGCGCAGCAGCGTGACCAGCCGGTCGAGGTCCCCGGAGGCGACCGGCAGGTCCCAGCGCGTCGTCAGCCGCACCTCCGGGCCGGCGACGCCGGTGACGACGAGGCTGTCGGCGGGGTGGAAACCGACGAGGTAGGGCACGGCGGCGAGGATGTCCGCCGGCGAGGAGAGCACGAGCTTCGGGATCGTCATGGCGGCAAGCCTCGCCGGACGGCCGTGCCCCCACGACGGCCGAAGCGCGTTCTGGGGACAGCCGTCCTCCTGTGGACAACGCGGGACAGCCGGGCAGCCGGGCGGCCGGAAAACCGTTGGCGCCGAACAGGGCGCGCGGCCTACACTCGGCGCCATGTCTACGCCCCGGATTTCCTAGCTCGGACACCCGCTTCCACGCCACCCGTGTGTCCTTGAGCTTCTCCGGAGCGTCAACAAATGATCATCCTTCGTGGTGTCGACGTGCGCGTCGGCGCCCGTCTCCTGCTGTCGGACGTCACCGCCCACGTCGCCCCCGGCGACCGCGTCGGCCTGGTCGGCCGCAACGGCGCGGGCAAGACCACCCTGCTGAAGACCCTGGCCGGCGAACTGCAACCGGCCGCGGGCACCATCACCCGGACCGGCCAGGTCGGCTATCTCCCGCAGGATCCCGCGGCGGCAGATCCGTCCCTCACCGTCGCCGGCCGCATCCTGTCGGCCCGCGGCCTCGACGAGGCCGAGCGCGCGCTGCGCGCCGCCGAGGCGGCCATGGCCGACCCCGCCCTGCAGGAGCAGGCGATGCGGCGGTACGTCCGGGCCGAGGCGGAGTTCGAGGCGCGCGGCGGGTACGCCGCGCAGGCCGAGGCCGCCCGCATCGCCGCCGGGCTCGGCCTGCCCGACCGGGTCATGACCCAGCGGGTCGGCACCCTGTCCGGCGGGCAGCGCCGCCGCGTCGAACTCGCCCGCATCCTGTTCGCCGGGCAGGGCACGCTGCTGCTCGACGAGCCCACCAACCACCTGGACGCCGACTCGGTGGCCTGGCTCCGGTCGTTCCTCGCGAGCCGCACCGGCGGGCTGGTCCTGATCAGCCACGACACCGCGCTGCTCGACGACACCGTGAACAGGGTCTGGCGCCTCGACGCCGACCGGGCCGCGCTGGAGGTGCACAACACCGGCTGGCGCACCTATCTGGCCGACCGCGACGCCGCCGAGCGCGGGCACGCCCGGCAGCGGGCGGTCGCGGAACGCAAGGCCGCCGCGCTGCACGCCCAGGCCGACAGGATGCGCGCCGGCAAGGCGACGGCCGTACGGGCCAAGGAGATGGCGCGCCGGGCCGACCGCATGCTGGCCGCGGTGGAGCCGGTCCGCCGCGCCGAGAAGGTCGCCCGCATCCGGCTGCCCGAGCCCGCCCCCTGCGGCCGCACCCCGCTCGGCGCGATCAGCCTGACCAAGGCGTACGGCGACCTGCGCGTGCTCGCCGGTGTGGACCTGGCCGTGGACAGGGGTGGCCGGCTGGTGGTGCTCGGGCTCAACGGCGCGGGCAAGACCACCCTGCTGCGGATCCTGGCCGGGCGGGAACGCCCCGACTCGGGCCGCGTGGTGCGCGGGCCGGGTCTGCGGCTGGGCTACTTCGCCCAGGAGCACGACACGCTCGACCCGGCACGCACCGTCGCCCAGAATCTCGCCGCCGCCGCGCCGCACCTGGGCGACGGCGAGGTGCGCCGGATCCTCGGCTCGTTCCTGTTCGCCGGGGACGACGCGGGCAAGCCCGCGGGCGTGCTGTCCGGCGGCGAGAAGACCCGTCTGGCGCTGGCCACCCTGGTCAGCTCGCAGGCCAACGTGCTGCTGCTCGACGAGCCCACCAACAACCTCGACCCGGCGTCCCGGGACGAGGTGCTGGCGGCGGTCGCCTCCTACCAGGGCGCCGTCGTGATGGTCACCCACAACGAGAAGGCCGTCGAGGCCCTGCGCCCCGACCGCGTCCTGCTGCTGCCGGACGGGGTCGAGGACATGTGGAACTCCGGTTACGCGGGTCTCGTGTCCCTGGCCTGATCTCCCGGTGCCTGATGTCCCGGTGCCTGATGTCCCGGTGCCTGATGTCCCTGGGCGGTCGCCGGCGCCAGCCGCATGCGGACGAGCATGGCGGCGCCGGCGACCGCGCCGGGCATCGCGACGACGCTGACGAGCGGCACCATGAACGCGAGGAAGAGCGGCACGCCGAACCCGAGTGAGACGGACATGTTCGACCGGAGCAGGGCGAAGCGCTCCTTGCGCCGCAGATTCCGGCGTTCCATCGCCAGGGCGGTCAGTTCGACCGTGAGGAAGAACCCGGAGACGAACGCCCCCACCACGGGCACCACGGTCTGCCCGACGACCGGCACGAAGCCGAGCACGAACAACGGCACCGAGAACAGCAGGACGTACCAGAGCGTGACGAGGCTGTCGCGGATCGACCGGAACAGGGACGACCAGAAGGGCAGGTCGCCGCCGCCGGGAAGCCCGCCGAGGTCCTCCTCGACCCGCTCCGACAGCTTCTCGTAGAACGGGTCGCCGATCACCAGCGTGACGGCGGTGAACGTCAGCACGGCGAGCGCGAGACCCGCCACGAAGATCATCAAGCCGACCAGCGTGCGGAACGCGTCGCGCCAGCCCCAGTCGTCGGCGAACGGCGTCGCCCAGGCCGCCACGTCGGTCGCGTGCGTGCCCAGCAGGACCAGCGCCACGACGTAGAGCACCAGCGCGATCAGGGCCGGGATCAGCCCGAACAACCACCAGCGGGGATGCCGGGCGACCCACCCGAGACCCCGGAAGCAGAAACCGATTCCCTCGGCGAAACCGCCGACGCCGCGCCGTCCGGCGGGCCGCCCGATGCCACTCATGGCGGGCAGGCTAGCGCCACAAGGTCGTCACCGGCACGCCCAGATCGGCGAAGAGGCGGCGAAGCAGCGGCAGCGAGATGCCGAGCACGTTCCCGTGGTCGCCTTCGATGCCCTCCACGAACCAGCCGCCCAGACCGTCGAGCGTGAACGACCCCGCCACACGCAGCGGTTCCCCGCTGGCGACGTACGCCTCGATCTCCTCGTCCGACGGCGTGCCGAACCGCACCACGGTCGCCGCCACCTCGGACACCCTGCGGCCGCCGGCCACGTCGACCACGCAGTGCCCGGTCAGCAGCCGGCCGGTCCTGCCTCGCATCATGTGCCAGCGGCGCACCGCGTTCTCCGGCGTACCCGGCTTGCCGTACGCGACGCCGTCGAGTTCGAGCACCGAGTCGCAGCCGATCACGATGCCGTCGCCGAGGGTCCGCGCGACGGCGTCCGCCTTGGCCACGGCCAGGGTCAGGCACAGCTCCTCGGGGGTGTCCGCGGTGATCGCGTCCTCGTCGACGCCGCTGACGATCACCTTGGGATCGAGCCCGGCCGCCCGCAGCACGCCGAGGCGGGCGGGCGAGGCCGAGGCGAGCACCAGTTCCGTCACACGGTGAAGCCTAGTCGCTTCTACTATGTCTGGCGTTTACCGATCACATGCGGGGGATGCCGGTGTCAAAAGCCACGGTCAAAGAGCGCGCGCGCTACTGGTTCGACAACACCATGGCCAAGGGCACGGCCGCCCTCATCGGCTGGCTGGCCCTGGTGTCGCTGGTGCTCATCGTCGTGGTCAGCGCGCTGACGGTGTGGCTGACCCCGGACGAGGCGCTCAAGTACCACGGCTGGCCGGGCGTGCTGTGGCTCTCGCTCATGCACGCCCTCAGCCCGGGCAAGATCGCCGGGGACGCCGGGACGGCGCCCTTCCTCGCGATCATGCTGGGGGCGTCCCTCGGCGGCATCTTCATCGTCAGCATCCTCGTGGGCGTGCTCTCCGCCGGCCTGCGCGGCAAGATCGAGGAGCTGCGCAAGGGCCGCTCACGCGTCATCGAGAACGGCCACACGGTCATCCTCGGCTGGTCCGAGCAGCTCTACACGATCGTCTCCGAACTGGTGAAGGCACACGCCAGCCAGCGCGGATCGGTCATCGCGATCCTGGCCGACAAGGACAAGCCGACGATGGAAGACGCCATCCGGGCCCGGGTGGGCGACACCGGCACGACACGGCTGGTCTGCCGCACCGGCAGTCCCACGGAGCCGGCCGACCTCGGCCTGATGAACCTGAGCACCGCGCGTACGGTCGTGGTGCTGTCCCCTGAGAAGGACGACCCGGACGCGCACGTCATCAAGACCCTGCTCGCCCTGGCCAAGCGAGCCGGGGACCATCCTCCGGTCATCGCCGCCATCGCCTCCTCACGCAACATGGCCGCCGCCCGGCTGGCCGGAGGGCCCGGCGTCCACCTGGTCGACAGCGACGACATCGCCGCCCGGCTGATCGTGCAGTCGTCCCGGCAGTCCGGCATGTCCGTCGTCTGCATGGACCTGCTGAACTTCGACGGCGGCGAGATCTACCTGCGCCGCGAACCCTCCTTGGCGGGCAGGTCGTACGGCCAGGCCCTCGACGCGTACGCGACCGCGACCGTCCTCGGCCTGCGCACACCCGGCGGTGTGGTGCTCAACCCGCCGCCGGACACGGTGATCGGGGCGTCCGACGAACTCGTCGTGCTCGCCCAGGACGACTCGCTCATCCGGCTCGCCAACGGCACGGCGCCCGCCGACGAACGGCAGATCGTCCCCGCGCCGGCCCCCGAGCCGGCCGCCGAGCGGACGCTGATGCTCGGCTGGAACGGCCGGGCCGCGCGAATCATCCGCTACCTGGACGGCTACGTGACCCCCGGGTCGGTGCTCGACGTCGCCAGTGATCACCCCGGCGCCGGGGCGGGCCTGGCGAACCTCGCCAACCTGACGGTGAACGTCAAGGAGTGCGACGGCACCGACAGGTACGCCCTGGAGTCCCTCGGCGTCGGCGTCTACCAGCACGTCATCGTGCTCTCCGACGATCGGTACGATCCCCGCCACACCGACACCCGGACGCTGATGACGCTGCTGCAACTGCGCGACATGCAGACGACCCTCGGCGAGAAGTACTCGATCGTGAGCGAGATGCACGACGAGAACAACCGGGCGCTCGCCGAGGTCACCAAGGCCGACGACATCGTGATCAGCGACACCGTCATCGGCCTGTTGCTCGCGCAGCTCGCCGAGAACTCTCACCTCGCCGAGGTCTTCGGGCAGCTCTTCGACTCCGCGGGCTCGGAGGTCTACCCGCGGCCGGTGGAGAACTACGTGACGACCGGCGTGCCCGTCGCCTTCCGCACGATCGTGGAGTCGGCCCTGCGGCGCGGCGAGACCGCGATCGGATACCGCGTGGCGGCGAGGATCGGCGAGCCGCCCCGCTACGGCGTCGTCCTCAACCCGGACCGGTCCCGGGCGGTGACGTTCACGCCCGGCGACTCCGTGATCGTCCTCGCCGAGCACTGAGCCCGGTCGTCCCCTCGGCTCACTCGCCGAGGCCGGCGCGGCGGGCGCGCACCACGGCCTGCGCCCGGTCGGCCACTTGGAGCTTGGCGAAGACGGACGTCAGGTGGTTCTTCACGGTCTTCTGGCTGAGGAACAGGGCGCGGGCGATCTCCGCGTTCGACTTGCCGGACGCGAGCAGGTCGAGGATCTCCCGTTCCCTGACGGTCAGCTCGGGGAACGGCGTGACGGCCGGGCCCGGCGCCAGGAACCTGCGGATGCGCCGTGCCACCGCGGGGCCGTACACGGCCTCACCCCGGGCGACCGCCCGGACGGCGGCGATGAACTCCGCCCCGCCCGTGCCCTTGAGGACGTAGCCGCGCGCGCCCGCCCGCAGGGCGGCGAACACCGAGGCGTCGTCCTCGCTCATCGTCAGTACGAGCACGCCGAGGGCGGGATCGCGGTCGATCAGCCGGCGGGTGGCCTCGATTCCCGAGGTGCCCGGCATCACCAGGTCCATCACGACCACGTCGGGCCGCAGCGACAGGGCGAGGGCGACGGCCTCGTCGCCGTCTCCCGCCTCGCCCACCACCTCGGCGCCGCCGACCTGTTCGAGCAGCGCCCGCAGGCCGTGCCGCAGCAGCGGGTGGTCGTCCACCAGCAGGACGCGCACCGGCTCGGCGGCCTCGGGATCGGCCGTGGAATCGGCCGTGGAATCGGCCGTGGCATCGATCACAGCGGCAGCACCGCCTCCACCGTCGTGCCCGCCCCTGAGGCGGACGTCCTGCGCAACACGCCGCCGAGTTCCGCGGCGCGCTCTCTCATGCTGCCCGATCCCACACCCTCGACGAGCGGCTCGGGCAGTCCCCGGCCGTCGTCGCGGACGCGCAGGACCAGTCCCTCCCGTTCGATCCGGGCGACGATCTCGATGGTCCGGGCCCGCGCGTGACGCAGGGCGTTGGCCAGGGCCTCCTGAGCGATGCGGTAGGCCGCCACCTCGACGGCGGCGGGCAACTCGGGCAGCCGGTCCGGCACCCGGACCGTGACGGCCGGACCGCCCTCCCCTGCCTCCTCCGTGTCCAGGGCCAGGTCCTCCAGGGCCCCGGCCAGGCCGAGCTCGTCCAGCGCCGGCGGCCGCAGGTCGTGAACGATTCTCCGCACGTCGCCGACGAGGCCCTGGACAAGCTGCCTGACCTCCGACAGCGACGACCGCATGGCCGGCGACATGTCCGCGGCGGTGGCCTCTATCACGTCGAGCCGTACGCCGATGGCGGCCAGGCCGGGCCCGAGACCGTCGTGGAGGTCACGGCGGAGCCTGCGCCGTTCCTCCTCCCTGGCGATGACCAGCCGCTCCCGCGACGTCTGCACCTCCGTGGCGAGCCGCACGGCGGCGAGGGCGACCGCGAGCTGGCGGCCGAGGTCGTCGAGCACGGCCAGGTCGGCCGCCGACAGGGCTTCGCCCGGCGAACGGGGGGCCGCACGCAGCTCCCCCTCCACGCGTCCGCCCACCACGAGCGGTAGCCGTACGCCGTCGACGGGGACGCCGCCCTCGGCGCAGACCGGCGTGCCGTCGGCGGCGAGCACGGCGACCGCGGGCAGCCGCAGCGTGTGCGCCACGGTCTCCGCCGCGCGGTCGAGCAGCCGCGTCGGGTCGGCCGACGACTCCAGGCGCTGGCCGAGCAGGGACAGCGCGGCGGCCGGGTCGCCCCGGTTGCCGAACAGCAGACGGCCGACGGCCCGCTGCGCGGCGTCGCGTGCGGGCGCGAACGCCACCGCGACGACGGCGGTGGCGGCGAGCGGCTGGAGGACTCCGCTCCCGGTTCGCAGGAGCGCGCCGATCGTGGCCACGGTGACCAGGTAGGCCCCCAGCAGCACGACCGTGACCAGCGCGTACACGACGGTGCGCCGGATCAGCACCTCGATCTCGAACAGCCGGTAGCGGAAGATCGAGACCGCCGTGGCCGCGGGGAACAGCGGCAGTGCCGCGGCCTGCAGCCACACCCCCACGGGTGGGTCGGGCGGCAGCAGGTTGTCGGCGACGACCGAGAGCCCCACGGCGACGACGGCCGCGAACACCGGCAGGAGGCGGCGCCTGTTGTCCGAGCGCGTGACCCGGGTGGCCAGCGCCGCGACCCCCGACAGGGCCAGCCCGGTCACCACCACGCCGAAGGCGACCTTCGCGACGGGATCCGTGGGAACGAACCCGAAGGAGCTGGGCACCTCGTGTCCCCAGACCCAGATGCGGTCGCGGAGCATGAGCATGACCTGGAGCACCGCCATCGCCGCGACGGCCGCGACCAGCACCGGCCGCCAGCGCGGCGACGGCAGCCGTCCGTCGGGCAGCAGCAGCGGCAGCAGCAGGAGCGGCCCGAACCCGGTGAAGAACACCCAGTTCGTCACCCACGCGGCGAGCAGGGCGCCGGGCAGCCCGTGCGGCTCGGCGTACGCGGCGTATCCCCCGGACAGCGCCTGGAGCGCCAGCCCGGCGCCGCTCAGGCAGAACAGCCGGCCGATGGGGTGCCGCGGCCACCGCGACAGAATCAGCACGCCGACCGCCGGGCAGGTCAGGCCGACGACCGCGTCGAGCACCAGATAGGTGGTGTCGGGCGCGGGCACGGCCGCGGTGAGTGCGACGCCGGCGACGACGGCCGCCCCGCACAGGACGGGGATCGCCCAGAGCCATCGGGACCACGCACCGCTTCGCATCAGGACATCATTGGACATTCCTCACCTCGAAGGGAATGGGACCCGGGTCCCGTCCCACCCGGGACCCCCTTGGGCCCGGACGCCGGGACGGGAACGGGACCCGGCCCTCAGGCGGACGGGACCGCCGGGGCGCTGGAATCGGCCCATGCGAACGAACACGTCACCCGCCATCCCCATCGAGGCCACCGCTCCCGCCGCCCGCGAGCCGCGGCTCGCGGTGTACGGCGTCACCCTGGCCGTCCTCGTGCTGCCCGTCGTGGCTCTCGCCGTCTCGCAGGGCGCCGACCTCGACCGGATCGGCGACGCCCCGATCGGCACCCAGATCGCCGTCTACAGTCAGGCGTTCATGCCCGCGCTCGCCGCGCTCGTCGCGTGCCTGGCCGGTGGCGGTGTCCGCGCCCTGGACTGGGGCTTCCACCGGGTGCCCTGGCGCACGCTCGCCGCCGCGTGGGCCGTGCCCGTCCTCGGCACCGGCCTCGCGTACGGCACGGCCTGGCTGACCGGCGCCGCCCACTTCGACCCGGGCAACCTCGCCGCGTCCACCGGGCTGCATCCGGCGCTCGGCGTGCTGCTCGGCCTCGTTCCCGGCGTGGCGCCGTTCGTCGTCCTGGCGCTCGGCGAGCAACTCGGCTGGAGCTCCCTGCTCGTCACAAGGCTCGCCGCGCGCAGGGGCCCGGCCGCGACGGCGGTGATCCTCGGCCTGGCCTGGGCCTCGTTCCACTACCCCCTGATGCTGTTCGTGCCGGGGGCGGTGGAGGAGGGCGTGCCGGTGCCGTACGCGCTGCTGATGTTCACGCTCCAGACGGTCACGCTGGCCTTCCCGCTCGTGTGGCTGCGCCTCCGTACGCGGAGCATCTGGCCGGTCCTGGTGCTCCACGCCACGATGAACGCGTCGCTGTACTTCGTGGCCGAGGCGATGACGTCGGCGCACGGCAGGTCGGCCTGGATGGTCGGCGAGGGCGGCGCTCTCACCACCGCCGGGCTGGCGGTGGCCGTGCTCCTGACCAACCGCCTGTGGCGGCGCCCGCGCTCCTGCTAGAGCGCCTTGACGGAGGACATCACCTTGTTGATGTCGTGCCAGCGCTTCTTCTGGCTGTCGGGGATCGTGACGAACACGACGGCGGGTTTCTTCTCCGGCACGTCCACGAGGGCCAGCGCCGCGGCGGAGACCCGCTTCTTGCCCTTGAGCGTGTAGTGCACGGTGTAGCCCAGCAGCCAGCCCTTCCGCTTGCCCGCCTTGATGGGCTGGGAAGCCGTCCAGGTGATCGTCGCGCCCGAGGGGTGGTGGTTCAGCGTCCATCGGGCGGCCAGGAAGGCGGTGTCGCGCAGCGTCTCCTGCTCGGGGATCGGCACGGGGCAGGAGACCAGCATCCCGCGGTACGACGCGCCCTTGGCCTTGGGCAGCAGCTGACGGGAGGCGAACGGCGCGGGCTTGGCCAGCGCCCATGCCTTTTTGAAGCGGGGCAGGGCGACGCCGGAGCGCCGATCCTTGACCAGGCCGTGGGTGGCGGCCGCCCGGCCGGGCAGGCTGCGCAGCCTGCGGCTGTTCTTCGGCAGCGCGGGCACCCGGGGGTCCTTGAGGGCCGCGGCCAGCGCGGGATCGACCGCGTCCGCACTGGCCGCGGGGCTGGCGACGGCGCTCACGGCCGCGCTGGGCGCCGCGCTCGCCCCGCTGCTGGGCAGAGTGCTGGACAGTGGACTCGACAGGGGGCTGAGACCGGGCGTGGCCACCGCGCCGGCGGCCGGGGCGGCGGCGCCCGACGCGGACGAGGCCGATACGGCCGAGGGGACGACGGCGGCCGCGGAGTGACGCGGCGCGGCGGCCGTGGTGGCGGGGTCGTCCCGGTTCAGCAGCACGACGGTCGCGCCCGCCCCCAGGACGACGACTCCCGCGGCGACCGCGATCGCCCGGTAGACCACCCGCATCGGCAGGTCCCCGAGGCCCTTGGACGAGCTCGCCGGTGGCGCCGCTACAGGGACCGTGATCTTCGGTAGCGGAGTGGTCTCGGCCTCGGCCGCTATGTAAGAGGGGACGGCCTTCGTCCCATAGTCCCCAGGTGACACGATCGGGAGCGTACGGCATATCCCGGTATTTCGGGTGCCTTCCCCATCACACTTCGGGAACGCCCACCCGCAGCCACGGCGCGTCGGCGACGACCGTCGCGGAGCCCGGTTCGATCTCGGTGAACCCGGCGTCCCTGACCACCGGCAGCCCGCTCGCGGCCAGCGCGTCCCACCGGGCCGGGCCGGCCGTCCTGACCCGTACGGCGAAGCCGCGCTCGCGCCAGGCCGCCCTGTCCGCCTCGCCCGCGCCCCACCAGGCGAACTGGGCGCCGTGGCCCGCCTGGGCCATCGCCTTGCCCGCCGTCATCTCCAGGCGGGGGTTGATCCAGAGCACCACCTCATCGGGACCCCCCTCCGGCGGGGCGGCGTCGTCGGACAGCTCGGTGCCCGACACCTGGAGCCGGGCGAGGTCGCGCGGCCAGTCGTCGAGCGGCACGGGAGGATGCACCCGCACCTCGGCCGTGCGCACGGTGACGGTGATGCCCGGCAGGGCGAGCGCCCGCCGCCACTCGGCGCCGCGTGCCCGCCTGACCACCTTCCTGATCCGGCCGTCCTGCCACTCGGCGACCTCCTGCGGCCACTCGCCGTTCTCCGCGCTGTCGAGCAGGCGCACCACGGCCGTCGCCGCCGCCTCCAGCGCGTCGGTGCGCTGCGGCGGCGCGGCCCGCTCGATACGTACGACCAGGGGAAGAACACGTTCGGTCACCCGACAAGGATCGCAGCTTCGCCGCGATCCCGGACACGCGTGACGATACGGGACGACATGAGCGCGGCGAGCAGGCACAGCACGCCCGCGCCGTACCACGCCAGGTCGTAGTTCCCCAGGTGGTCGCGGGTGACCCCGGCCACGGTGGCGACGACGGCCGCGCCGACCTGGTGGGAGGCGAAGACCCAGCCGAACACCACCGCGCCGTCCGCGCCGAAGATCCTGCGGCACAGCGCGACGGTCGGCGGCACGGTGGCCACCCAGTCGAGGCCGTAGAAGACGATGAAGACCAGCATGCTCGGCTCGGCCGTGGCGGCGAACAACCGCGGCAGGACCAGCAGCGACAGCCCGCGCAGCGCGTAGTAGACGACGAGCAGGAGCCGAGGGTCCACCCGGTCGCTCAGCCAGCCGGAGAAGACGGTGCCGGCGATGTCGAAGACCCCGATGACCGCGAGCAGCGAGGCGGCGGTGGTCTCGGGCATGCCGTGGTCGTGGGCGGCCGGGATGAAATGGGTGCCGACCAGTCCGTTCGTGCTCGCGCCGCAGATGGCGAAGCCGACGGCGAGATACCAGAAGTGCCGGGTGCGGGCGGCGTCCCGCAGCACGCGGACGGCCCGCGCGGCGGCGCCCTTGGCCGGCGTCCGCACGACCGGCTCGGTGGCGCCGAGCGCGGTCAGGCCGATCTCCTCGGGGGTGTCGCGGAGCAGGAACAACACGAGAGGGACGACGGCGAGCGCGGCTCCCGCCACCGTGACCGAGGCCCACCGCCAGCCCTGCATCTCGGCCAGATGCGCGAGCACCGGCAGGAAGATCAGCTGCCCGGTCGCGCCGCCGGCCGTCAGCACGCCGGTGACCAGGCCGCGGTGCCGTACGAACCAGCGGTCGGTCAGCGTGGCGGCGAAGACGAGCGCCATCGAGCCGGTGCCGAGCCCGACCAGGACGCCCCAGAGCGCGATGAGCTGCCAGCTCGCGGTCATGAACACGGTCAGGCCGCTGCCTGTCGCCACCAGCAGCAGGGCGCATGCGACGACGCGGCGCATGCCGAAGCGGTCCATGAGCGCCGCCGCGAACGGCGCGCACAGCCCGTAGAGCATGAGATTGATCGACACCGCGAGGGAGATCGTGCCCCTCGTCCAGCCGAACTCGTCCTCCAGCGGCGTGATCAGCACTCCCGGCGTGGCGCGGAACCCGGCCGCCCCGATGATCGCGACGAACGCGACGGCGGCGACGATCCACGCACGATGCAGCGACTTCATGACGAGCATCGTCCCGTTGTGCCCGCCTTCGGGGACAGTGGCCGGGAGGTCAACATGTGAAAGAATCGGGCCATGCACCGTGTCGCCGTACTGGCCCTGGACGACTTCGCCACCCTCGATCTGGGCATCCCCGGGCAGGTGTTCTGGGCCGCCCGCGACCCGGGCCCGCTGTACGAGGTGGTCACCTGCACCCCGGGGGGCCGCCCGGTGCGCGGCCAGGCGGGCTACAGCATCGTCCCCGACCACGACCTGAGCGTGCTCGCGACGGCGGACACGGTGGTGGTGCCGGGCGTCCACAGCGGGCCTCCGCTGGAGGACGGCACGCTCGACGATGAGGTGCGCACGGCGCTGTGGGGCGTCGCGGGGCGCGCCCGGCTCATCTCGATCTGCACCGGGGCCTTCGTGCTGGCCGCCGCGGGCCTGCTCGACGGGCGTCCGGCGACGACGCACTGGCGCAACGCCGCGGACTTCCGTGCGCTGTTCCCCCGCGTACGGCTCGATCCCGACGTGCTGTTCATCGACGACGGCGACGTGCTGACCTCGGCGGGCGTGGCGGCGGGCATCGACCTGTGCCTGCACGTCATCCGGCGCGACCACGGCAGCGAGGTGGCCAACCGCACCGCCCGCCGGTGTGTCACCCCGCCGTTCCGGGAGGGCGGGCAGGCCCAGTACATCGAGCGGCCGCTGCCCGATCCCGCCGGGACCACCACCGCGCCCACCCGGGCGTGGATGCTCGAACACCTGGAGGAACCCGTCAACCTGGCCGCCCTGGCCGCGCACGCCCGCATGAGCGTGCGGACGTTCACCCGCAGGTTCCGGGAGGAGACCGGGCTCAGCCCGGCCAGGTGGCTCGCCGGGCAGCGGATCGCGCACGCCCGGCACCTGCTGGAGACCACGGATCTGCCGGTCGACGCGATCGCCAGGAAGGCCGGTTTCGGCAGCGCGGTCTCACTCCGCCAGCACCTCCACGCCGCCGTCGGTGTGTCCCCCCTGGTCTACCGGCAGACGTTCCGCACTCCCGCCGTCATCGGCTGATCAGTGTCAACGGCGGTTGCCCGCGGCCGGGCCGCGCCAGGCGTACGCGGTCCACGTTCGGCGAGATGTCGGTAGATGCCGGAGACCGTTTCGGCGTCCATCAGAACACCGAGAGCCGCCCTCCGGACGGAGGACGGCTCTTTCGATGGTTCAGCCATGGTGGAGCTATGGGGATTCGAACCCCAGACCCCTTCCATGCCATGGAAGTGCGCTACCAGCTGCGCTATAGCCCCTTGCCCACGCCGCGTCGGCGGCGCTCCGCCAGTGTATAGGACTTCCGCGGCGTGGGTGTAACCGAGAAGTGGGCGACGGCGGCGGCCGGCTCTGCGGCCGGGGTGTGCGTTACGGCGGACATGCCGACCAGGGTGCCCGGCAGCCCTGCCACCACAGAAGCCCGCTAGGGGCCGGCGTACCGGAAGGCGTTCCGGCGTTAGGGGATCGCCAGCGAGAACCAGACGGTCTTGCCTCCGGCGACCCGGCTGGTCCCCCAGTGCTCGGCGAGCTGGCTGACCAGGTAAAGGCCCCTGCCGTCCTCGTCGAGCAGGCCGGGCTCGCGCACCACAGGCAGCCGGTGGTCGTCGTCGCTCACCTCGCACAGCAGGTGGTCGGTGCGCAGCAGCCTGACGGTGATGGGCCGCGAGGTGTGCTGTACGGCGTTGGTGACGAGCTCTCCGGCGAGCAGTTCGGCCACCGGGGTCATCGGCGCGAGACCCCACGAGTCGAGCGTCCGGCGGACCAGGCCGCGAACGCGCCCCGGCGCCGTCGGCTGGGGCTCCAGCAGCCACTGGGCGACGTGCTCGCTGGGGATGCCGCGGAACCGGATGGCCAGCACGGTGACATCGTCGGTCCTCGCGGCGGACAGCACGTCGTCGCTCAGCGCCTCGATCGAGTCGCCGTTCGCCAGTTTGCGGCGCAGCGCCTCCACGCTCAGCCCGATGTCCTGCCCGCGCTCCTCCACCAGCCCGTCGGTGTAGAGGACGAGCATGCTGCCGTCCTCCGCCGCGATCTCCATCGTCTCGAACGGCGTGCGGCCCAGCCCGATCGGCGGGCACCGGGGCGGCGAAAGCACCTCCGCCTTGCCGTCCGGTCCCAGCAGGATCGGCGGCAGGTGCCCGGCGCTCGCGATCGTGCACCTGCGCAGCACCGGGTCGTACACGCAGTAGACGCAGGTGGTGAGCGTCTGCGCGGCCAGGCGCTGCGCCATCTCGTCGAGCGAGTGGAGCACCTGCTCGGCCGGCAGGTCGAGCGAGGCCAGGGTCTGCACGGCCGTGCGGAGCTGGCCCATCACGGCCGCGGCGGCCAGCCCGTGTCCCATCACGTCGCCGATGACGAGCGCCACCCTGCTGCCCGGCAGCGGGATGACGTCATACCAGTCGCCGCCCACCCGCTCGGCGGCGGGCTTGTAGCGGTAGGCGATCTCCAGCCCGGGCAGGTCGGGCGGGTCGCCCGGCCGCATCCCGCGCTGGAGGGTCTCCAGCGTCTCGTCCTGCTGGCGGTCCCGCCGCCCGTGGAAGAGGGTGAGCGCGGCGGGCGCGGCGAACTGCCCGGCGGCGAGCACGTGGGCCTCCTCGAAGGGCGGCCGCCCGGCGTCGCGCGCCAGCAGCGCGCAGCCGACCGGCTTGCCGTACGCGCGGAGGGGCACGGCGAGCAGGTGCCCGTCGAGCAGGGCCGCCTCACGGATCCCGTCGCCGGCCCAGCGCGGCGGCAGCCGTCCGTCGGGGTCGACCCGGTGCCAGACGGCGCCGTCCACGTAGAGCGCGGCGGCGTCGGCCAGCCTCGGCACCACCGCCTCGCAGAGGACTCTGGTCGCCTCCTCCGGGCCCTGGCTCTCGCCGATGGCCCGGACGATCCCGCTGACGTGGTTCAGCACAGAGAACGGTTCCCCGTCTCCCGACACGGGTGCGGCCGCTCAGAATTGGCCACGCCGGCAGTTGACGAAGAGCTGGATCTCCGGCGGCGCCTGCGTGGTCGCCGGAGCGTACGAGAGGTGATTCTCCGACAGCACGCTGAAACCGGCGGCTTCGATGACCTCGCGCAACTCGTCGCGCAGATATCCGGTCACCCGCACCGGAGCGCCGAGAAACTGGAAAGGAACGTCGTCGAGGTCGATTTCCACCATGCTCAGCGAGAACAGGCCGCCGGGGGCGAGCAGGGCATGGATCTTGCCGAGCGCCTGCTCGATCTCGGCCCGCGGCAGCATGAGCAGGCTGAAGAAGGCCGTCACGGCGTCGAACACGCCGAGCGAGTCGTCGAGGTCGAGCACGTCGCGTTCGAGGAACGTCCCGGTCGGCACGTTCTTCCGCGCCAGGTCCAGCATGACCGGCGAGATGTCGATGCCGGTCACCTCGCAGCCCGCCTCGGCGAACTGCTGGGCCGTGGGCGCGCCCGTGCCGCAGCCCACGTCGAGGACCCGCGCCCCCGGCTTGAGCTGCTTGATCATCCACTCTCCGGCGGCCACCTGGCCTTCCTTGTGCGGGAAGGCCTCGTCGTACCGGCCGCCGATGCGGTTGAACGCCTCAGCCTGGATGGCGCGGTACTCCTGACGCGGATTGTCCGATTCTGATTCGATTGTCATCGTTGCCGCCGTTAATGATCAGCCGTCTTTTGCCTTCTTCTAGATAGGGGACTACACCCGAACAAGTCAAGACATTGCGCGGCCAATTGGGCTTTTCGGCCATCAATTGTGTCAAAGATCATTGTCAACTAGACGGTTTGGCATACTGATATACCAAACGCGGGAGGTTCACATGATCGATGAGGTCCGCGACGCGCTGCGCGGCGTGGTCGCCGTCACCGTCACCCCGTTCGACGACGGCGACCGGATCGACGAGCCGGCGCTCGCGGCCGTCGTCGAGCGGCTGACCAGGGGTGGCGTACGCGCGCTCACCCCCAACGGCAACACCGGGGAGTTCTACTCACTGGACGACGACGAGCTGTCCCGGGCCGTCGCCGTCACCCGGAGGGCCGCGCCGGACGCCGTCGTGATCGCGGGCGTGGGCCACGAGGTGCGCCGGGCCGTACGGCTGGCCACGGACGCGGCCCGGCAGGGCTGCCAGGCCGTCATGGTCCACCAGCCGGTGCACCCCTACCAGTCGGAGGCGGGCTGGACGGCCTACCACCGGGAGATCGCCCAGGCGGTGCCCGACCTCGGGGTGGTCTGCTACGTGCGCTCCCCCGCGGTGACCGAGCGCGCCCTGCGGGACCTGCTCCACGAGTGCCCCAACGTGGTGGGAATCAAGTACGCCGTGCCGGACCCGGTGGCCATGGCCGTCCTCGCCGCCGCCGTGGAGGGCGAGGCCGAGGGGCCGGTCTGGCTGTGCGGGCTCGCCGAGACCTGGGCGCCGTTCTTCTGGCCCGGCGGCGCCGAGGGCTTCACCTCGGGCCTGGCGGTCATCGCCCCCGAACTGTCGCTTGAACTGCACGCCCTGCTCCGGGCGGGCGACCGGGCGGGCGCGGCGAAGGTGTGGCGGCTGCTCAAGCCCATCGAGGATCTGCGCGGCAGGAACGGCGGCGAGCACAACGTCTCGGTGGTCAAGGAGGCGCTCGCGCGACTCGGCGTGTGCGGCAGGGCCGTACGCCCGCCGATGACCGAGCTGACCGGCCCTGACCGGCAGAGGGTTTCGGACATCCTGCGCACGCTCGCCTGAGGTCCGTTTCTAGGTGAGGCGGGCGACCGAGCGCTCGATGTGGCGGCGGGTCAGCCGCTCGGCGAGCGCGGCGTCGCCCGCCTCGACGGCGGCGAGGATCGCCTCGTGCTCCCCGTGCTCGTCCGGCCACGTGGGCCGGTCCCGCCACAGCACGGTGACGCTGCCGAGCGCGGCGAGGTCCTGCAGGGTGTCGAGCTGGGCGACCACCAGTTCGTTGCCGCACCGGGCGTACAGCTCATGATGGAAGCGCCGGTTGGCCAGGCTGAGGGCCGCCGTGTCGGCGCCGGCGAGCAGCGCCCGCGCCTCGGCGAGGGCCGCCCGCGCGCCGTCCGTCGCATGTCCGGAGACCGCCGTCCGGCCGATCGCCCACGGTTCGAGCAGCAGCCTGACCTCGTACGCCTTCCGGAGGTCGGCGCGGCCCACCACGCGCACCGTCACCCCCCGGTTCGGGCCGATCACGACCAGGCCGGTGGCGGCCAGCCCGATGAGCGCCTCCCTGACGGGCGTCTTGGAGACCCCGAGCCGCTCGGCCAGGCGGCGCTCCACCAGCGTCTCCCCCTGCGCGAGGCGTCCGGACAGGATCGCGGTGCGGATCGCGTCGGCGACCAGGTCGGTGCGGGTGGTCGACTTGGTCACCGGACTCAGCACGTGCTCAGCGGTCATGCGTACCGGTATACCAATCCCGATCAGTCGACGTCCGGCTCGGGCGCCCCACCCGACCCCCTCATGAAGTCGAGGTCGCACCCCTCGTCGGCCTGGAGGATGTGCGCCTCGTGCAGCGCGCCGTACCCGCGGGTGTAGCGCGGGGGCGGCGGCGTCCACGAGCACCGCCTGCGGTCGAGCTCCTCGCCGGCGACCTCCAGCGTGAGCCGCCGCGCCTCGACGTCGAGGGTGATCGGGTCGCCGTCCCGCACCAGCGCCAGCGGCCCGCCGACGTGCGACTCCGGGGCGACGTGCAGCACGCAGGCGCCGTAGCTGGTGCCGCTCATCCGCGCGTCGGAGATCCGCAGCATGTCGCGCACTCCCTGCTTCAGCAACCGCTCCGGGATCGGCAGCATGCCGTGCTCGGGCATGCCGGGGCCGCCCTTCGGCCCGGCGCCGCGCAGCACCAGCACGCTGCCGGGTGTGACGTCCACCTCGTCGATCCGCCGCAGCAGGTCCTGGTGTCCCTCGAACACCACGGCGGGGCCGGTGTGCCGCAACAGCCGCGGCTCCGCGGCCACATGCTTGATCACCGCACCGCCCGGCGCGAGGTTGCCGCGCAGCACGGCCAGCCCGCCCTCCGGCGACACCGGGTCGTCCCTGCGCCTGATGACCGTGTCGTCGTACGGCTCCCGCGTCGCGACACCCCGGCCGTTCACCGTGGGCCGGTCGAGGTGGAGCAGGTCGGCGATCCTGTGCAGCAGCGCGGGGACACCGCCCGCCCGGTGGAAGTCCTCCATGAGGAACGCCCCGCCTGGCCGTACGTCCGCGAGGACGGGCACCCGGCGGGAGGCGGCGTCGAAGTCGTCGAGCGTGAGGTGCACCCCGCTGCGGCGGGCCATCGCGATCAGGTGGATCACCGCGTTGGTCGAGCCGCCCAGGGCCAGCACGGCGGTCACCGCGTCGCGGTAGGCCCTCTCGTCCAGCACCTGCGACGGCCGTGGACCATGCCAGGCCAGGTCCACCGCGAGGCGCCCGCTCGCGGCGGCCATCCGGGTGTGCGCCGACAGCACGGCCGGGATCGAGGCGGCGCCCGGCAGCGTCAGCCCGAGCACCTCGGCCACGGAGGTCATCGTGGACGCCGTGCCCATCGTCATGCAGTGGCCGGGCGAGCGGGCGATGCCCTCCTCGATCTCCGCCCACTGCTCGTCGCCGAGCCGCCCCGCCCGTCGTTCGGCCCAGTATTTCCACATGTCGCTCCCGCTGCCGAGCCGCTGCCCGCGCCGGTCACCGGGGAGCATCGGCCCGCACGGCACGAAGACGACCGGCAGGTCCGCGCTGATCGCGCCCATGACGAGCGCCGGGGTGGTCTTGTCGCACCCGCCCATGAGCACGGCCGCGTCGACGGGATAGGAGCGGAGCACCTCCTCGGTCTCCATCGCGAGCAGGTTCCGGTAGAGCATGGCCGTGGGCTTCTGGAACGTCTCCCCCACCGCCATGACCGGCAGCTCCACGGGGTAGCCGCCGGCCTGCCAGACGCCGCGCCGGACGTCCTCGGCCCGCTCACGCAGGTGCATGTGGCAGGGGTTGAGCTGGCTCCACGTGTTGAGGATGCCGACGACCGGCTTGCCGAGGTGCTCCTCGGCCGCGATGCCGAGCTGCCGGGTCCGTGCCCGGTGACTGAACGACCTGAGGCTGTCGGTGCCGTACCAGCGATGGCTGCGCAGCTCTTCCGCTCTCACTCGCTCGAACGTACGTCCCGGATCCCGGTATATCAAGATATCTTCGGCGCACGGCCGTCGCCCGCCGTGGGGAGTCGCAGGCGCGCTAGACGTGCTCCATGACGATGACCGCCGTCGTGTCGGGTTCGAGGGCCTCGAAGATGTGCGGGGCGTCGCCCGGGTAGGCGATGTAGTCGCCCGGCCCGAGCTCGACCGGCTCCTCCGCGGGCCCGGCCAGCGCCCGCCCGGTCCCGATCAGGAGATGCTCGACGGTGCCGGCCATGTGCGGGTCGGAGGTGCGCGGCCGCCCCGGCTGGGCCGAGATGCGGTACAGGTCGCGCCGCGCGTGCGGCGGGCACGAGGCCAGCAGGGTGGCCGCGTAGCTGGCCTGCTCGGAGTAGGTCGCGGGCCCCTCCCCCGCCCGGATCACCCGTACGGCCGGCCGGGGCGGGTCCACCAGGCGGCTGAACGGCACGCCGAGCGCGACCCCGAGCGCCCACAGCGTCTCCACGCTCGGGTTGCCGACGCCCGACTCCAGCTGGGAGAGCGTGGACTTGGCGATGCCCGCGCGCCTGGCCAGCTCGGTCAGCGACAGACCGGCACGCTCGCGCTCCCTGCGGATCGACGTCGCGATGAGCGCGATCAGGTCGAAGGACGGCCTCTCAGCCACGTGTTCGCTCCACACTTCCGCTTGTTCGACTTGACGAACCAGGCATTCGCTGTTCACTCTACTGGACATGCATTCGCTCTGGCGAACACTCGATCGCGGCACGCTCCGCGACATCGCCCTGGTATGCCTCGCCGACGCCATGGTGGGCGCCGCGTTCGGCGCGATCGCCGTGTCCGGCGGCCTGCCTCCGTGGGTGCCGGTCGTCATGTCCCTGCTGGTGTTCGCCGGAGGCGCGCAGTTCGCCGCGGTCGGCGTGGTGCTGTCCGGCGGCGCCCCGATCGCCGCAGTCGCCGCCGGCCTGGTGCTGAACGCGCGTCTGCTGCCGTTCGGCTTCGCGATCGGCGACGTCCTCGGCGGCCGGTGGTGGACACGCCTCACCGGCGCACACCTCATGACGGACGAGGCGGTGGCCTTCGTGCTGCGCCACGACGATCCCCGCCGGCGTCACGCCGCGTTCTGGGCCTGCGGGCTCGGCCTGTTCGTCAGCTGGAACGCGGCCGTCGTGCTCGGCGCGCTGGCCGGGCGCGGCATCGGCGACACCGCCGCCCTGGGCCTGGACGCGGCCTTCCCCGCGGTGCTGCTCGCCCTCGTCCTGCCCTCGCTCGCCGAACGGAACGTCCGGAACGCCGCCTCACTCGGCGCGGTGGTCGCGGTGGCGGCCACACCGTTCCTGCCCGCAGGCCTGCCGGTGCTGCTCGCCCTGACCGGCCTGGTGCTCGCCACGCGCGCACCGGCGCCGCTGCCCGACCAGTTGCCCGACCAGGAGGTCCGCTGATGCCCCTGCTCGCCGTCGTCGCGCTGGCCGCCGGAACCTACGCGTTCCGCCTGGCCGGGCCGGTGCTGCGTCACCGGCTCCGGCTGCCCGGCCGCCTGCGCCACCTGCTGTCCGTCGCCGCGACCGTGCTGCTCATCGCCCTGGTAGCCACCTCGGCCCTCACCGAGGGGCACGGCTTCGCCGGATGGGCCAGGCCCGCCGGGGTGCTCGTCGCCGGGATCCTCACGCTGCGGAAGGCGCCGTTCCCCCTGATCGTCGTCCTGGCCGCCGCCACCACGGCGGTCCTCCGCCTCCTCGGCGTCCCCTGAGACGTCATGGCTTTCCGGCATGAAAAAGGGCGGTCTATTGACCGCCCTTGAGGTGTGGTGGAGCTATGGGGACTCGAACCCCAGACCCCTTCCATGCCATGGAAGTGCGCTACCAGCTGCGCTATAGCCCCTTGCGACGCAGTCAGTGTATAGGAGTCCGCGCGGGGACGGTAACCGGACGAGCCGATGTCACACAACGGCGGGCATGATACGTCTGGCGTGACATGACCATTGAAGTCTTCACCGCGCACCGGAACCTGCTCGTCGGTGTGGCGTACCGCGTCCTGGGCAGCGCCGCGGACGCGGAGGACGTGGTCCAGGAGGCGTGGTTGCGCTGGGCGGAGGTGGACGCCGCGTCGGTGGCCGACCCGAAGGCCTACCTCGTGCGCGTCACCACCAACCTCGCCATCGACCGGCTGCGCCGGGTGCGGGCCAGGCGGGAGGCGTACGTCGGGCCCTGGCTGCCCGAGCCGGTCGTCACCGCGCCGGACTCCGGGGAGTCCGCGGAACGCGCCGACAGCGTCGAACTGGCCCTCCTCGTCGTGCTGGAGACGCTCTCCCCGCTGGAACGGGCCGTGTTCGTCCTGCGGGAGGCGTTCGGCTTCTCCCATGCCGAGATCGCCGAAATCCTCGGCCGGGGCGAGCCCGCCGTACGGCAACTCGCCAGACGCGCCCGTGACCACGTGCGCGAGCGCAGGCCGCGCTTCGACGTGGACCGGCGCGAGCGGCGCAGGATCACCGAGCGCTTCACCGCGGCCTGCGCGGAAGGGGACATCGAGGGCCTGACGGCGCTGCTCGCCGCGGACGTCCGCATGGTCGGCGACGGCGGCGGCAAGGTCCGGGCCCCGCTGCGGGAACTGGCCGGCGCCGTGCGGGTCGCCCGCTTCCTCGTCGCGATCGCGAGCACGGAGGGCCGCCGGCGCTTCCTGGCCTCCATCGGCGCTTCCTCGGGCATGGAGATGGACCTGGAGATCGCCGAGGTCAACGGCGGGCCCGCGATCGTCGCCCGGCTGGACGGCCGTCCCGTCACGGTCATCTCGCTGGTGATCACCGATGGTCTGGTGGACACGGTCTATCTCATTGCCAACCCGGACAAGATGTCACGGTTCGGGGTCCGGGATGCGTCCGGGAGCGCATGAGAGAAAACATCACGATCGTGGGCGGCGGGCTCGCCGGGCTGACCGCCGCCATCGCCTGCGCGGAGGGCGGTGCGGCCGTCGTCCTGCACGAGGCGCACCACACCCTCGGCGGGCGCGCCCGCTCCACCGCTACGCCGTACGTCGCCAACGACGGCACCCACGTCTTCTACTCCGACGGCCTGCCCTGGCGGTGGCTGGACGAGCGGGGGCTGGTCCGGCCGTACGCTCCGCTGCGGCCGGGGCACCTGGCCCGGGCGCGGTTCCGCCGGGGCGGGAGGCTGACCGGGCGGCCCCCGGCCGGGCTGCTGCGGATGATCCTCCGGCGTGGTCTCAAGGCGCCGGTGGACGAGGACTTCGGTTCCTGGGCCACCCGCCGCTTCGGCGCCGAGGCCGCGCGGGCCGCCGCCGGGCTGCTGGGAGTCGTCACCTACGACGCCGACCCCGGCCGGCTGTCGGCGGCCTTCGCCTGGGAGCGGCTCCAGCGGGCGTTCGCCCCGCGCTACCCGTCGGTCCGCTACGTGGTCGGCGGCTGGGGACGGGTGATCGACCGGATGGCCGCGCGGGCGCGCGACCTCGGCGTACGCATCGAGACCGGGTCGAGGGCAGACCGGCTGCCGGAGGGACGAGTGATCGTCGCCACCTCCCTCGACGCCGCCCGCGGCCTGCTGGGCGACGACTCGCTGCGCTGGGAGAGCGGCCGGGCGGTCCTGCTCGACCTCGCGGTACGCGCCGACCCGCGGGACCTGTTCCTCGTCAGCGACCTGGACGAGGGCGGCTTCCTGGAGCGTTACTCGCTGCCCGACCCGTCCCTGGCCCCGCCCGGGGAAAGCCTCGTCCAGTTGGAGATGCCGATGCGTCCCGGCGAGCCGAAGGCCGTCGCGCTCGGGCGGCTGGAGCGGGTCGCCGACCTCGCCCTCCCGGGCTGGCGCGGGCGGGTCACCTGGCGCCGCGACGCCGTGGCCGCAGGGCGCAGCGGCGCGCTCGACCTTCCCGGCACGTCGTGGCGCGACCGGCCGGCGGTCGAGCGCGGCGACGGCGTCTGGCTGGCCGGCGACCAGGTGGCGGCGCCCGGCCTGCTCGCCGAGGTGTCGGTCACCAGCGCGCTCACGGCGGCCAGGGCCGCCCTCGCCGCCCGATCGCTGTCCCGGCGGGCGGCCTGACGCAGGAAACGGGCCCTTCCCCCGGAGGGGAAGGGCCCGCGAGCGGTCAGCGAGACCGGATCAGCCGAGGGCCCGGATCAGCCGAGAGCGGAGAGCAGCCGGTCGTACTCGGCCTGCGTCACGCCCAGCACCGTGCCGTGGCGCGGACGGCCGGGGAGCTGGTAGTCGGCCGGGACCGTCCAGTCGCCCGACTCGAGGTCGGTCGTCTCGAACGGCACGTAGCCGCGCCCGCCGAACTCGTCGATGAACAGGTACCACTTGTCCTCGGTGTTGGACTTGAAGATCGTCGGCCCCTCACCTCGGGAGATCGAGCCCTTGCCGATGCACTCCTTGAGGAAGTCCCAGTTCGTGTTCGTCAGGGAGGTGGACTTCTCCTCGATGATGAACTTGCTGCACGGGGTCGAGGAGGTGTTGTTCCGCTCGTCCTTCGTGAAGCGGTAGTAGGTGCCGTTGTGCTCGATCACGGTCGAGTCGATGACCGAGTAGCCCGGGTCCTTCCAGACCTTCGGCTCGGAGAAGGTGTAGAAGTCGCGAGTCGTCGCGTACAGCATCTTGTTGTACGTGTCACCCGTGTGCTGCGGGTTGTCGTACAGCTTGGACGCCCAGAACACCACGTACGCGCCGAGGGTCTTGTCGTAGTACGCCTCCGGCGCCCAGGTGTTGCCGGCCTCCGGCGGGGAGACCTGGACGAGCCGCTGGTTCGTCCAGTGCACCAGGTCGGTCGACTCGGCCACCATGATCGAGCGGCTGCCGGTCCGCTGCGCGCGGTCCCAGTTGCCGTTGCCGTAGATCTTCAGGTCCGTGGCGATCATGTAGAACCGGTCGCCCTCGGGCGAGCGGATGACGAACGGGTCGCGCAGGCCCTTCTCGCCGACGTCGGAGGTGACCACCGGCTGGCCGGCGTTGAGCTCCTGCCAGTGCAGCGGGTCGTTGCCCTTGCTCAGCGCGTTGTAGATCTGCTCGCCGTTGGAGTAACCCTCACCGGTGAAGTAGGCGAACAGGTAGCCCTTGTACGGCTCCTTGGCGGGCAGCGCCGGCACCTCGGGCTTGAAGATCCGCACGGCCTGGTGGCTGCCACGCGAGATCGTCGCCTTGAGGTTCACCTTCACGGCCTTGGCGCCCGGCTGCGGCCGGTTGACCTCGCCGGTCTCGCTGAGCGTGTCCGGCTTGCTCGACCGCCAGGTGATGGTGGTGCCGTTCTCGCCCTTGGCCGGCAGCGTCAGGTTGCCGCGGACGTCGCCGATGTTGTGCACGACGAGGTTGTCGGCGTCGGTGTCGACGGCCCGCTTGTCGGTGTAGATCGCCTCGACGGTGACGTCGAACGTCCTCGTCTCCGTCGCCGTGCCCTTGGTGAGCGTGGCGGTGAGGGTGACGTGGGCGTCCGCCTCGCCCGCCGGCGGCCGGGTGACGGCGCCGGTCGCGCTGACGACGGACGGGTCGCTGGAGGCCCAGGTGATCGTGGATCCGGACGCGCCCTTGGTGGGCAGCGTGAGGTCGGACCGGACCGCGCCGGTGTCGCCGAGGTCGAGCGCCGCGGCGTCCTGCTTGACGATCTCGGCGTTGACCGGCCCCGCGAGCTGGGCGATCTCGGACGCGCCGAGGGCCCGGCCGTAGACGCGGAAGTCCTTGACCCTGCCCTTGAGGTACTTGTCGCCCGAGTAGAGCGAGCGGCCGATGTAGTTGGCCGTGGTCGTGCCGCCGCCGATCGAGCCCGGGGTGAGCGTGACGGCGGTGTTGCGGGCCACCTCGTCGCCGTTCTGGTACAGCACCCCGACGCCGCCACCGAGCGTGTACGCGATGTGCTGCCAGCCGCCGCGCGGCAGGTTGACGCCGGCGTTGGCGTTCTGCTCCGTCGACCAGTTGCCCGAGGCGATCGACGTGCGGAAGGTGTTGCCGGTGGTGAACAGATAGCCGTTGCCGCTCGACCCGCTCGAGTTGCCGAAGCCGTAGACGAAGTACGGCGTGGCCTGCGTGGGGTCGATCCAGACGTCGAGCGCGACCGTGATCGAGGTCATGCCGCGCATGAGGTTGTCGGGCACCTTCACGTACCCGTTCGTGCCGCCGAGCTGGAGGCCGTCGCCCCAGCTCGCGTCACCGTTGAGCGTGCCGTTCCTGCCGTTGCCGGAGGAGTCGGCCGCCACCGTGCCGGAGGTCTCGTCGAGCTTGTACCAGAGCGCGAGGCCCTCGTCGGCCGCCGAGGCGGCCGACGGGACGAGAGCCCCGGCTCCGAGTGTGAGGGCGGCCAGGCCGCCCATCACGAACTTCTTTACCATCAAAATCCTTGCGCGAGCCGATAGTAGGCCTGGTTCCACCGCAGTTCCTTGACGAACTGGCGGGAGGTGGTCGCCTCGTCGATGACGAGCAACTCGACGCCGAGCATGTCGGCGAAGTCGGTCAGCTCCTCGGACCCGACGGCCGAGGAGAGCACCGTGTGGTGCGGGGCACCGGCCGTGATCCATGACTCGGCGGAGGTGCGCAGGTCGGGCCGGGGCCGCCACACGGCCCTGGCGACCGGCAGGGCGGGCAGCGGCTCGGGCGGGGCGACCACGTCGATCTCGTTGGCCACCAGCCGGAATCGCTCTCCCATGTCGGACAGGCCGACCACCACGGCGGGGCCGGGTGCGGCGTCGAACACCAGCCGCACCGGGTCCTCCCGCCCGCCGATGCTCAGCGGATGGATCTCGCACGAGGGAGTGTCCGTCGCGATCGTCGGGCAGACCTCCAGCATGTGCGCGCCGAGGATGAGCTCCTCGCCCGGGGTCAGGTGGTAGGTGTAGTCCTCCATGAACGAGGTGCCGCCGGGCAGGCCCGTCGACATGACCTTGAGCGTGCGCAGCAGCACCGAGGTCTTCCAGTCGCCCTCGCCGCCGAAGCCGTAGCCGTCGGCCATCAGCCGTTGCACGGCCAGGCCGGGAAGCTGGCGCAGCCCGCCCAGGTCCTCGAAGTTCGTGGTGAACGCCTTGAAGCCCCCGCCCTCCAGGAAGTGCCGCAGGCCCAGCTCGATGCGGGCGGCGTAGCGCAGCGACTCGTGCCGCTCCCCGCCCGCGCGCAGCTCGGGGGCCATGCGGTAGAGGTCCTCGTACTCCTTGACGAGGGCGGTCACGTCCGCGTCCGCGGCGGCGTCCACGGCCTCGGCCAGCTCGTTGACCCCGTAGGTGTTCACCGACACCCCGAACCGCAGCTGCGCCTCGACCTTGTCACCCTCGGTCACCGCGACGTCGCGCATGTTGTCGCCGAAGCGGGCCAGGCGCAGCGAGCCGACCTCCGCCCGGCCGGCCGCGGCCCGCGCCCAGGTGGCGATGCGCGCCGCCACCGACGGGTCGCTCACGTGGCCCGCGACGGTCTTGCGCGGCACGCCGAGGCGCGTCTGGATGTACCCGAACTCACGGTCGCCGTGGGCGGCCTGGTTGAGGTTCATGAAGTCCATGTCGATGGAACTCCACGGCAACTCCACGTTGGCCTGCGTGTGCAGGTGCAGCAGCGGCTTGCGCAACGCGTCCAGCCCGGCGATCCACATCTTGGCCGGGGAGAACGTGTGCATCCACGCGATCAGGCCGATGCACTCGTCGTCACCGTTGGCCTCAAGGCACACGCGGCGGATCGCCGCCGCGTCGGTGAGCACCGGCCGCCACTCGAGCTCGAACGGCAGCGCCTCGCCCAACTGCTCGGCGATGCGCCGGGACTGCTCGGCCACCTGCCGCAGCGTGTCCTCGCCGTACAGGCCCTGGCTGCCGGTCAGGAACCATAACTTCACAGGTGACTCCTCTGTCCATAGACGTTCTGGTAGCGGTCGTACAAGCTGTCGATGTCGCTCTGCGCGATCGGCAGCGGCTCGCCGAGCTGGCGGGAGATGTGCACGGTGCGCGCGACGTCCTCGCACATCACCGCGGCCTTCACCGCCGCCTTCGGCGACTCGCCGATCGTGAAGACCCCGTGGTTCTGCATCAGCACGGCCCGGGAGCGGTGCCCGGTCAGGGTCTCGACGATGCCCTTGCCGATGTCGTCGTTGCCGATGAGGGCGAACGGCCCGACGGGGATCTCCCCGCCGAACTCGTCGGCCATCGCGGTGAGCACGCACGGGATCGCCTCACCGCGGGCCGCCCACGCCGAGGCGTACGTGGAGTGGGTGTGCACCACGCCGTTCACCTCCGGCATGTGCCGGTAGACGTAGGCGTGCGCCGCCGTGTCGCTGGAGGGGGCCAGGTCGCCCTCGACGAGGTTGCCGTCGAGGTCGCAGACCACGATCGACTCGGGAGTCAGGTCGTCGTACGACACGCCGCTCGGCTTGATGACGAACAGGTCCTCGCCGGGCACCCGGCCCGACACGTTGCCCGCCGTCCACACCACCAGGCCGTAACGCACCAGCTCGGTGTGCAGCCGGCAGACATCCCTGCGAAGTTCATCGATCATGCACTGGCCTCGTTCCTGATCGCGCGGAGCCGGTGGAGCATCCCGCCGTCCGCGAAGTGGTCGTGCAGCCTGCGATATTCGGCGTACAGCCGGTCGTAGGCGTCGGCCCGCCCGGCGTCGGCCCGCCCGGCGTCGGGCACGTAGGCGGCGGTCTCGCGCTTGCCCATCGCCGCCGCGGCGGCCGTGATGTCGGGGTAGGCGCCCGCCGCGACGGCGGCGTGGATCGCCGAGCCGAGGGCCGGCCCCTGGTCGGAGCCGATCACCGACAGCGGGCGGCGCAGCACGTCGGCGTACGTCTGCATGAGGAAGTGGTTCTTGAGCAGGCCGCCGGCGACCACGAACTCCTCCACTGGCACCCCCGACGCCTCGAACGTCTCCACGATCGTCCGGGCGCCGAACGCGGTGGCCTCGATGAGCGCGCGGTAGACGTCCTCCGGGCGGGTGGCGAGCGTCTGCCCGACGACGACGCCGGACAGGGTGTGGTCGACCAGGACCGAGCGGTTGCCGCCGTGCCAGTCGAGCGCGACCAGCCCGTGCTGCCCGACCTTCTGCGCGGCGGCGAGCGAGGTCAGGTACTCGTGCAGGCCGACTCCCGCCTCCGCCGCCCGCTCGGCGTACGACGCGGGCACGCAGTTGTCCACATACCAGCCGAAGATGTCGCCGACGGCGGACTGGCCCGCCTCATAACCCCACAGCCCGGGCACGATGCCATCGCGCACCACGCCGCACATGCCGGGCACCTCGGCGAGCTGGTCGGAGCACATCACGTGGCAGGTGGAGGTGCCCATGATGGCGACCATCTGGCCCGGCCGCACGGCGTCGGCCGCCGCGGCGGTGACGTGGGCGTCGACGTTGCCGACCGCCACCGCGATCCCCTCGGGCAGGCCCGTCCACTCGGCGGCCCGCGCGGTCAGGCGACCGGCGAGGCCGCCGAGCGGAGCGAGATCCTGGCCGTGCCCACCGGTTTCAAGCTTGCGCGTGAAGCCGGCGAAGGCGGGATTGAGCGCGGCCAGGAATTCCTCGGACGGGTAGGCGCCGTCCTGATAGATCCCCTTGTATCCGGCGGTGCAGACGTTGCGGGTCTCCACGCCGGTGAGCTGCCAGATGATCCAGTCGGCGGCCTCGATCCAGCGGTCGGCCCGCTCGTACATCTCCGGGTCTTCCTCCAGGAGCTGCAGGCCCTTGGCGAACTGCCACTCGGAGGAGATCTTGCCGCCGTACCGCGGCAGCCACGGCTCACCGCGCTCAGCGGCCAGCGCGTTGATCCGGTCGGCGTGGGGCTGGGCCGCGTGGTGCTTCCAGAGCTTCGGCCAGGCGTGCGGCCGCTCGGGGAACTCCTCGCACAGCGGATGGCCGTCGGCGGTGGCGGGCAGGATCGTGCAGGCCGTGAAGTCCGTGCCGATGCCGATCACCTGCTCGGCCGGGACCTGCGCGTTGGCCAGCGCCTTCGGCACCGCGTGCCGCAGCACGTCGATCCAGTCGGCCGGCGACTGCAGGGCCCAGTCGGGGCCGAGCCGGACGTCGGAGCCCGGCAGCGCGTCCTCGATCACACGGTGGGCGTACTCGTGGACGGCGCCGCCCACCTCCTCGCCGTCACTCACCCGCACGACGACCGCGCGCCCGGACAGCGTGCCGTAGTCGACGCCGATGACGTAACGCTCGCTGTTAGCGTTCACACAAACTCCAAATCGGAGAAGGAAGAGGTACTGCCGCTCTACTGGCAGCGTCTACCTGCGACGGGCGGTGATCAAGCGCTGCAGCAGGATGAAGGCGAACAGCAGCAGGCCGATGAAGATCTTGGTCCACCACGAGCTCAGCGTGCCCTCGAAGCTGATGATCGTCTGGATCAGGCCGAGGACGAGCACGCCGAGCACGGTGCCGAGCAGGTAGCCGCTGCCGCCGGTGAGCAGCGTGCCGCCGATGACGACCGCCGCGATCGCGTCCAGCTCCATGCCGACCGCGTGCAGTCCGTAGCCCGACAACATGTAGAAGGACAGCAGCACGCCGCCGAGCGCCGAGCAGAAGCCACTGATCGTGTAGACGGCGATCTTCGTCCGCGCCACCGGCAGGCCCATCAGCAGGGCCGACTGCTCGCTGCCTCCCGTGGCGTACACGTTGCGGCCGAGGCGGGTGTAGTGCAGCACGTACGCCGCCGCCAGCACGACCACCACCGCGATCAGCACGCTCGGCGAGATCCACATGTCGCCGCCGAGGTCGATCCTCGTCTGTGCGAACGACGTGAACGTCTCGTTCTCGATGGGGATCGATTCGGTGCCGATCGTGTAGCACAGGCCGCGGGCGAGGAACATGCCCGCCAGCGTGACGATGAACGGCTGGATCTCGAAGTAGTGGATGATCGCGCCCATGCCTAGGCCCAGCACGGCGCCGATCAGCAGCACCAGGGCGATGACCCCGAACGCCGGCCAGCCGTCCTTCAGCAGACTCGCCGCGATCATCGTGGAGAGCGCGACGACGGACCCGACCGACAGGTCGATGCCGCCGGTGAGGATGACGAACGTCATCCCGACCGCGACCACCAGCAGGAACGCGTTGTCGACGAAGACGTTGAGGATGATCTGCCCGGTGGCGAAGCCCTCGTAGCGGATGCCGCCCGCCACGAACATCGCCACGAACAGGCCCGCGGTCACCAGGACCGGGATGTACTTCTGCGGGACCCTGAGGCGGCCGGACCGCAGGCCGCCGGCGATGCTCGTCATGCCGAGACCCTCACCTTCTCTTCGGTCGCCGGGGTCGGCGCCACCGGGCGCCTGCGGCGGCGGAACACCTTCGCGCGGAAGGCCGGAGACTGCAGCAGGCAGACGATCGTCACGACGAGGGCCTTGAACAGCAGGGTGGTCTCCGGCGGGACGCCGATCGAGTAGATGGTGGTGGTCAGCGTCTGGATGATGAGCGCGCCGAGCACGGTGCCGCCGAGCGAGAAGCGGCCGCCCGACAGGGAGGTGCCGCCGATCACGACGGCGAGGATGGCGTCCAGCTCGATCCACAGGCCGGCGTTGTTGCCGTCCGCGCTGGAGACGTTCGAGCTGATCATCAGCCCGGCGATGCCGGCGCACAGCGCGCAGAACGCGTACACCATCATGAGCACGCCGCGGGCGCTGATGCCGGCCAGGCGGCTCGCCTCGGCGTTGCCGCCGACGGACTCGATGAGCAGGCCGAGCGCCAGCCTCCGCGTGAGGAACGCGGTGAGGGCGAACACGACCGCCACGATGATGATCCCGAACGGCAGCGTCAGCCAGTAGCCCCCGCCGATCAGCTTGTACGGCGAGCTGTTGACCGTGGTGATCTGACCGTCGGTGATGAGCTGCGCCAGCCCGCGCCCGGCGACCATCAGGATCAGCGTCGCGATGATCGGCTGGATGCCGATGCCCGCGACGAGGAAGCCGTTCCACGCGCCGAGGATCACCGACAGCACCAGCGCGATCCCGACGGCCGCGAGGACCCCGCCCACCGAGTTCTGGTCGGACAGGTCGCTGATGCGCAGGCAGGCCAGCGCCCCGGCGATCGCCACGACCGACCCGACCGACAGGTCGATGCCGCCGGTCGCGATCACGAGCGTCATGCCGAGCGACACCAGGATCAGCGGCGCGCCGAACCGGACGATGTCGATCAGGCTGCCGTAGAGGTGCCCGTCCTTCATCTGGATGCTGAAGAAGTTGTCGGTGAAGAACAGGTTCAGCAGCAGCAGCGCGGCCAGGATGACCAGTGGCCAGAACAGGCGATGTCGTAGGAACCGGCTCATGATCGGGCTCCGCTCGCGATCGTCTCCGTCAGTGTGTCGGTGGTGAGGCTCTCGTCGTTGTCGAGTTGCGCGACCAGCTTGCGGTCGCGCAGCACGCCCACCTTGTGGCTGAGCCGCAGCACCTCCTCCAGCTCGGCGGAGATGAACAGCACGGCCATCCCGCCGTCGGACAGCTGCGCGACCAGGCGCTGGATCTCCGCCTTGGCGCCGACGTCGATGCCGCGGGTGGGCTCGTCGAGGATGAGCAGGCGGGGCTCCAGGATCAGCCAGCGGGCCAGCAGCACCTTCTGCTGGTTGCCGCCGCTGAGGTTCCTGATGAGCTGGTCGGGGTCGGCCGGGCGGATGTTCAGCGCGGCGATGTACTTGTCGACCAGCTCGTCCTGCTTGCGCCGCGGGAGTGGCCGGGTCCAGCCGCGGGCGGCCTGCAGGGCGAGGATGAGGTTCTCCCGGACGGTGAGGTCGGGGACGAGGCCCTCGGCCCGCCGGTTCTCCGAGCAGAAGGCCAGCTTCCTGGCGACCGCGGAGCGGGGCGTGCGCAGGTTGACCTGCTCGCCGCCGATCTTCAGCGCGCCGGTGCCCGCGTGGTCGGCGCCGAACAGCAGCCGGGCGACCTCCGTGCGGCCCGAGCCGAGCAGCCCGGCCAGGCCGACGACCTCGCCCTCGTGGATGGTGAGCGTGAACGGCTCGATCGCCCCGGAACGGCCCAGTTCCACGGCCTCCACCAGTGGCGCGGCCTCGTGGGCCGGCGGGCGGCCCTCCAGCTTCTCCAGGTCGGCCAGCTCACGACCGATCATCTTGCCGACCAGCTCGACCTGGCTCAGCTCGCTGGTGAGGTACTCCCCCACGAGCGTGCCGTTGCGCAGGATCGTCATCCGGTCGGAGATCTCGTAGATCTGGTCGAGGAAGTGGGAGACGAACAGGATCGCGATGCCCTGCTCCTTGAGCCTGCGCATCACCCGGAAGAGCTGGGCCACCTCCCCCGCGTCGAGGCTGGAGGTCGGCTCGTCGAGGATGAGCACCTTCGCCTCGATGTCCACCGCCCGCGCGATCGCCACCATCTGCTGGATGGCCAGCGAGTACGACGACAGCGGCGCCGACACGTCGAGGTCGAGGTCGAGGCGGGCGAGGATCTCCGCCGCCCGGCGGCGCATCTTCTTCCACTGGATCCGGCCGAAGCGGCGCGGCTCGCGGCCGATGAAGATGTTCTCCGCCACCGACAGGTTCGTGCAGAGGTTGACCTCCTGGTAGACGGTGCTGATCCCCGCCTGCTGGGCGGCGAGCGGGCTGTGGAAGGCGACGCGCCTGCCCTCCAGCTCGATCTCGCCGGCGTCGATGTCGTACACGCCGGTCAGCACCTTGATCAGGGTGGACTTACCGGCGCCGTTCTCCCCCATCAGCGCGTGGACCTCGCCCGGCAGCAGCCGGAAGTCGACGCCGTCCAGTGCCTTCACGCCGGGGAACTGCTTGCCGATCCCGCTCATCCGCAGGATCGGCGCGGGTGCGGCCATGCGGCGCCCCTCTCATGCTCGTTTCTGTCGCCGTGGGGCGGGCCGCCCCCACGCGTGGGGGCGGCCCGGAACCCGATCAGTACTTGCGGTTGGGCAGGGCCTCCTTGGCCTGCTCCTGGGTGAAGGTGGTCTCCTCGGTCACCACGCGCGGCGGGACCTGCTCACCCTTGACGACCTTCTTGGCGAGGTCCATGAGCTGGGTGCCGAGCAGCGGGGAGCACTCGACGATGTAGTTGATCTTGCCGTCCGCGAGGGCCTGCATGCCGTCGTGCACCGCGTCAACCGTGATGATCTTGATGTCCTTGCCGGGCACCTTGCCCGCGCCCTCGATCGCCTCGATGGCGCCGAGGCCCATGTCGTCGTTGTGCGCGTAGAGCACGTCGATCTTGGGGTTGGACTTCAGGAAGGCCTCCATGACCTCCTTGCCCTTGGCACGGGTGAAGTCGCCGCTCTGCGAAGCGATGATCTTGAACTTCGGGTCGGCCGAGATGACCTGCTGGAAACCGGCCTTCCGGTCGTTGGCGGGCGCCGAGCCGGTGGTGCCCTCCAGCTGGACGATGTTCACGTCGTCCTTGCTGTCCTTGTACTGGTCGACCAGCCACTGGCCGGCCTTCTTGCCCTCCTCCACGAAGTCCGAGCCGAGGAAGGTCTTGTACAGGCTGGTGTCCTTGGAATCCACGGCCCGGTCGGTGAGGATGACCGGGATCTTGGCGTTCTGCGCCTCCTTGAGGACGGTGTCCCAGCCCGACTCCACGACCGGCGAGAAGGCGATCACGTCGACCTTCTGCTGGATGTAGGAGCGGATGGCCTTGATCTGGTTCTCCTGCTTCTGCTGCGCGTCGGAGAACTTCAGCTCGATGCCGGCCGTCTTGGCGGACTCCTGGATGTCCTTGGTGTTGGCGGTGCGCCAGCCACTTTCCGCGCCGACCTGGGCGAAGCCCATCACGAGCTTTCCGTCGTCGGCGCCACCGCCGGACGAACCGCCGCTGCCGCCGCTGCTGCTGCTACTGCCGCAACCGGCCATCGTCAGTGCGGTGGCACCGGCCAGGATCAGTGCCGAGATCCTCTTCAACACTGTGGGGGATCCTTTCTAACTGTTAGCGCTAACACCTATGGCACAGCGCTGGTCATCTGGTTTGTCTCCGTACGGCTAGCGCGCGGCGACGGCTGTGCTTCCCCTGAGCACGAACTGGGGAGGCACGACGAGACGCTCATGGGGCAACGCCTCGCCCGACTCGATCTGCCGGAGCAGCACGTCGATGCTGCGCCTTCCGACGGCCCCGAAGTCCTGTCTGATGGTGGTGAGCGGCGGGGAGAAGAACTCCGACTCAGGGATGTCGTCGAAGCCCACGATGCTGATCTGCTCGGGGACTTTCACCCCCTCCTCCGTGAACGCGCGCAGGAGGCCGAGCGCCATCTGGTCGTTGGCGACGAACACCGCGGTGACGTCGCCGGCCATGGCGGCGAGCTCCTTTCCGGCGTGGTAACCCGATCGCGGGCTCCAGTCGCCGGTCAGCATGCCGGGGATGGGCCGCCCCGCGGCGGTCAGCACCGCGCGCCAGCCCTCGATCCGGCCCTCGGCCTCCAGCCAGTCCGCCGGGCCGCTGACGTGCCAGACGGTCTCGTGCCCGAGTTCGAGCAGGTGCGAGGTCGCCAGCCTGGCGCCCTCGACCTGGTCGACGCTCACCACGGAGACCTCGCCCTGGTGCCAGCCCTCGACGGCCACGGCGGGCATGCCCGCCGGCAGGTCGTCGAGCGCCCGGGCCGCCGAGCGCTGCGGAGCGACGACGACGATGCCGTCCACCCCCTGCTCGGCGAGGTAGCCGATCGCGTCGTTCACGCCGGCCCTGTCGATGGTCCGCAGGCTCACGATGCTCACGAAGTAGCCCGCGTCCCTCGCGGCCTGCTCGATTCCGTATACCGTGCTCGCCGGGCCGTACAGCGTCGTGTCGAAGCTGACCACGCCCAGCGTGCGCGAGTGCTTGGTGACCAGGGCCCGGGCGACGAGGTTGCGGCGGTAACCGAGCTGGTCGATGGCCCGCAGGACCCGGGTGCGGGTCTCGGCGCGGACGTTCGGATGGTCGTTGAGCACCCGCGAGACCGTCTGGTGCGACACTCCGGCCAGCCTGGCCACGTCGGCCATGACGGGCGGGCGGCGGTCGACGTTGGGTCCCACTGGCGCTCCTCTCATCTGCTTGGGAAGACTGTGAGCGTTAACACGACCCCCCGTCAAGGTGGTGGCCGATTACGGTCCGGTTACGCCGAAACATCGCGTTAACGCCCTATTGACGGACATGCCTTGTGGCTCTTAACTGGTGGCCGAATCCAGCTTGTTAGCGCTCACTTCGCGACCATCTCGTGATGTTAACGCTAACAGAAACCGGAGGAGCCCCCCGAATGAGCAGAAAGGCCTGGTCACTGGCCTTGTCGGCGGCCATGGTGAGCGGTGTGGTGGGCGGCGTGCTCTCCACCACGCCGGCTCAGGCCGAGACCGCCGACCCGATCCCCGCCGGCGCGGCCGTCGACCAGTTCGACGCCGCCGCGCTCGGTCCCGACTGGCAGGTTCTCAACCCCGACAACACCCAGTGGTCCCTGAGCGAGCAGCCCGGCAGCCTGCGGATCCACTCGCTGAAGGGCGACACCTACCAGACCGACAACTCGGCCAAGAACATCTTCCTCATGGACGTCCCCGCCGGGGACTTCGAGGTCGTCACGAAGTTCAGCGCCCCGGTCGCGCTGGACTACCAGAGCGCCGGTATCTTCGCCTGGCAGGACTGGGACAACTACGTCCGCGCCGGTCTCGCGCACGTCGGCTCGTCCGGGGGCAACGTCATCGAGACCGACACCGAGGTGAAGGCGGCCTTCAACGCGTCCTTCGCGAGCCGCTCCGGCTCGACCGGAGAGATTCTGAAGCTGACCAGGGCGGGCAACGAGTTCACCTCGTCCTACTGGGACGGCTCCGCCTGGGTGCAGGCGTCCAAGGTGACCGCCGCACTGAACATCAAGCAGGTCGGCCTGTTCGCGCTGTCCGCGCAGAACGGCACACCGATCGCGGCCGACTTCGACTACTTCGCGGTCAAGGCGGCCCCGGGCAGGACGGTCGTGCCGTCCGGCGCGTTCACGCTGCGCGCGGCCGGCTCCGCGCCGTACCTGTCGGTCGCCAAGGACGGGCAGGTGGTCGCCTCCGACGCCCAGGGCATGACGAGCCTCGCGGTCACCGCCGAGGACAAGGGCGACGGCACGATGTGGCTCAAGGAGCTGAACGGCAAGGACTACGTGCGGGTCGCCGACGACTCGACGCTGCGCCTCGGCTCCACGCCGGGAGCGTTCCAACTCCGCGACGCGGGCGGCGGCAAGGTGTACCTCTCCGCCGGAGACAAGCAGGTCGCGGTGAGCGACGGCAGGCTCGTCGCCACGGCGAAGGGTACGAAGTTCCAGGTCGAGGGGTACGCCAAGGACGTCGGCGCGCTGAAGGTGGACACCGCCTCCGCCGGCACCAAGGTCAGCCCCAACCTGTACGGCATCTTCTACGAGGACATCAACCACGCGGCCGACGGCGGCCTGTACGCCGAGCTCGTGCAGAACCGGTCCTTCGAGTTCAACTCGGTCGACAACCGCAGCTACAACGGCCTCACCGCGTGGACCAGGGTCGGGCGCGGCGGCGCGGCCGGCACGGCCGCCGTGTCCGGCGACCAGCCGCTGAACAGCAACAACCGCAACTTCCTGCGGCTGGACATCACCAGCCCGGGCACCGGTTTCGGCGTGAGCAACACCGGCTTCAACAAGGGCATCGCGGTCCAGGCCGGCAAGACCTACGACCTGTCGCTGTTCGCCCGGCGCACCAGCGGCGGCCCGATCACCGCGACGATCGAGAACGCCGACGGTTCGAAGGTGTACGGCACCGCCACGATCGACGCGCAGTCGGCCGACTGGAAGAAGTACACCGCCACGATCACCGCGAGCGAGACCACCGACGCGGCACGCCTGGTCGTGCTGGCCGGCGGCACCGGCCGGGTCGACCTCGACATGATCTCGCTGTTCCCGGAGGACACCTTCAAGGGCCGTCAGAACGGCATGCGCAAGGACATCGCCGAGACGATCGCCGCGCTCAAGCCGCGGTTCCTGCGCTTCCCCGGCGGCTGCGTGACCAACGTCGGCACCTACGACCCGTACTCGCTCAACCAGGACCGGCGCCGCATCTACCAGTGGAAGGAGACGCTCGGCCCGGTCGAGGAGCGGCCGACCAACTTCAACTTCTGGGGCTACAACCAGACGTACGGCATCGGCTACTACGAGTACTTCCAGTTCGCCGAGGACATCGGCGCCGAGCCGCTGCCGGTGCTGTCGGTGGGCGTCAACGGCTGCAACGAGAACCGGCCGCTGACCGACGAGGCCAAGCTCCAGCGGTGGGTCCAGGACACGCTCGACCTCATCGAGTTCGCCAACGGCCCTGCCGACTCCACCTGGGGCGCCAAGCGGGCCGCCATGGGCCACCCCAAGCCGTTCGACCTGAAGTACATCGGCCTCGGCAACGAGGAGATCTACAACGAGTTCTTCACGAACTACCCCAAGTTCGCGAACGCGGTCCGGGCCAAGTACCCGAACGTCAAGATCCTCTCGAACGCCGGCCAGACGTCCCAGGGCAGCTGGTTCGACCGCATGTGGCAGTTCGCGCGTGACCAGAAGGCCGACCTGGTCGACGAGCACTACTACAACGACCCGAGCTGGTTCCTGGCCAACAACCACCGGTACGACACCTACGACCGCAGCGGCCCGCACGTGTTCGTCGGCGAGTACGCCTCGAAGGGCAACACGTACTGGAACGCGCTGACCGAGGCGTCGTACCTGACCGGCATCGAGCGCAACTCCGACGTCGTCGAGCTGGCGTCGTACGCGCCGCTGCTGTCCAACGTCGACTACGTCAACTGGGCGCCGGACCTCATCTGGTTCGACAACGACCAGGTCTACGGCTCGCCCAGCTACTACGTGCAGCGCCTGTTCTCCCGCAACGTGGGCGACACCGTGCTGCCGAGCACGTACAAGGCGAGCCCGCTGCCGGTGGACGACATCAAGGGCGCCATCGGCCTCGGCTCGTGGAGCACCCAGGTCCGCTACGACGACGTCAAGGTGACCGGGGCCGACGGCACGGTCCTGTTCAGTGACGACTTCTCGAACGGTACGGGCAAGTGGACCCCTGGCCAGGGAACGTGGGCGGTGCAGGACGGCGCGTACGTCCAGACGGCCAACGTGACCGACGCCCGGTCCACGGCCGGCTCGACGGACTGGTCCAACTACACGCTGGAGGTCACCGCCCGCAAGACCGGCGGCGCCGAGGGCTTCCTGGTGATGTTCGGCGCGAAGGACACCGGCAACTTCTACTGGTGGAACATCGGCGGCTGGAACAACACCCAGTCGGCCGTCGAGAAGGCGACGAACGGCTCCAAGTCGTCGATCGCGACCTCCAGCACGACCGTCCAGACCGGCCGTGACTACAAGATCAAGATCCAGGTCTCCGGTCGCCACATCACCACGTGGCTGGACGGCCAGAAGATCAACGACTTCACCGACAACGCCTCCGTCGAACCGCTCTACCAGGTGGTCTCCAAGGACAGCGACACCGGCGACGTGGTGATCAAGGCCGTCAACGTCCAGGACACCGCCGTGCGCAGCACGGTCGACCTCGGCGACGCCAAGATCGCCCCGAAGGCCGTCGTCACCTCGCTGACCGGCGACCCCGCCGCCGTGAACTCGCTCGCCGAACCTACGAAGATCGCGCCTGTCGAGCGGGAGGTGAGCGGCTTCTCCGAGTCGTTCACCTACGACTTCCCCGCCCGCTCGGTGACGTTCATCCGTCTCGGCAAGGACACCCGGGCCGACACCAGCGTCACCGCCCACGCCTCGCCCAAGCAGGTGAAGCAGGGCAAGAAGGTCCAGGTCCACTACAGCGTGGACCCCGAGGGCGCGACCGGTGAGGTGACCGTGTCCGAGGGCGCGACGATCCTCGGCGAGGGCACGCTCAACCCCGGTGGCCAGGGCAAGACCGAGCTCGGCCTCGACCTGCCGGCCGGCACGCACGAGCTCACCGTCTCCTACTCCGGCGACGCCCGCTTCCGGCCGTCGACCACCACCCTCACCCTGGAGGTGAAGCCGTAAGACCCGCCGCCCGGGGTGCGCCATCGCCCCGGGCGGTCTACCCAGTAGACGTCGGGGCCGTCGCCGCCATCCAACCCCCGCGAAAACCCGACGCCCCGTAC
>NZ_JBEYWW010000015.1:147698-211951 GCF_040644635.1 Microbispora sp. NPDC046933 | reverse complement strand
AACTCGGGGGGATAGCTCCTCGGCATGCTGACCTCTCTCGGGGTTCAGGCATGCCAGTCAACCAAAGTGACTCCATGAAAGCCGGTGAACATCACCCTGAAGCCAGCATCATCTGCTGGCGGAAGGGAGAATCGCGACACGATGCCAGCCCCGAGGAAGTACCCCCAAGAGCTTCGTGAGCGCGCGGTGCGCATGGTCTTTGAGGTCCGCCGGCAGACCGGCGGCGCCCCGGCGCGATCGCCCGGGTAGCCGACCAGCTCGGCGTTCACCGCGAGGCGCTGCGCGGGTGGGTGCGCATGAACGGCACCCCCGGCTTGCCTTCGGTGATGTCGTCGCGGATACGTTCCACGTCCAGGTAGTACGGCCCCTGCGTCATCTCCTTCGTCAGGGTGCAGACGGAGGGACCGGGCGTTCCGGTGGCCGAAGGCGAGGCCGAGGGCCCGCCACTCCTGGTGGGCCGGGGGCCGCGTGCGCCGTGCCGCCGAGCAGCCCCGACGCGCCCAGGGCGACGCCGGCGGCGGCCACGCCGCCCATTCCCAGCACCTGACGCCGGTCCAGATGGTCCGGTCGGCTTTCCCTCTTACTGGTGTCACTGGATTCTGTCATGCACCGCACGCCAAAAAGGGATCACGATAGCCGATTAATCCTTTCATTAGCGTTTCATGAGCAAGATGGATTTCCCGATCGCAGTTGCAGAGGTCAAGTCGCCTTCGGCGGGAAGCCCGCGTGTACGTGGGCGGATCAGGGCAAAGGCAGGTCCACCCGGCGCCCCACACCGAACTCCCCGGCCTCATCATCCGTGACCATGGCGAAGGCACCGCGGGGCACCCCATTCAGTGTCGCCGCGCGCGAAGCGATATTCAGAAGCGTGTCTTCATCCGCACCCGCGATGAAGAAGACATACACGTCCCCGAACTCCTCGCCGTCGTCGAAGACCTCCGCCTTCCCTTGCTCCTCTACCTCGAACAGAAACTCGTCGATCTCGTCGATCCACGGGAAGGCATAGGTGGTCTCCGAAAGTGTCTCGGTCTCATGCAGCGGAACGTGAATCTCCACAACCAGATTGGCCATGGTCCAATGGTGCCGCAAAGATCAAGGAGCTGGCCTCGCCCACCCGGCCGCGCGATGGGCGGGTTGGCGGAAATAGGGTGCTTGCATGGAGTATCGACGACTTGGCACCACCGGTATGAAGGTCAGCAGGATCTGCCTGGGCATGATGAGCTACGGCGAGCCGGCCAAATGGGGCGGCTGGGTCCTGGACGAGGAGCAGGCCGAGCCCATCGTGCGCAAGGCGGCCGAGGGCGGCGTGACCTTCTTCGACACCGCCGACGTCTACTCGGGCGGCGTCAGCGAGGAGGTCACCGGACGGCTGCTGCGCAAGATCTTCCCCCGGCGCGAGGACTACGTGCTGGCCACCAAGGTCTACTTCCCGATGGGCGAGGGCCGCAATGACTACGGCCTGTCCCGCAAGCACGTCATGTCGGCCATCGACGCCTCGCTCGCCCGCCTCGGCACCGACTACATCGACCTGTACCAGATCCACCGCTGGGACGACGAGACGCCGATCGAGGAGACCATGGAGGCCCTCCACGACATCGTCAGGGCCGGCAAGGCCCGCTACATCGGCGCCTCCAGCATGTGGGCGTGGCAGTTCGCCAAGGCCCAGCACACCGCGGACAAGCACGGCTGGACCCGGTTCGTCTCCATGCAGAACCACTACAACCTGCTGCACCGCGAGGAGGAGCGGGAGATGATCCCGCAGTGCCTCGACCAGGGAGTGGGGCTCATCCCGTGGAGCCCGCTCGCGCGCGGCCTGCTCGCCCGCGCGGGCAAGCCCGCCGACACCGTACGGCAGGTCGGCGACGGCGCCAGGCAGGAGCAGCTGTACGGCGGGCCCGCCGACGAGGCGATCCTTGAGCGGGTGGCGCGCACCGCCGAGGAGCGGGGCGTCTCCCCCGCGACCCTCTCCCTCGCGTGGCTGCTCAGCCGCCCGGGCGTGACCGCTCCGATCGTCGGCGCGACCAAGGAGCGCCACGTGGACGACGCGCTCGCCGCGGTCGAGCTGAAGCTCACCGAGGAGGAGATCGCTTTCCTGGCGGAGCCGTACCAGGCCCGGCCGCAGCAGTTCTAGGGCGGAGCGATCGCGACCACGGGTCGGCGGCTCCTCGGCGTCAGCGGTCGGTGGTACGGCGGCGCCGGGCGCGGCGCGGATAGGCCTTGGCGGTCTCGGCCAGCCGCGCCGCGTGCTCGGCCTGCTTGCGCCAGTGCCCGTAGGCGTCGCCGCGCTGCGCGAGCCGGTCCAGCTCACGCATCGTGGCCAGCGGGATGAACGCGGGCTCGGCGTCCCGCCACGGCGTGCCGGGCAGCGGCATGAACGTGTGGGTGTGGATGCGCGCCCCGAGATCGGCGAGGTCGGCGGCGAGCCGCAGGGACGCGTCCTGGTCCTCCGGCGATTCGCCGGGCAGCCCGAAGATGAAGTCGACGTTCGGGCGGAAGCCGTGTTCCACGGCGATCCGCACGGCGTCGCGGACCGGCCCGCTGCTGTGCCCGCGACCGGCCGCGGCCAGCACGCGATCGGAGCCCGACTGCGCTCCGATGATGATGTTGTCGTTCGCCACGTAGCGCTTGAGCAGCCGCATCGCCTCCGGCGTCACGTGCTCGGGACGGATCTCGGAGGGGAAGCTGCCGAAGAACACCCGTCCGTTCGCGGGCAGTTCCTCTTTCACGCCCGCCAGCAGCTCCTCGACGGCGTCCAGCGCGGGCTCCGGCCCCTGCGTGCCGTACGAGAGGGAGGTGGGGGTGATGAAGCGGACGTCGCGCGGGCCGTGGGCGGCCATCCGGCGGACGTGCTCACGCACGCTGTCCACGCCGCGGTGCCGGAATTTGCCGCCGAACATGAAGGGCGTCTGGCAGAAGCGGCACGTGTAGGAGCAGCCCCTCGTGATCTCGATGGGCCCGAAGTGGCGGCGCCGGTCGGGAAAGGACGGGAAGGCGTCCAGCGGCAGCTGCGGGGCCGGCGGCGTGCGCAGCGCCATGCCGTCGCCGTCGCGCACCGCCAGCCCTGGCACGGTGGTGAGCGGCCGGTCCGCGCGCAGCGCCTCGACCAGGGCGACGATCGTCGGCTCGCCCTCGCCTATCGCGGCGAGATCCCAGCCGGCGTCGATGACCTGCTGCGGCTCGGCGGTGGCGTGCACCCCGCCGGCGATGTGCAGGACACGGGGGTCGTCGGCGAGGGCCCGTACGGCGGCCAGCTCGGCGGCCATCGCCTCGGCGTCGGGCGAGTAGAACGACCAGAGGACCAGGACGCGGTCCGCGGGGCTGGCCGCGATGTGCTCCGCGGTCTCCTCGGGGGTGGTCCCGAGCCGCAGGTCGCACTCGGCCTTCGCGGTCTCCAGCGCCCCGAGCAGCGCGTTCACGCCGTACGTCACGGCCTTGCGGTAGCGGACCACCACGGACACATCCACGCTCACCCTGGCAGGGTAGTGCCACCGCCCGCCTCCCCTTAATCCGTTGCCCGCCAGGGGCAACGGGCGGCAGGCTGAACGGATGCTGATCCGACGGGAGAACCCCGCAGACGTCGAGGCCGTCCGCGCGGTCGTCGCCGCCGCCTTCGCGCCCTACGAGGCGGCCCGCCATCCCGACCGGCCGGACGGGCTGCCGGTCGAGGTGACGTTGCTCGACGAGCTGCGCACCGACCCCGGCTGGCTGCCGGAGCTGTCGCTCGTCGCACCGGCGCCGGACGGCGGGATCGCGGGTCACGTCGTCTGCACGAGGGCCCACGTGGGGACGGTCCCCGCGCTGGGACTCGGCCCGCTGGCCGTGCACCCCGCCCACCAGCGGCGGGGCGTGGGCTCGGCGCTCGTGCACGCCGTGCTCGGGGCGGCCGAGGCGCTCGGCGAGCCGCTGGTCGCGCTGGTCGGCAGCCCCGCCTATTACGCGCGCTTCGGCTTCGAGCGCTCCGAGACGTACGGCGTGACGGCGCCGGACCCTGGGTGGGGCGAGTTCTTCCAGGTCCGGGTGTTCGAGCGACCGGTCCCGCCGCCGCGCGGGCTTTTCGCCTACGCGAAGCCCTTTTCCGGGGTTGACGGCGGTTGATCGGTATGTCATTCAGCTCCGTGTGAAGAAGATCCTGACGTGGCTCGTCCTCGTCGTCATGGTGACCGGCTGCCAGAGCACCGCCGAGTCCGCGACGCCGCCCACCGTCCGATCCCCGGCCACGGTCGTCTCGCAGGAGGCCGTGGACGGGCGCACGGACAGGCTCGTGATCGACTCCCCGGCCACGGGCGGGCCGCGCTCGGTGTGGGTGCTGAGGCCCGCGGCCTGGAAGCCGGGCTCCACCGGCTGGCGCGCGCTGTACCTGCTGCACGGCTGCTGCGCCAGCGGCGGCTGGGACTGGCTCGAGACGGGCGAGGTGGCCCGGCTCACCGCCGGCCTCGACGCGGTCGTCATCGTTCCCGAGGGCGGCTCGATGGGCTGGTACGCCGACTGGCGTGACGGCCCCGCCTGGGAGACGTTCCACATGACCGAGGTGCCCCGCCTGGTCGAGCCGCGTTACGGCGTCGGCACGCGCCGCGCGATCGCCGGTTTCTCCATGGGCGGCCACGGCGCGTTCGACTACGCGGCCCGGCATCCGGGCGTGTTCGAGGCCGCGGCGTCGTTCTCCGGGGTGCTCGACACCCGCGCCGACGCCGCCGGATTCCGGTCGTTCATGGCGGACAACGGCGTGGACACCGAGGACCTGTGGGGCGACCCGAGCGCCTGGCCGGAGCACAATCCCGCCGACCTGGCCGGGCGGCTGAAGGACGTGCGCCTCTACGTGTCCTCCGGCGACGGAGAGCCCGGTCCCCTGGACCGGGGCGGCGGGCGGACCGATGCCACCGAGGCCGCGATCATGCGACAGAACCTGAACTTCGCCAGGGCCGCGAAGAAGGCCGGGGTGAAGGTGACGACGGATTTCTACGGAAACGGCACCCACACCTGGCCGTACTGGATCCGTTCGTTCGAACGCGCGCTGCCGCTTCTCCTACCCTGAGAGGCATGGGACGGGCCAATGACGAGGCAGCCGCGGCGCTGCAGGAGTATGCCGAGCTTTTCGCGCTGAACGGCGGGGACGCCTTCCGCGTGCGCAGCTACCAGAAGGCGGCCAAGGCCATCGCGGGGTTTCCCGATGATCTCGGCGGGGAGATCGACGTGCGGTCGATCCCGGGCGTGGGCGAGGCGATCGCGAAGAAGGTCGAGGAGTTCCTGGAGCGCGGCAGCTTCCGGCAGCTCGACGACCTGCGCGGCCGGGTGCCCGAGGGGGTGCGCAGGCTGACCCGGATTCCCTCGCTCGGCCCGAAGAAGGCGGTGTTCCTGTTCCAGGAGCTCGGCATCGACTCCCCCGCCGCGCTGGCCGACGCGATCCGGGCCGGCCGTCTGAAGGGCCTGCGCGGCTTCGGCGCCAAGACGGAGGACAACCTGCTCAGGGGCATCGAGCACATGGAGCGGTCGGGCGACCGGGTCCACCTCGGCGTCGCGGCCGACCTGGCCGAGCGGGTCATCGCCTCGCTGCCCGCCGACCGGATCGCTTTCGCCGGGTCGCTGCGCCGGATGAGCGAGACGATCGGCGACATCGACGTCCTCGCCGTCGGCGACCCCGGCCTGATGGAGCTGTTCGCGCGGCAGCCGTACGTCACCGAGGTCGTCGCCAAGGGCGAGCGGAAGACCTCGGTGCGGACCGACCGCGGCCTGCAGGTCGACCTGCGGCTCGTCCCCGCCGAGTCGTGGGGCGCGGCCATGATCTACTTCACCGGCAGCAAGGAGCACAACGTCCGCATCCGGGAGATGGCGGTCAGGAAGGGCTGGAAGCTGTCGGAGTACGGCCTGTTCGACGGCGACCGCCTCATCGCGTCGGAGACCGAGGAGGAGATCTACCAGGCGCTCGGCATGCAGTGGGTGCCTCCCACGCTGCGCGAGGACGGCGGCGAGGTGGAGGCCGCGCTGCGGGGTGAGCTGCCGCGCCTGGTGGAGCTGCACGACCTGCGGGGCGACCTGCACACCCACACCGACCTCACCGACGGGATCGCCTCACTGGAGGACATGGCCGCCGCCGCCGCGATGCGCGGCTACTCCTACTACGCCGTGACCGACCACGCGCCCGACCTGGTCATGCAGCGGATGACCCTCGACAAGGCCCTCGCCCAGCGCGCCCGCATCGCCGAGTTGCAGGCGAGTTACCCGGACATGCGGCTGCTGCACGGCAGCGAGCTGAACATCGCCCCGGACGGCGAGGTGGACTGGCCGGCCGAGGTGCTGGCCGAGTTCGACGTCTGCGTGGCGTCGGTGCACTCGCACTTCACCCAGTCGCGGGAGGAGATGACCCGCCGTTTCATCGCGGCGTGCGAGAACCCGCACGTCCACGTCATCGGCCACCCCACGACGCGGAAGATCGGCAAGCGGCCGCCGGTGGACGCCGACTGGGACGCGGTGTTCCGCGCCGCCGCCAGGACCGGCACGATCATGGAGATCGACTCCTATCCCGACCGGTCCGACCTGCCCTCCGACCTGGTACGGCTCGCGCGCCACCACGGCGTGAAGTTCTCCATCGACAGCGACTCCCACGCCGTCCCGCATCTGGCCCACCAGAGGTTCGGCGTGGGCATCGCGCAGCGGGCCTGGCTCACCCCGGACGACGTGGTGAACACCTGGCCTCTCGACCGCCTGCTGAGGCACCTGCGCGGCTCGTAGACGGCGGCCGGGGCGCGGAACCGGAGACGTCCCCGTCGGCACCCCGCCTGTCAGGCGGGAAGACCGGCCGCGGTGGTCAGCAGGGGGAGAAGCCGTTCTCCCTGGCGCTTGATCTCCGGCAGATAGGGGGTGTCGGAGAGCACGAAGTGGGTGACGCCGAGGGCTTCGTACTTGCGCAGCGACTTCGCCACGTCCTCGGCCGAGCCGACCAGCCATGTGGTGCCGGCGCCGCCCCCGCCGAACCTGCCGGGCGTGGTGTAGAGGTTGTCGTCGAGCACCTCGCCCCGCGCGGCGAGCTCAAGCAGTCGCTGCTGGCCGACGGCGGCGTGCCGGTTCGGGTCGCGGGAGATGGCGCCCTTCGCCATCTCCGCGACCTTGGCTTCGGCGTCGGCCCAGGCCTGTTCGGTGGTGTCCCGCACCAGCGTGGTGACACGCAGCCCGAACTCCAGCGGAGGGTGCTCGCGCCCGAGCTTCTCGCCGAGCCGCCTGAGCCGCGCGATCCGCTCGGCGACGCCGTCGAGCGGCTCGCCCCAGAAGAGCTGCACGTCGGCCTCGGTGGCGGCCACCCTCTCCGCGGCCTCGGAGGCGCCGCCGAAGTAGAGCCGGGGGTTCCTGCGTTCGCCCCGGACGACCGGGCGCGGCACCACGGTGGAGCCGGTGACGCTGAAGTGATCGCCGTGGTAGGTGACGTTCTCCTCGGTCCACAGCCGGCGCACGATCCGCATGAACTCCCTGGTGCGGGCGTAGCGGTGGGCCTGGTCGCCCTCGCTGTCACCGTACGCCGCCAGATTGTCCTTGCCCGAAACGACGTTGACCATCACCCGCCCCCCGGTGAGATGGTCCAGGGTCGCGGCGGCGGAGGCGAAGTTGGCCGGATGCCAGTAGCCCGGCCGGATCGCGATCAGCGGCTGGAAAGTCGTCGTCCGCGCGGCCAGCGCGGCGGCGACCGTGAAGGTGTCGGGACGCCCCCAGCCGGTGCCGATGAGCGCCCCGCTCCACCCATGCTCCTCCAGGGTTCTGGCATGGCTGGTGAGGCTCTCCAGACTGTTGTGGTTCTCGACGACGTCGTCGCCGCGGTGCCCGGGCTGGATCTGGTTGGGGATGTACCAGAGGAACTGGAGGCTCATCGGCGGGTCTTCCTGTCCGTTTCGGTCGGCGACGCGGGGGATTGGGGTCTGTGACTCACATCACTATTAAAACCCACTCTTCATGTAGGTAAAGTGTAGTTCGTGATCGGGTTGCTGCGGCACTCCAGACGCGAGATCGACTTCGCGTTCTTCGCCGGCGCGCTGTGTCAGCGCTGACGGGCTCTCTCGCCGTTCTCGGGTAAGTGCCCGCGTCGGCGGCGAGGCCGCACGTCGTCATGGCCCCGAGCCATCCGCACCCGCGCACCGGGACGGTGCGCGTCCCCCTCCCTCTCCCCCGTGCCGCCTGTCGCGTGCCCTACGAGCACAAGGAACGTTCATGTCCGACCTTCGCAGTGCGATCGAACTCGCCACCCCGAGGCGCAGGAGGTGGCCCTGGGTGGCCGGCGCCGTCGCCGTCGGCGTCCTCCTGGTCGCCGCGAGCGGGTTCGCCCTCACCCGCGGTGACCGCTCCACCGGCGAGGCCGCAGCCGCCGCCGCACCCGTCCGCGGCGGGACGCTGCAGTTCGCCCTCATCGACTACCAACGCAGCCCGGACCCGCAGTGGGGCACCAACTACGCCGAGTCGCTCATCGGCAACAACGTCACCGACAAGCTGACCTGGCAGGACCCGGACACCGGTGAGATCACCCCGTGGCTCGCGCAGTCGTGGGAGTACACCAAGGACCTCACCGAGTTCACCTTCCACCTGCGCGAGGACGTCACCTTCAGCGACGGCAGCCCGTTCGACTCCCAAGTGGTCAAGGCCAACTTCGACCAGTACGTGCACGGCGACGAGAAGCTGGGGATCAACCCCAACGGCGCCGTCCTGCTGCCCGGCTACATCGAGACGCTGACCCCGGATCCGTACACCGCCGTCGTCCGCTTCAGGAAACCGCTCGCGAGCTTCCTGCAGGCCTCATCCTTCACCGCCAACGCGCAGCCCGGCTTCCTGTCGTTGTCGACGCTGAAGCTCAGCGCGGAGGAGCGGACGGACCCGAAGAAGGTGATCGGCACCGGTCCCTTCGTGTACGAGTCGTGGCAGCCGCAGGTCAAGACCGTCCTCGTCAGGCGCAAGGGCTACAACTGGTCGCCGCCGGCGCTCAGGCACAAGGGCGAGGCCTACCTCGACAGGATCGTGTTCAACACGATCCCGGAAGCGAGCGTCCGGACCGGCTCGCTCACGTCCGGCGCCGTCGACGCCACGCTCGACGTGGGCACCACGGACGAGAAGCCCCTGGCCGACCAGGGCTTCAGGATCATCCACAGGGGCGTCTCCGGCACCGCCATCTTCTTCAACTTCAACTCCCAGCTGTTCCCGACCGACGACATCGCGGTACGCAGGGCGATCCAGCTCGGCTGGAACCGTGAGGCGATCAAGAAGACCGTGCTCACCGACTCCTACTCCGTCGCGACGTCCGTCCTCGCCCCGTCGGTCCCCGGATACGCGGACTACAGCGGCTCGGTGCTCAGGTACGACCCCGAGAAGGCCAGGCGCCTCCTCGACGAGGCCGGCTGGAAGGAGGGCCCGGACGGCATCCGGGTCAAGGACGGCGAGAAGCTCGTGGTCAAGCTGCTCGGCATCAGCAACCTGGTGGTGAACAAGCCGGCGTACGAGTCGATCCAGCAGGACCTGAAGAAGATCGGCATCGACCTGCGGCTCACCGTCGTCCCGATCCCGGACTACACGGCCAACGTGGCCAAGGCGAAGACCGACTGGAACATCACCGCGGCCAACCGCTCGCGCAACGACCCCGCGGTCCTCAACCTCCAGTACGGCCCGGCACTCGGCAACGGCTCGTTCGTCACGAAGGACTCTCCCGGGATCGACGTGGACGAGGTCGCGAAGACCCTGGGCAAGCTGGAGCTCACCCTCGACCCGGCCACGCGCAAGCAGTACGCCAAGGCGGCGCAGGACCTCCTGCTGGAGAAGTACGCGCTGGTGAACCCGGTCTACAACCCATCGCAGGTGATCGCCCACGCGGACCACGTCCACGGGATCATCTTCGACGCCCAGTCCCGCAACCACTTCGTGGACACCTGGAAGAGCAACGGGAAGTGACGGCCGGCGGTCGCCTCGCCCGCGTGCCCGGCGACCGCCCGCCCGCTCTCGTGGAAGGAACGTCGTGCTGCGCTACCTCGCGCTGAAGATCGGCCGGGCCCTGTTCGTGGTCTGGGCCGCGTTCACCCTCACCTTCGTCCTGCTGTTCGTGCTGCCGGCCGACCCGGTGGACCTGCTCTTCGACCCCGCCGAGATCAACACCGTGCCACCGGAGGTCCGCGAGCAGATGGCGGCGAACTACGGCTTCGACAGGCCGGTGCTCCTGCAGTACCTGGCCCGGCTGGGACACGCGCTGACCGGAGACTTCGGCACCTCGGTGCAGTCGGGGCGGCCGGTCGTCGCCACGATCCTCGACGTGCTGCCGAGCACCCTCGTCCTCGCGGCCGGCGCCCTCGCACTGGCGCTGCTCATCGCCTTCGTGATCGCGCTCGCCGCCACCTCGGCCCGCCGTGCGTGGGTGCGGAACCTCGTCGAGGCGCTGCCGTCGGGCGCGGTCTCGGTGCCGGTCTTCCTCTCCGGTGTCCTGATGCTGCAGGTCTTCTCGTTCCGGCTCGGCTGGTTCCCGGCCTTCGGCGACAGGGGCGTGGAGAGCCTCGTCCTACCGCTGATCACACTGGCCATCCCGGTGTCCGGTCCGATCGCGCAACTCCTCGTCCGCAGCTTCGCGACCGAGTTCCGCTCCGGCTACGTCACGACGAGCTGGGCGAAGGGGGCCACCCGCGGCGGCATCGTCGTCCGCGACGTCTTCCGCAACGCCAGCCTGCCGGCGCTCACCATCGCCGGCATCACCTTCGGCAACCTGATCGCCGGCTCGGTCATCACCGAGACCGTCTTCGCCCGCCAGGGCGTCGGCCGGATGACGCAGGCCGCGATCAACACGCTGGACGTCCCGCTCGTGCAGGGGATCGTCGTGCTCGTGGCGGCCGGCTTCGCGCTGATCAACCTCATCGTCGACCTGATCTACCCGCTGCTGGACCCGCGGCTGCGGGCCACGCTCGCCGTCGGCTGAGCCGGGCGGCGGCGTGAGGAGGATGTGATGACCGTCGAACTCGACGCGTTCGCGGCGGGCCGCCGGCCCGGCTTCGCCCGCCCGCTCGCCAGGCACCTCGGCGGGCTCGCACGGCAGCCGATCCTCGTGGCCTCGTGGATCATCGTGCTGGTCGTGATCGGCTGGGCGATCGTGCCCGGCCTGTTCACCTCGTACGGCCCCTACGACGGCGACGCCGCCGCGAGTTTCGTGCCGCCGAGCGCGGAGCACTGGTTCGGCACCGACCGGCTGGGCCGCGACCTGTTCGCCCGCAGCGTGTACGGCGCGCAGACCACCCTGACCGCGACCCTGCTGGCCGTCCTCATCGCCTTCGGCGTCGGCACGCTCGTGGGGCTTGTCGCCGGCTTCGCCGGGGGGATCGTGGACACCGTCGTCATGCGGGTGGTCGACGTGTTCCTGGCGATCCCCAGCCTGCTGCTCGCGATGGTGGTGGTCTCGGTCCTCGGCTACTCCACGCAGAACATCGCCCTGGCGGTCGGCATCTCCTCCATCGCGTCGTTCGCGCGGGTGATGAGAGCCCAGGTGCTCGCGGTCGTGACCCAGGACTACGTCAGGGCGGCGTACGGCCTCGGTGTCGGCCGGTTGGGCGTGATGCTGCGGCACGTGGTGCCCAACTCGCTCAGCTCGGTGATCGCGCTGGCGGCGCTGGAGATCGGAACGGCCGTGCTCGCCGTCGCCTCGCTCGGCTTCCTCGGCTACGGCGCGCCCCCGCCGCAGCCGGAGTGGGGCCTGCTGGTGGCCGAGGGCCGCGACTATGTGGCGGTCCACCCCTGGGCCTCGATCATGCCGGGCGTGGCGCTCGCGATCGTCGTCATCGCCACCCACCGCATCAGCACCTCCTACCGGAAGGACCACCGCCGATGACCGACCCACACGAGGAGAGGCAGGACCCGCTGCTGCGGATCACCGGCCTCGTGATCGACTACCGGACGGGACGGCGCCGGTGGACGCCCGCCGTACGCGGCGCCGGCCTGCACGTCGGGCCGGGCGAGTTCGTCTCGCTCGTCGGGGAGTCCGGCTCGGGTAAGAGCACCCTGGTTCAGGGCGCGCTCGGCCTGCTTCCGGAATCCGCGCGGATCCGGGCTGGTTCGATCGCCTACTCCGGCGTCGACGTCACGGGGTGGAACGACCGGCGGATGGCGTTGGTGCGGGGCAACTACGTGGGCTTCATCCCCCAGGACCCCAACACGTCGCTGAACCCGGTCAAGAAGATCGGACGGCAGGTGGTCGAGGCGGTCCGGTTCAACGAGCCCGAAGCCCGCGACGCCGCGCGGCACAGACAGGCCGCGCTGGAGAGCCTGCGGACGGCCGGTCTCAAGGACGCGGAGCGGGTGTTCCACCAGTATCCCCACGAGCTCAGCGGCGGCATGAAGCAGCGTGCGCTCATCGCGATCGCGCTGGCAGGCAAGCCGAAGATCATCGTGGCCGACGAGCCCACCAGCGCGCTCGACGTCACCGTCCAGAAGGTCATCCTCGATCACCTCGTGCGGCTGCGCGAGGAGCTCGGCATCGGCATCCTCCTGGTCACCCATGACCTCGGCGTCGCGCTCGACCGCTCGGACCGGATCCTGGTCATGCGCGACGGCGAGATCGTGGAGGAGGGCCCGGTCCGGCAGGTGCTGGAGAACACGGCCGGCGACTACACCCGCCGGCTGCTCGACGCGGCGCCCGCCCGGCATGCCGGGCGGCTGGAGCCGACGTCGGGCGCCCGCCAGGTCCCCGCCTCCGCGCCCGAGGTGCTGCGGGCACGGGAGCTCACCAAGACCTACCGCCTGCGCGGCCGGGGCCACAGGCGTGAGCTGCGGGCGCTGGACGGCGTCGATCTCGTGGTGCGCGAGGGCACCACGCACGCGATCGTCGGCGAGTCCGGCGCGGGCAAGTCGACGCTGGCGAGCATCCTGGCCCGTTTCACCTCCCCCGACCACGGCACGGTGCACCTCGGCGACCGGGAGCTGACCGGCCTGTCCCGCAGGCGGCTGCGGGAGGTCCGCCGGGAACTGCAGTTCGTGTTCCAGAACCCGTTCACCTCCCTCGACCCGCGGTTCACGGTGAGCGAGATCGTCGCCGAGCCGCTGCGCGCCTTCGGTCTTGTGCCGGGCAGGCGGGAGCGGACGGCCCGGGTGACCGAGCTGCTGAAGGCGGTGGCGCTGGACGAGAGCCACCTGCACCGGCTGCCGAGCCAGCTCTCCGGAGGTCAGCGGCAGCGGGTCGCGATCGCCCGGGCGCTGGCGCTCAATCCCCGGATCCTGGTGCTCGACGAGGCGGTGAGCGCGCTGGACGTGTCGGTCCAGGCCCAGATCCTGCAGCTGCTGGTCGACCTGCAGGCCGAGTACGGCCTCAGCTACGTGTTCGTGACCCATGACCTCGGCGTCGTACGCCTGATCGCCGACGACGTCTCGGTGATGAAGGACGGCGCCGTGATCGAGACCGGCCCGGTCGAGCGGGTGTTCCGCTCACCGCGGCACGAGTACACCCGGGAACTGCTGGAGGCGATCCCGGGGATCCGGCTCACCGTCGCCGGCGCACGCTAAGGAGATCGTTCGTGTCACGCCGACTGCACCTCAACGTCAACATCCTCAACGCGGGCGTCTTCGGCGGCTCGTGGCGGTTCCCCGGCACCGACGGCACCGCGAGCTACACGATCGAGCACTACACCTCGATCGCGAAGAAGGCCGAGGAGGCCAAGCTCGACGCGGTCTTCCTGGCGGACGGCCCGTCGCTCGACCCCCAGATCAGGCACCGTACGGCCAACAACCTGGAGCCCACGACGGTGCTGGCGCGGATCGCCGCGCAGACCGAGCGGATCGGCCTGATCGGGACGCTGTCGTCGTCCTACAACGACCCCGTCGAGCTGGCGCGCCGCCTCGGCGACCTTGACCACGTCAGCGGCGGCCGCTTCGGCTGGAACGTGGTGACCACGGCGGGGGCGGTGGCGGCGCGCAACTTCGGCCGGGACGGTGAGCCGGGCCACGCGTTGCGCTACCGCCGCGCCGCCGAGTTCACCGAGCAGGTCGTCGCCGCCTGGGCGGGCCGGACTGGGCTCGTCTCCCCGCAGGGCCGACCGGTCGTGGTGCAGGCCGGCGGCTCCGCCGACGGCCGCCGGCTCGCCTCACGGGTCGGTGAGGTGATTTTCTCCGCCGACCAGGATCTCGACCACGCCCGCGCGTTCCGCGCCGAGATCCGCGACGGCGCGGTCGCGTTCGGACGGCGTCCGGAGGACGTCGTGGTCCTCCCCGGGCTGTCCACCGTCGTGGGCAGCACCGAGGCCGAGGCCAGGGCCCGGCGTGAGCTGCTGGACGAGATCCTCCCCGGCGAGTACGCCCGCAAGCGGCTCGCCGGCCAGCTCGGCGTCTCCCTCGACGGGCTGTCCGACGACGAGCCGATCCCGGCCGAGCTGCTCGTCGATCCCGACGAGGCCGGTGGCTCGCAGACCTTCTACCGCGTCGTCAAGACGATCATCGACACGGAGAAGCCGACGCTCGGCCGGCTGCTGAAGAAGCTCTCCGGCGGCGGTGGTCACCGGATCCTCGTGGGGACGCCTGAGCAGATCGCCGACGACATCGAGAGGTGGTTCCGCGCGGGCGCGGCGGACGGCTTCAACGTGATGCCCGACGTGCTTCCGTCCGGCTTCGACGACTTCGCCGACCACGTGGTTCCCGAGCTGCGGCGTCGTGGCCTGTTCCGCACCGACTACGAGGGGACGACCCTCCGCGACCACCTCGGGCTCGGCCTCCCCGCCGCCGGGCCGTACGAGCGCCGTCCCCTGGAGGCGGCCCTGTGAGCGGCCCGCGACGACCTGTCCCGCAACCGAAAGTGATCTTTCCATGAGCACAGTCATCCAGCTCGCTCTCGCGGTCGGGGAACCGGCCGCCCGGCCGGCCGAAGGCCCGGCGCCGGTGCCGCTCGCCGACGCCGTCGTCGTCGCGGCCGCGGCCGAGGAGGCCGGGATCACCGCGATCCGGCTGCTCGACGGCGTGACCGCGGGCCACGTCCTCGACCCGACCGTGGTGGCCGCCTACCTCGCCGGCCTCCACGACGGCGTCGGCTACGTCGCCGAGGTCCCGACGACGCACAACGCGCCGTACAACGCCGCACGCCGCCTGCTCTCCCTCGACCGGGCGACCGGCGGCCGGGCCGGTGTCGCGCTGCGGGCGGGCGGGGGCGACGAGGTGAGCCGGGCCACGGCCCCGGACCCTGGCGCCGCCGACCCCGTCAGGCGCTGGACGGAATACGCCCACGTGCTCACCCGGCTGTGGGAGTCCTTCCCGCGCGCGGCGCTGATCGGCGACCAGGAGGCCGGCGTCGTCGTCGACGACGCGCTCATCAGGCCGATCGACCACGAGGGTGCCTTCTACCGGGTCGCCGGCCCGCTGGACGGGCCCTCGTCGGCGCAGGGACGCCCGGTCGTCGTCGCGGACCTCGGCGCCCTCGACGTGACGGCGGTCGCGGAGTCCGCGGACGTCGTGGTGGTGGACCGGGAGCACGCCGCCGGCGCGGACGCCGCGCTGACGGAGACGCTGCGGCGCGCCGGCCGTTCCCGGGGGGAGGTCGCGCTGCTCGGCCGGGTCGAGGTCGCCCTGGACGACCCGGCGACCGTCCCGGCGGCCGCCGCGGCTCTCGGCGACGAGCTCCGCGCCTGGGCCGGCGAGCACCGGCTGGACGGGTTCGAACTGGTGCCCACCGGCGGCACCGACGCGGTGGTCACCGCGATCCGGGCGTTGACGCCACGGCTGACGGGCGCCGCCGGCTCGCCGTCTCCCACCCCGCGCCCGCTCACCCTAAGGGCCGCGCTGGGCCTGCCCGAACTCGCGGCGGGATCCCCCTGCCGCGCCGACTACACCGTAGACGGCATCCGCGCCGCCGTCGCCCCGATCCTGCGGCGCCTGCGCGCGGGCGCACGCGAGCGCGAGCTCACCCGCCAGTACGCGTTCGACGACGTCCGGGCGCTCGCCGCCGAGCGGATCACGCTGATCGGCATCGCCAAGGAGGACGGCGGCGCCGGCGGCTCGGTGCGTGACGTGGCCGACCTGGTCATCGCCATCGCCCGCGCCGACTCCAACGTCGCCCAGGCGCTGCGCAGCAGCTTCCTCACCGCCAATCAGGTGGCGAGCCGGCGTGACCTGCCCAACCGGGCGGTGACCCTGCGGCGGCTGCGCGACGGCGACCTTTTCGCCGGCACCGCCAACGAGCGCACCGGCGGCGCCAACGGGTCGGTCAACACCACCATCCGGCGTGACGGCGACGGATACGTCATCGACGGCGAGAAGTACTACTCGACGGGCGGGCTGTACGCCTCCTGGTTCTCCGGGCTGGCCAAGGACGAGGACGGGACGGTGCTGGGCTTCACCGTGCCGGTGGACCGCGAGGGCGTGGAGCGGCTCGACGACTTCGACGCGGTCGGCCAGCGGCTGACCGCGAGCGGCACCACCCTGCTGGTGAACGTGCGGGCCCGCGAGGACGAGGTCGTGGCCCGCGACAACAGCCTGCTGGACAACCCGTGGCTGGGCTCGTTCGCCCAGCTCTACCTGGCGGCGGTCGAGGCGGGCATCGCCGCCGCGGCGCTCGACGACGCGATCTGGTTCGTCCGGGAGAAGGCCCGGCCGATCAAGCACAGCACGGCGGCCGAAAGCGTCGACGACCCGTACGTGCGCCAGACCGTGGGCGAGATCGCCGCCCGGGCCCAGGCAGCCCGTTCGGCGGTGCTGTTGGCCGCCGAAGCGGTGGAGAGCCTGCGCGGCCTCACCGGTTCCCGGGCGCGTGCGGCCGGCGCGGAGGCCGCGGTCACCGTGGCGCAGACCGGTGTGATCGCCATCGAGTCCGCGCTGCGGGCCGCCGAGATGCTGTTCGACGTCGCGGGCGGCTCGATCACCAACCGCGACCTCGGCTTCGACCGGCACTGGCGCAACGCCCGCACGGTCGCCAACCACAACCCCCGCCAGTGGAAGGCCGCCGTGGCGGGCGCCTACCACCTGACCGGCGAGGACCCGCCGACGAGCGGGCTCTTCTGAAACCGAAAGGAAACCATGACCAGCAAGGTCAACCGGACGCTCGGCCGCACCGGCGTCCTGATCAGCCCGCTCACGCTCGGCACGATGAACTTCGGCCGGTGGCAGGAGGAGGGCGAGAGCGTCAGGATCATCCGGGCCGCCCTCGACGCCGGTGTCACGGCCGTCGACACCGCCGACGTCTACGCCCAGGGCGCGTCGGAGGAGATCGTCGGCAAGGCGATCAAGGGCCGCCGCGACGAGGTCTTCCTGGCCACCAAGTTCCACGGACAGATCGGGGACGAACCCCGGCGCGCCGGCAACTCGCGCCGCTGGGTCGTCCGCGCCGTGGAGGACAGCCTGCGCCGGCTCGGCACCGACCACATCGACCTCTACCAGGCGCACCGGCCCGACCCCCGGACCGACCTGCTGGAGACGCTGCGGACGCTCGACGACCTGGTCCGCCAAGGCAAGATCCTCTACTACGGCACCTCGGTCTTCCCCGCGCACCAGCTCGTGGAGGCACAGTGGCTCGCCGACAGGCACGGGCTCGTCGCCCCGCACACCGAGCAGCTGCCGTACTCCCTGCTCGTCCGCACCGCCGAACGGGAGGTCTTCCCCGTCGCGCGGAAGTACGGCGTCGGCGTCCTCGGTTACGGCCCGCTGGCTGCCGGCTGGCTGTCCGGGAAGTACCGCGTCGGCGGCGAGCAGCCGGAGTCGGCGCGCGCCGACCTCATCCCCGGCCGGTTCGACGTCACCCTCGAACGCAACCAGCGCAAGCTGGCCGCGGCCGACGCGCTGGCCCGGCTCGCGGAGGACAACGGTCTCACGCTTGTCGACCTGGCCCTGGCGTTCGCGCTCAACCACCCGGCGGTCAGCAGCGTGATCATCGGCCCGCGCACGATCGAGCACCTGGACTCCTACCTCAAAGCGGTCACCGTCGAGCTGAGCGAGGACATCCTCGACCGCATCGACGAGATCGTCGACCCGGGCACCCACTTCGTCGAGCGCGACACCGGCCGTGACACCCCGTCCCTCCAGCCGGCCGCGCTCCGCCGCAACCCCACGACCACCCATTGAGGAAGAGCGACCACCATGAGCTACGGCGCTTACGACAAGACCTACGCGGCGGCCGAGGACCGCTACGAGAAGCTGGAGTATCGGCGTGCCGGGAACTCCGGCCTCGACCTGCCGGCCGTCTCGTTCGGCCTGTGGCAGAACTTCGGCACCGACCACCCGTACGAGACGCAGCGCGAGATCGTGCTGCACGCCTTCGACCTGGGCGTCACCCACTTCGACAACGCCGACAGGTACGGCCCGCCGCACCGAGCCGCGCAGCGGTTCTTCGGGACGGTGCTCAGGCGGGACCTCGCCCCGTACCGGGACGAGCTGATCCTGTCGACCAAGGCCGGCAACCCGATCGGCCCCGGTCCCCACCTCAAGGGCGGCTCACGCAAGTCGCTGCTCACCTCCCTGGAGCACAGCCTGCGCGACCTGGGCACCGACTACGTCGACATCTTCTACAGCCACAGCCCCGACCTGACGACGCCGCTGGAGGAGACCGTCGGCGCCCTCGTCAGCGCCGTGCAGCAGGGCAAGGCGCTCTACGCCGGCATCTCCAACTACGCTCCGGAGCGGGCCCACGAGGCGGCCGGGCTGCTGCGCCAGGCGGGGGTGCCGCTGCTGGTCCACCAGCCGCGCTACTCGATCTTCGATCGCCGGCCCGAGCTCAACGGCCTGCTCAAGCTGGCCGCGGAGGACGGGTTCGGCCTGGTCGTCTACTCGCCGCTGGCGCAGGGGCTGCTCACGGACAAGTATCTCGCCGGCATCCCGGCCGGCGCGCGAGCCGGGAACAGCGCGTTCCTGTCGCCCGACGTGATCGATGACACCTACCGGCGGCGGGCCGGCGAACTCAACCGGATCGCCGAGGGGCGCGGCCAGTCGCTCGCGCAGCTGGCGCTGCAGTGGGTGCTGCGGCAGCCGCAGGTGACCTCGGCGCTCATCGGAGCCAGCTCGACGGCGCAGCTGGACCACAACCTCAAGGCGCTCGACTTCCCGCCGCTGACGGAGGAGGAGCTGGCGCTGATCGACGAGCACGGCGTGCACGGAACCGGACTGAGGCTCTGACATGACCGACCTCACCACGACGACAGGGGCCGGTGTCGAGGACGGCCGGCCCTTCCGCCTGGGCTTCCTGCTGCACCTCGACGGCGACCTGCCGCCGGGCCTGGCCTACCGGCAGGCGATCGACCTGTTCGTGGCCGCGGAGGAGCTGGGCTACGACTCGGGATGGGTCATCCACCGGCACTTCCGGCAGGGCAACGAGCACGTCTCCGCGCCACTCGTCGTGCTCGCCGCGATCGCCGAGCGCACCACGCGGATCCGGCTGGGCACCGGCGTGCTGGTACTCCCGCTGGAGGACCCCCTCAAGACCGCGGAGGACGCGGCGACCCTCGACGAGCTCAGCGGCGGTCGTCTGGAGCTGGGGGTGGGTTCTGGTCCCTTCCCCGGGGCCTGGGAGGCGTTCGGGAAGGACCTGGCCGACAGGCACCGGCTCTTCGACGCCTCCGTGGCGCGGCTCCACGAGGTGCTGGATGGGGTGCCGCTCAACAGCCTCGGCGAAGTGCTCCACCCGCCCGCGGCCGGTCTGCGGCGGCGGCTGTGGCAGGCCACCACCAGTGACCCGGAACGGGCTCACGCGGCGGCGGCCGCCGTCGGCCGCGCCGGTGACGGGCTGCAACTCTCCCGCGCCACCGCCTGGCGTGGCGGCACCGTACGCGAGGCGCAGCGGCAGCAGGCCGAGTGGATCGCGGCCTACCGCGCGGCCCACGAGGCGGCCTGGCCCGAGCCCGGCAGGGAGCCCCGGGTGCAGGTCTCCCGGGCCGTCTACCCCCACCCCGACCGGGCGAAGGCCGTGCGCCTGGTCACCCCCGGCGTCCGCCGCTGGCAGAGCTGGCTGTCCTCCCGGCGCGAGGTCGCGAATCTCAGCGTCGAGGAGTACCTGGAGGCCGACCGCGCTCTGCTCGGCCCGCCGGAGGCGCTCGCCGCCGAGCTGGCCGCCGATCCGGCGTTGCGGCTGATCACCGACCTGCTGGTGAGCTTCGTCCCCGGCGTGCCCGAGTTCGACGAACACCTCCGGCTGCTCGCCGCCGGCGCGCGCGAGCTGGCGCCCCTGCTCGGCTGGCGTCCCGCGCGGCAACCCGTCACGGTGCCGGGCGGAACGCGATGACCGGATTCCATCTCACCCTGTCGCTGATGACGCCCGGACACTTCCGGCACGCCTGGCGGCTGCCGCACGCCGACCCGCTGGCCTACGTGGACATCGACCACTTCCAGCGGCTGGCGCGGATCGCCGAGGAGGCGAAGATCGACGCGGTCTTCCTCGGCGACGCCCCCGCGCTGGGCGGCGAAATCGAGGAGGCGCCCGGCGCCGGCCTCGATCCGCTCGTGCTGCTGGGCAACCTGGCGGCGATCACCACGAACCTCGGCGTGATCGCCACCAGCTCGACGACGTACAACTCGCCGTACAACCTGGCCCGGCGGTTCCAGGCGCTCGACCACGTCACCAAGGGCCGCGCGGCCGTCAACGTCGTCACCACCGGCACATCCGGCGCGGCGGCGAACTTCGGTCTGGCCGAACACCCCGGGAAGGAGACGCGTTATCGCCGGGCGCACGAGTTCCTCGAGGTGGTGACCCGGCTGTGGGACGGCTGGGAGCCGGATGCGATCATCGCGGACAAGGAGAGCGGGCGGTACGCCGACCCCTCCCGCATCCACAGGATCGACCACGAGGGCGAGTTCTTCTCGGTGGCCGGGCCTCTCCCGGTCGGGGCCGGACCGCAGGGACGGCCGGTCATCGTCCAGGCGGGCGGCTCCGAAGGCGGGCTCGCCCTGGCCGGCCGGTTCGCCGACGTCGTGTTCACCGTGGCGCGGACCCGGGCCAAGGCGGTCGCGTTCCGCGACGGCATCCGGCGGCGCGCGGTCGCGGCCGGCCGCCACCCTGGCGACGTGAAGGTCTCCCTCGGCGTGGTGGTGCTCGTCGCGGCCACCGAGGAGGAGGCCCGGCGCCGGGAACGCGAGCTGTACGCGACGCTGCCGATCGAGCGGCTCACACAGGTGCTCCTGCGCAACCTGGGCCTGCCGGAGGGCAGCTTCGGTCCGGACGACCCGATCACCGTCGGCGACCTCCCCGCCTCCGTCCCCGACGGCGCCTTCTCCGCGGGCTTCAGCGCGTCCACGCGGGCACTGCTCGCGGAGGGCGCGCGCACTCCCCGTGAGCTGGTCCAGGGCAGCGCCGGCGGGTCCGGGCACCGGCTGCTCGCAGGCTCGGCCGAGCAGGTCGCCGACGACCTGCAGTCGTGGTTCGAGGCGGGGACGGCGGACGGTTTCACGGTCATGCCGGCCGACACCGCCGTCGACCTGGAAAACTTCGCCACGCTGGTGGTGCCGATCCTGCAGGAGCGCGGCCTCTTCCCGAAGGAGTACACCCATCCCACGCTCCGTGGCCGCTTGGGGCTGCGTCGGCCGGTGACGGACGACGTTCCGGCCTGAGGGCGGCGCACGCCGGTCCGGGGGCCCGGGTCTCGCCGCCGACGTCCGGATCGACCAGCATGGCGGTGGCGGACCCGTCGTCGTGGGCGGCGACGACCGGAAGCGTAATCCCGGCGGGGACGCGCCACAGCAGCTGCGCGCCCGTCCCTACCGCGCCGCACCAGTCGGGCCAGCCGAAGAAGTCCGTTCCTGCGACGAGCAGCCAGTCGCCGCGGAGCCGTGGGAAGAGCCTGCGCAGTCGCCGTCCGAGAACAGCGCCATCCCCATGGCGAAGTAGACCATGAGGCACGGCGGCAGCTTGCCGTCCGACCTCCGGGCCTGCCGCCCCGTCTCCAGCGGCGCCCGGTCGACGGCCTCCCGGGGGATGGACGCCGCCACGACCACGATCGACAGCCAGTCCGGGAGCCGCCCGTCCGCGTCACGCCTCATATGCGGACTGTGGAACACGGACGCCGGCCCTCACCCCGCGGATGGACGGCGGCGCCTTCCCCGCCACCTGGGCCGGGGCCGACCCGCCTCACAGGCCACGCATCACAGGTCGCCGCATCACAGGTCGCCGCATCACAGGTCACTGAGGATCGTGCGCAGCATGGTCACGGTGTCGCGGGCGGACTCGGCCTGCACGCTGAGGTCGTTCATCACGGCGGTGTAGTCGTCCACGTCCTCCTGCTTGTCGAGGTACAACGCGCTGCTGAGCTGTTCGAGGTAGACGACGTCGGGCAGGTCGGGCTCGGCGAACCGCAGGATGGTGAAGGGGCCGCCCACGGCGGGGTGACCGCCGGCCCGGAAGGGCAGGATCTGCAGGGTGACGTTCGGACGCGCGGCGGCCTCGACCAGGTGCTCGATCTGGCGGCGCTGCACGGCCCGGCCGCCCAGGGGACGGCGCAGCGCCGACTCGTCCACCACCGACCACAGCCGGGGCCCGTCGCCCTGGTCCAGGAGCCGCTGACGCCGCATGCGCAGGCCGACACGGCGGTCCACGTCGGCCTCCGGCGCCCCGCGATGCCGCAGCCGGATCGCCGCGCGCGCGTAGTCCTCGGTCTGCAACAGGCTGTGCACGAACTGGACCTCGTACGTACGGATGGTGGCCGCCGCCTCCTCCAGCCCGACGTAGACCTCGAACCATCCGGGCAGCAGGTCGTTGTACTGGTGCCACCAGCCGGGGGTGCCGGCCTGCTCGGCGAGCGCCAGCATCGTCTCCCGTTCCCCGCTGTCGACGACGCCGTACAGGGTGAGCAGGTCGGCCACGTCGCGCCGTTTGAAGGGGGTGCGGCCCAGCTCCAGCCGGCAGATCTTCGAGGTGGAGGCGCGGATGGCGTTCCCGGCCTGGTCGCGGCTGATGTCCCTGGCCTCGCGGAGCCTGCGCAGCTGGGCGCCGAGCATCATGCGCACCACCGTCGGCCCGCCCCTCGGCTGGACCGGCTGTCCGTCCGGAGATGTCGCAGCCTCCGGTCGAGCCGAGATCATCCCTGTCCTCCCCGATACGGGTCTTTCCGGTGCCGGCCGTACGCTGCCGGTGACGGGATGCTAGCGGCCCAACGGGGTCCGTAATCGCGTTTTCAGCCCGGCCGATGCGGTTGCGTGCCGGAGCTTGATCGGAAAGGATGAGCGCGACGCGCGATCCGCCAGCGACAGCGGAGATCACGGACGCGGGTGCGGTCGTCTCTCCGTTCCGACTGATCCGAGGCCCCCATGAGTGACACTCCCCTCGACACTCCTCCAGCCGACGACCCCGACGTCCGCAGGATCGACAGCAGCGTGCCGCACTCGGCTCGCGTCTGGAACTACTTCCTGGGCGGCAAGGACCACTATCCCGTCGACAGAGAGGCGGGAGAACGGATCCGGGCCGTCTTCCCCGGGATGGTCGACATCGCCCGCCAGTCCCGGCAGATGCTCGTGCGCACCGTCGGACACCTCGCCGGCGAGGCGGGAATCCGCCAGTTCCTCGACATCGGCACGGGCCTGCCCACCGTCGACAACACCCACGAGGTCGCCCAGCGACTGGCCCCGGCGTCCCGGATCGTCTACGTCGACAACGACCCCCTGGTGCTGGTGCACGCCCAGGCGCTGCTGACCAGCACGCCCGAGGGGGCCACCGACTACATCGAGGCCGACGTGCGCGACCCCGGCCACATCCTGCGGGAGGCGGCCAGGACGCTCGACTTCGAGCGGCCGACCGCGCTCATGCTGATGGGCATCCTCGGTCTGGTGGCCGACTACGACGAGGCGCGGGAGATCGTGCGCCGGCTGCTGACGGCCCTGCCCTCCGGCAGTTATCTCGCGCTCTACGACGGCTCCGACACCGACCCGGCGTACGTCGAGGCGCTGGGCCGCTACAACGCGGGCAGCGGCGCCACCCCCTACACGCCGCGAAGCCCCGAGCAGATCGCGGGCTACTTCACCGGCCTGGAACTGCTCGAACCCGGCATCGTCTCGGTGTCGCGATGGCGGTCGGAGGACAACCCGTGGGGCGAGCCCCGCGAGGTGGCCTGCTTCGGGGGCGTCGCACGCAAGCCCTGACCCACCGGCTCCCGGGTCTCGGCCCGGGAATCCGCGCGTGATCGCATTACCATTCGCCCGGTTTCCGTCGGCGGGCCGGGATCTCCAAGAGCCTGCCGACAAAGGGTTCGGTCGCTGGAGCCGTGGCCGGGAGCGATGCCCATAACCGCGATTCAGACGGTCCGGAGAACTGGAAACGGCCGCTCTTTTTACAGCGGCAAAGTGCCGGATCAGCCATTTCGCCGGGCAAACCTAAAAAAGATCTCGGCAGACATCGCTTCGCGCGAGCGCCTCTCACCGGCAAGGAGTGGCCGACTGCGGCCAGTCGGAAACTTGCCGTAAACGGCCTATTTACATCTATTCGCCGACCGGTCACCATATGACCGTGGCCACACCCGCCTCGTTGATCAGCGGCTGCCGCTGAAAAGGTCGCCGAGGTTGTCGAACAATGCGATTTGGTATCCACTCGCGCCGGCACACGAGGAGAGGGCGTCCCCGGGTAACGCAATCACAGGAATTTCGCACGGCCAGCGATCCCAAATTGGTTGTGGCATAACGCCATGCCAGAAGGAATGACACCGTGAGAATGACGCGAAGATTACAGGCCGCCGTGTGCGTGGTGGTGGCCGGTGCAATGCTGGCGGCCGGGGTAGGGACGGCGGCCGCCGCGCCCGGGGTCACCCCGGCGAACGTGACGCTGAACCTGGCCCCGGGCGAATCGAAGACGATCGCCAAGACCGTGTCCACTCCGGCGATCCCCCCCAAGCCAGATATCACGTTCCTGATCGACACAACAGGGAGCATGGGCGGGGTCATCTCGAACGTGCAGACCAATGCGAACACCATCCTGTCCAACGTCGCGTCGGCGCAGCCGGACGCGCAGTTCGCGGTCGCCGAGTACAGGGACGTGTCGTGGGACGCGACGCCGTTCCGGGTGGCGCAGAACCTGACCGCCAACCAGACCGACGTCGCCAACGGTCTCAACTCGCTGGTCGCGACGGGCGGCGGCGACTACCCCGAGGACGGCGTCAACGGTCTGTTCCAGGTCGCGTCCGGGGCGGTCGCCTTTCGGCCGAACAGCTCTCGGATCGTGTTGCTGATCGGGGACGCCCCCAGCCATGACCCCAGCAACGGCCATACGCTGGCCGATGCGATCAGCGCCCTGCAGGCAGCCGACATCACCGTGCTCGCGTTCGACCTGTCCGGGCTGAACTCGACCGGGCAAGCGACCGCGATCACCAACGCCACGGGTGGACAGGTGTTCTCCGGCATCAACGCCTCGGAGGTCAGCGACACCATCCTGGCGGCCCTGCACAACCTGCCGGTCACGGTCACCCACCAGCTGCGCGACTGCGACCCGAACCTGTCGGTGTCCCTGACGCCGGGCAGCCGGACGGTGACCAGCGGCGATGACGCCACCTTCACCGAGACCGTCTCCGTCGGGGCCGGAGCCGTACCGGGAAGCACCCTCACCTGCAAGGTGGACTTCCTGCTCAACGGCGTCCTGTCACCAGGCTTCACTGAAACGATCACCGAACACGTCCCGAAGGTGACCCCGTCGATCGCCACGACGCCATCGGGCCAGGTGCCCGCGGGTGGGAACGTCTCTGATACGGCGACCCTGTCCGGCGGGTACCACCCGACGGGCACCGTCACGTTCCAGCTGTTCGGGCCTGGTGACACCGACTGTGCGACGCCCATCGCGACTCGTACCGGGACGGTGTCGGGCAGCGGCACCGCCGCGTCCGGCAATATCGCCGCGGGTGGGGTGGGTACCTACCGGTGGGTGGCCTCCTACAGCGGCGATGACGCCAACAACCCGGTCACCTCCGAGTGTGGCGACGAACAGGTCGTGGTCGTCAAGGCCACACCGGGCATCGCCACCACACCATCGGGATCCGTGCCGGCCGGTGGCGTCGTGTCCGACACCGCCACCGTCTCCGGCGGGTTCCACCCCACCGGCACCGTCACATTCACGCTGTATGGCCCCGGCGACACCACCTGCGCGACGCCCATCGCCACCCGCAGCGACACGCTGTCCGGCAGCGGCACCGCCGCGTCCGGCAACGTGACCATCGGCGCGGCCGGCACCTACCGGTGGACCGCCACCTACAGCGGCGACGCCAACAACAACTCCGTCACCTCACCGTGCAGCGACGAACAAGTCACCGTCACGCCGCAGCGGCTGACCGGACGGGCCTACGGCCTGACCGCCGACGCCTCCCTGGCCGGCATCCAACTGGTCAACATCGCACGCACCCCCGACACCGGCCCCGTCTCCACCACCTCGACCGGCACCACCTCGGTGCCCTGCACCGCAACCCTCAGCGGACTGATCAGCGCGCACGCCCTGTGCGCCCAGGTCGCCACCACCGAATTCCCCGGCAAATCCGTGGCCACCGCCTCCATCGACGACACCACCATCGGGATCACGGGAATCCCGGTGATCACCCTCAAGACCATCAAGTCCAGCTCCACCACCACCTGCGCCGGATCCACCGGAACCACCACGATCGCCTTCCTCAAGGTCGGCAACACGGTGGTCATCGCAGAACCCACCAATATCCAACCGAACACCACGGTCAACGTCGGCGTCGTCAAGCTCGTCCTCAACGAGCAGACCTCGTTCACCACCCCCGACAAGGGCCTGACCGTCAACGCCGTCCACGTCACCGTCGACGCCCTCGGCCTGGCCAAGACCAACGTCGTCCTGGCCTCCTCCGAAAGCGATATCGGCAACTGCCCCTGACCCAACCCACCTGAACCGATCAACGCCAAGGCCGGGCGGAACACCGTAGCTCCGCCCGGCCTCGGCCGGGCCTCAGGCACCTTGGGGTCGCACACCCGAGCGCCCCGCGGCCTCGGCGAACACGGACGTCCAGACCCGGATATGGGGCGATACCGTGCCGCTCGCGTCCGGCTCGGGGCCGCTCCCCGCCCGGGACGCCGATCGTCTCGGGGAAGTCACGGGGACGCCTGAACATCCCCCGGCGGCACGTGGGAGAAATGCGGCGGTAACGCGGCGGGGCGATGATGGTCACGGTGCGCAGGCGGGTGGTTATCGTGCGCCAGGGGGATCGCCGCGGCGACGCGGCCCCCCGCGGACGACGCCCGGCCGGGCCGGCGCCGGGTGGCGACGACCGGTGCCAGGACAGCGGCCGCGGACCGGCGGCGGACCGGCGGCGGACCCGCCGCGGGATCGGCCGCGGATCGGGCGGTGTGAACAGGAGGATGACGAGATGCGCCAGTTGACGGCACTCGACGCGCAGTTCCTGAGCGTGGAGTCGGCGACGACCGCGGCCCATGTGGCGGGCGTCGCCATACTCGACCCGTCGACCTCTCCCTCCGGCACTCTGACCAGGGAGGCGCTGCTCACCCTGCTGCGCGAGCGGCTGCACCTCGCCCCGCCGCTGCGGATGCGGCTGGCCGACGTGCCCCTCGGGCTCGACCGGCCGTACTGGCTGGACGACCCGGACGTGGACCTCGACGCACACGTGCACGAGGCCACTCTCCCGGCGCCCGGCGGGGAACGGGAACTGGCGGCGTACGTGGCGGGCGTCCACGCGCGGCGGCTCGACCGGCGGCGGCCGCTGTGGGAGGCGCACCTCATCCACGGCCTGGAGGGCGGCCGCTGCGCCCTCTACACGAAGGTGCACCACTGCGCGATCGACGGCGTGTCGGGCTCGGAGATCCTGACCGCGCTGCTCGACCCGTCGCCGCAGCCGCGCCGGGTGGAGGCGCTCCCGGCCCCGGCGCCGCAGCAGCCGCCCGGGCTGCTCGCGATGCTCGCCGGAGCGATCACCCGGTCGATCGTCCAGCCGGTGGAGACGCTGTGCTCGCTCGCCCGCGCCGCCGCGGACCTGGACACGATCCCGGTGGTGGCGGCGCTGCCCGACGCCCGGCTCGTGGCCCAGGCCGCCCGCGCGCTCGCGGGGGACTCGCGCCCGCTGCCCGAGACGCCGCCGCTGGTCGCGCCGCGTACGCCGTTCAACGGCCCGATCTCCGGGAGGCGGGAGGTCGCCTTCGGCTCCGTACCGCTTGCGGAGGTCAGGAGGGTGGCCAGGGCCTTCGGCATGGGCCCGAACGACGTGGTGATGACGCTGTGCGCCTCGGCGCTGCGGCGCTGGCTGGTCGCCCACGACGCGCTGCCCGACCGGCCGCTGGTGGCCGCAGTGCCGGTGGCGTTGCGATCGCCGGGCGCGGGTGGGTCGTCCCCGGACGCCGCGGACGGGCGGGTCGGCAACCGGATCTCAGCCATGATCACGCCGCTGGCCACGGACGTCGCCTCCCCCAGGGAGCGCCTGGCGGCCGTCCGCTCGGCGCTGGCCGCCGCCAAGCGGCGCTTCGCCGTCTCCCACCGCACCTGGCTGGACGACGTGTGCGCGATGGTGCCGAACGCCTTCGCGGCGCTGGCCACGCCGGTGGTGTTCCGCCTCGCCGGGGTCGCGGGGGCGGGTGTCAACCTCATCGTGTCGAACGTGCCCGGTCCTCGCCTGCCGCTGTATCTGTGCGGCGCCCGTATGCTCGCCTACCACCCGCTGTCGGTGGTCACCGACGCCACCGGGGGGATCAGCATCACCTGCGCGTCGTACGACGGCCGGCTGGACTTCGGCGTCGTCGCCTGCCCGACCCGGCTGCCGGACGTCTGGAGCATGATCGACCACCTGCGCGAGGCGATGGACGAGCTTCTCGCCCTGCTCGATGACGCCTCACACGTTCAGGCCCCCCATGACCAAGCCCTCCACGACCCGGCCCCCCACGACCCGGCCCCCCACGACGACGCGGCTCCCGTACGACCCCGGCAGGAGCGGGAGGAGCGGGAGGAGCGGGAGGAGATGGTGCCCGCCTGACCGTCGGGTCGTGCCGGAGGCACGCCAGAAGCACTCATGCCGGAGGCACGCCAGAAGCACCCGTGCGGAGGCACGCCAGAAGCACTCATGCCGGAGGCACGCCAGATGCACTCGTGCCGGAGCGTGCCGGGAAGGAGCGCAAGGGGCACGGCCCTGTCAGTGCAGGGCGTTGGCGATCAGCTCCGCGACCGCGTCGGGGTCGATGTGATGCCCGGTGAGCAGGCAGATGCTCTCCTGGTACAGCAGGACCGCGGCGAAGGTCGCGGCGGCGGCCTCCAGCCGGGCGGCGTCACCGCGCCCGCCCGGCAGGGCGAGCTCCAGGGCGAACCTGGCCCGGCGGATGATCTCGGCGTTCAGGCGGCCCAGGCGCTCCCGTACGGACAGGTGGGTGTCGGCCTCCCGGAACAGGATGCGCCGCATCGCGGGGGACGCGCGCAGCGGCAGCCTGCGGGCGAGCCTCGACAGTGCTCCGGCCGCGTCGCCGGGGACCGCCTCGACCTCCTCCTCGATCACCACGGTGCGCTCGTCCACCAGCGAGATCAGTACGTCGATCTTGCGGGGGAAGTAGTGGAAGACCAGGCCCTTGGGCACGCCGGCGAGTTCGGCGATGCGCGCGGTCGGCGTGGCCTCGTAGCCGCCGCCCGCGAACAGTTCCTCGGCGGCGTCGAGGATGCGGGTGCGAGCGTCGCCGTCGGGCGGCTGCTTCCTTCTCCGCGAGCGGGACCACGCCTTGGCGGTCTGGAGAGGGCTGTCCACGGACCGAACCATAACCAGAGTGGGTGCCCCAACACCATGACGCGAGGGACAGGGCAGGCATACGCCCGGCCGCGGTCCTCCCCGGTGGAGGGTGGCACAGCGCCCGCGCAGCGGGGCGCATAGGGACACAGCGCCCGCGGAGGCGGGCCCATGGGGTCACAGCGCCCGCGCGGCCGGGCGCGTGGGGCGCCGGCTCCCCGGCGGCGGTGGGTGGCACCGCCGGGAGGCCGGCGAGGTGTGGCCGGGAGCCGGCGTCAGTGGCTCGTGGCCTGCTCGGCGCCGAGGCCGGTGAGCGAGCGGACCTCGATCTCGGCGTACTTCGACGCGTTGTACTCCTTGCTCAGGATCGTGCCGAGGTAGCCGCACAGGAAGCCGATCGGGATCGAGAAGATGCCCGGGTTCGACAGCGGGATCAGGTGGAAGTCGGCGTCGGGGAACATCGCCGTCGGCGCTCCGGAGACGACCGGAGAGAAGATCACCAGCACCACGGCGGAGATCAGGCCGCCGTAGATGGCCGAGACCGCGCCCGCCGTGTTGAACCTCTTCCAGAACAGGCTGTAGAGGATCGCGGGCAGGTTGCCCGACGCGGCGACCGCGAAGGCCAGCGACACGAGGAAGGCCACGTTGAGCGACTGGGCGAAGATGCTCAGCGCGATCGCGATCGCGCCGATCACGAACGCGGCGACGCGGGCGACCACGACCTCCTGGCGCTCGGTGGCGGCGCCACGCTTGAACACGTGGGCGTACAGGTCGTGGGCGAAGCTGGAGGAGGACGCGAGGGTCAGGCCCGCGACCACCGCGAGGATCGTGGCGAACGCGACCGCCGCGATGACCGCCAGCAGGACCGTGCCGCCGACGTCGCCGAAGATGTCCTGGCCCACCTTCTGGGCGAGCAGCGGAGCCGCCGTGTTGCCGGCCTTGTCGGCCGCGGCGATCGTCTTGGAGCCCACCAGGGCGGCGGCGCCGAAGCCGAGCACCAGCGTCAGCAGGTAGAACACGCCGATGATGCCGATGCCCCACAGGACCGACTTGCGCGCGTCCCTGGCGGTGGGCACCGTGTAGAAGCGGATCAGGACGTGCGGCAGACCGGCCGTGCCGAGCACCAGGGCCAGGCCGAGGCTGATCAGGTCGATCTTGCCCCAGGTGCCCTGGGCGGCCGTGCCGTACTTGAGGCCCGCGTTGAGGAAGGCGTCGCCCTTGCCGCTCTGGGTGGCGGCGTCGCCGAGCAGCCCGGACAGGTTGAAGCCGAACTTGCCGAGCACCAGCAGGGTGATCAGCGCGGCGCCGACCATCAGCATGACGGCCTTGACGATCTGCACCCAGGTGGTGCCCTTCATGCCGCCGAACACGACATAGATGATCATCAGCAGGCCGACCGCGATGATCGTCCAGATCTTGCCGGCCTCGGAGTGCACGCCGAGCAGCAGGCCGACGAGCGCGCCCGCGCCGACCATCTGCGCGAGCAGGTAGAAGATGCTGACGACGATCGTGGACACTCCGGCCGCCGTACGGACAGGGCGCGGCGACATCCGGAAGGCCAGCACGTCGGCCATCGTGTACTTGCCGGAGTTACGCATGAGCTCGGCGACCAGCAGCAGCGCCACCAGCCAGGCGACGAGGAAGCCGATCGAGTAGAGGAAGCCGTCGTAGCCCGACAGCGCGATGATGCCGGCGATGCCGAGGAACGACGCGGCCGACATGTAGTCGCCGCCAATGGCCAGGCCGTTCTGCAGCCCGCTGAACGATCGCCCGCCGGCGTAGAAGTCCGAAGCGCTCTTGGTGTTGCGGCTGGCCCAGAATGTGATCGCCAGCGTGCCGGCGACGAAGACCAGGAAGAGGATCGTGGACAGCGTCTCGTGACTCACTTGGCGCCCTCCCCGACCTCGTCACGGCTCTCGGCCCCGCCACGCAGTTCGTCGGCGATCGGGTCGAGCTTGGCCGCCGCGTGCCGCGAGTACGCCCAGGCGATCAGGAACGTCGACACGAACTGCAGCACGCCGAAGACGAGGGCGACGTTGATGTTGCCGAACAGCTTGGTGCCCATGAAGTCCCGGGCGAAGCCGGACAGCACCACGTAGAGCAGGTACCACACCAGGAAGGCGATGGTCATGGGGAAGGCCCAGGACCGGTAGCGGCGGCGCAGCTCCTGGAACTGCTCACCCGCCTGTATACGCTCATAGACCGATGGATCGTGCTGGACGGTCACAAGATCTCCTTCGGCAAGTGATCTGGATCACTTCAACGTAGGAGCGCGGCGCGTCCGCCGACGAGTCCCGACGCCCGCCGAGTCGCCCAGCCGTACCGCCCGCTCGTTCACATGGCGCATCCGTGCGACGAGTGGTCGGTTGCACGCGCCGAGCGGTCACGCACCGCGTTACATGAAACGCCCGCCGCAGCGAAGCGCCGGGCTACATGAAACGCGGGGCTACATGAAACGCGGGCGCCAGTCGCCGCGGTCGACGTTCAGCGTCTCCGGCGTGTGCAGGCGGACCATCGTGCGCGCCACGCCACGCGGCACCCGCGACGGCGTCAGCAGCGACACCACCACCATGACCGTGAACGACACGGGCACCGTCCAGGCCGCCGGCTCCGCCAGCAGCGACCCCGCCCATCCGGTGTGCGGGCCGCCGGTGATCGTGATCACGACCGCCGCGCAGGCCAGCCCTCCCCCGGCCAGCAGCCCGGCCATCGCCCCCGCCGTCGTCAGCCTGCGCCACCAGATGCCGAGCACGAGCAGCGGGCAGAACGACGAGGCGGCCACGGCGAACGCCAGCCCCACCACGGTCGCCACCGGCAGCGAGCGGGCCACACCCGCGAGCGCGAACGGCACGAGCACCGCGAGCACGGTCGCGACGCGGAACGCGCGCACTCCGCCGCGCAGGATGTCCTGCGCGATCACGCCTGCGACCGACACCGTCAGGCCCGACGAGGTCGACAGGAACGCCGCGAACGCCCCCGCGGTCACCAGCGCGGTCAGGAACTCGCCCACCGGCCCGCCGACCAGCCGCCCCGGCAGCGCGATGACGACGGTGTCGCTCTCCGGCATGCCGTAGACGTGGCCGAGGTAGCCGTACACCGCGGGCATCAGGTAGAAGGCGCCGAGCAGCGTCAGCACGACGAGCGTGGTGCGGCGGGCTGCCCGGCCGTCCGGGTTGGTGTAGAAGCGCACGAGCACGTGCGGCAGCCCCATCGTCCCGAGGAACGTCGCCAGGATCAGCGAGTACGTCTCGTAGACCGGATGCTCGCGGCCGTGCAGCGGCAGCGCCCACTCGTCCCCCGGAGCGAGCCCCGGCGTCCCGTCGGACCACCAGGCCACCAGCATGAACGCGAGCGGCACCGCCAGCGCGGTCAGCTTCAGCCAGTACTGGAACGCCTGGACGAACGTGATCGACCGCATGCCGCCCGACAGCACGTTCGTCGCGACCACCACCGCCACCAGCAGGCTGCCCGTCCACGGCGGCGCCCCGGTGATCGTACGGAAGACCAGCCCGGCGCTCTGGAACTGCGGCATGAGGTACAGCCAGCCGATGAGCACGACGAGCACGCTCGACAGCCGCCGCACCGCCATCGACTCCAGCCGCGCCTCGGCGAAGTCGGGCAGCGTGTACGCCCCCGACCGCCGCAGCGGCGCCGACACCAGCACCAGCAGCACGAGGTAGCCGCCGGTCCAGCCGACCGGCAGCCACAGCATGTCCGCGCCGAAGGTGAGGATCAGCCCCGCGATCCCGAGGAAGGAGGCCGCCGACAGATACTCCCCGCCGATGGCCGAGGCGTTCCACAGGGGCGACACCGTGCGGGAGGCGACGTAGAAGTCCGACGTGGTGCGGGACACGCGGATGCCGAAGGCGCCGATGAGGACGGTCGCCAGCATCACGAGGACGACGGCGGCGATCTGGCTCACCGGCGCACCGCCCTCATCCGTGTACCGCCCGCACCGCTCTCATCGGCGTACCGTTCTCACGGCGTACCGATCTCATCGACGTTCCACGAGGTCGGCGAAGTCCCGCTCGTTGCGCTCGGCCTGCCGCACGTACAGCCAGGCGCCCCCGACGAGCGCCGGGTAGATCAGCCCCGCGAGAACGACCCACGGCAGCGGCAGCCCGAACAGTTCGGCCTCGCGCAGCTCCGGGGCCAGCAGGAACAGCAGCGGCAACCCGCCCACGACGCAGGCGAGCAGGGTGCACACGAACAGCGCCAGGCGGAACTGGGTCCGCACCAGGGAACCCATGTAGACCTCGCCCAGGCGGGTCTGTTCGTCGATCTCCCGGGTGAGCGGGTGCCGCGGCCTGCGGGCCGCCGCCGTGCGCGGGCTGGTCACCGTCACCCTGCGGGGTTTGCCGGTCGTCGCCGCCCCCTCGCCCTGTCCGCGCGTGCCGGCCGCCGCCCTGCGGGGCTTGCCGGTCATCGCGCCCTCACCGCCCGCTCACCGGGTCTGGCCCCTGCGGGCCCGGCGGACGAGCAGGTCGCGCAGCTCCCGGGTGTGGCGGCGGCTCACCGGGATCTCGGTGTCCCCCACCCGCACCACGCACTTGCCCGAGTCGATGTGCAGCTCGTCGATGTGCTTGACCGCGACGAGGTGGCTGCGGTGGACGCGCAGGAACCCGGCCGACGCCCAGCGTTCCTCCAGCGTGGCCAGCGGGATGCGGACCAGGTGGCTGCCGGTCGCCGTGTGCAGCCGCGCGTAGTCGCCCTGCGCCTCGACGTACCGCACCTCCGTGCTCGCCACGAATCGGGTGACGCCGCCCAGCTCGACCGGGATCGTGTCCGCCTGCGGCCCCTCCCCCGGCTCGCCCCGGCTGCCGCACACCCGGCGGATCGCCTCGGCCAGCCGCTCCGGCCGTACGGGCTTGAGCAGGTAGTCCTCGGCCTTCAGCTCGAAGGCGTCCACGGCGTGGTCCTCGTACGCCGTCACGAAAACGATCTTCGGTGGGCGGGTGAACTGGGTCAGCAACCGGCCCAGCACCACGCCGTCGAGCCCGCGCATGCGGATGTCGAGGAAGACCGCGTCCACCGGCCTGCCGTCCGCGATGGCGCGGTCGAGCAGCCGGAGCGCGGCGGCCCCGTCGCGGGCGGTGAGCACGTCGCCGATGCGGGGATCCGCGCGCAGCAGGTAGGCGACGTCCTCCAGCGCGGGCTGCTCGTCGTCCACCGCCAGAACCCGCAGACCGCTCACGATCACCCCTTTCACCGACCGATCCCCTAGAGAGTGATGACCACAACGTCGGTAAGTCAACGCCTCCCCATCACGACCGCATCACGGCTGGGATCGCGGCGGTCCGAGGTCAGCCCGGACGGCGGAGCAGCGCCCTGGGGTCGAGCGTCACCCGGAACGGCTCGTCGAGCGTCACCGGCTCACCCATCCGCACGTCGTGACGCTCGCGATACTCTCCCGCGGCGAGCTCGAAGACGATGAGGCGCGGCTCCGCGTGGTCGAGGCGGACCACCCAATAGAAGGGGATGCCGATGCTCGCGTAGACCTGACGCTTGGTGATCATGTCACGGGTGATCGCGTCCTTGCCGGTGATCTCGGTGACGATCAGAACGTCCTTCCCCTTGAGCAGGTCGTAGCCACCCTCGGCCACCCTGCCCGGCACGGTGACGAGATCGGGGCTGCGGTAGCCGGGCAGCGGACCTGGGACGTCGACGTCGACCGGCCCGATGGTGATCAGATCCAGCCCGGCATCCTCTGCCGCGTCATCGGTCAGGCCCGGACACTGGGGTGGTATTTGGGGATCCGTACGGTGACCTTGGTGCCGGCGCCCTCGGCGGTCTCCACGACGAGGCCGTACTCGTCGCCGTAGACCTGGCGCAGCCGCTCGTCCACGTTGGCCACGCCGATGCCGCCCGCGCCCGAACGGTCCTCCCCGGCGAGCACCCGCCGCAGCCGTTCCGGGTCCATGCCGACGCCGTCGTCCTCGACGGTGATGCCGCACTCCGCGCCCGCGTCCTCGGCGACGATCGTGATGCGGCCCACGCCCGGCTTGGCCTCGAGGCCGTGCCGTACGGCGTTCTCCACCAGCGGCTGCAGGCACAGGAACGGCACGGCCACGGGCAGCACCTCCGGCGCGATGCGCAGCGTGACCTGGAGCTGGTCGCCGAACCTGGCCCGTTCAAGGGTGAGGTAGCGGTCGATCGAGCGCAGTTCCTCGGCCAGTGTGGTGAAGTCGCCGTGCCGCCGGAAGGAGTAGCGGGTGAAGTCGGCGAACTCCAGCAGCAGTTCCCTGGCCCGCTCGGGGTCGGTGCGGACGAACGACGCGATGGTGGTCAGCGAGTTGTAGATGAAATGGGGCGAGATCTGCGCCCGCAGCGCCCGGACCTCCGCCTCCATCAGCATCGTCCGCGAGCGGTCGAGCTCGGCCAGCTCCAGCTGGGAGTCGACCCACCGCGCGACCTCCTGCGCCGCCCGCACGAGCCCGGCCGAGGCGTGGTCGCCGTACGCCGCGAGCGAGCCGACGACGCGGTCGTCGGTGGTGAGCGGGACGACGACGGCGTGCCTGACGGGGCACTCGGGCCGCGGGCAGTCGAGCGCCAGCACCTGCGTGCGGCCGTCCTTCAGCGTCTCCGCCGCGTGCTCGAACGCCTCGGCGGCGTGGTGGTCGCCCGCGCCGTCGTAGACGAGCAACTCCTCGCCGTTGGTGATGGCGATGGCCGGGGATCCGAGCAGCTCGCGCAGGTGCCGCGACGCCTTGAGCGCCCCGGCCTGGGTGAGCCCGGCGCGCAGCGGCGGCGCGGCGAGCGACGCGGTGTGCAGCGTCTCGAAGGTCGCCCGCTCGGCGGGGCTGCTGCCGAGGTCGCGCCGGCCGCGCAGCACCCGCCACAGCACGACCGCCGGCACGGCGACCAGGACGGCGACGACGAGCGCGGTGACGACCGGTTCCACGCCGCCGCAGCCTACTCCGCGCCCGCCGCCCGCCCGCCGGCGCGGCGGTGAACGGTCCTCATCGCGCGCCGGGGCGCACGGCCGCCCGTTCCCCGGGCCTACCGGGCGGGCGTCTTGCGGACGAACGCGGCGACGGCCTCACCCAGCTCGCGGCCCGCGTCCTCCTGCAGGAAGTGGCCGGCGCCGGCGATGACGGGGTGGTCGAGCCCGGCCGCGCCGCGCATGGACTTCTTCAGGATCGGCGCCATCCCGCCCGTGATGGGGTCGCGGTCGGAGAACGCGACGAGGAACGGCAGGTCGAGGGTGACGAGGGTCTGCCAGGCGGCGCGGTTGGCGGGGGCGGCGGGGTCGCCGGGGGTGATCGGCACCAGGCCCGGCATCGCCCGCGGCCCCGCCTTGAACTCCTCGGAGGGGAACGGCGCGTCGTAGGCACGCCGTACGGGCCCGGACAGCTCGGTGACGCAGCCCGACTGGACGAACCGGGCGATGTCGAGCACGGGCGCCTTCTCGACGGCCTCCCGGAATCGGTGCCACACCTCGGGCATCGGGATGTCGCCGGTCGGCAGGCCGGTGTTGGCGGCGACGACCCGGGCGAAGCGGTCCGGGTGCTCGGCGACGAGCCGCAGCCCGATCAGCCCGCCCCAGTCCTGGCCGACCAGCGTCACGCCGCGCAGGTCGAGCGCGTCGAAGGCGAGCGACCGCACCCACTCCACGTGCCGGGCGTACGTGTGGTCCTCCGGACGGGACGGCTTGTCCGAGCGGCCGAAGCCCACCAGGTCGGGGGCGATCGCCCGGCAGCCCGCCGCGGCCAGCACGGCCATCACGTGGCGGTAGAGGAACGACCAACTCGGCTCCCCGTGCAGCAGCAGCACCGGCGGGCCGTCCGCCGGCCCCGCCTCGGCGTACGCCATCCGGGCGCCTCCGGTCACCTCGGCGTAGCGGGGTTCGTAGGGGAAGCCGGGCAGGTCGGCGAAGCGTTCCTCGGGGGTGCGGAGAAAGTCCATGCTCTCTGCCTTTACGTCGTAGATTCGCGAACGGGTTCGGCGTGCTCTGCGCCTCGGACGGAGGGCAGGCGGTCGGGCCCGGGAGACGGTCTCAGCGGAGTCCGGCCGCGGGAGGCTCGTCCAGCGCGGCGCGGATGCGGGCGGTGTAGTCCTCGATCTCGGCGTCCCCGTCGTACTTCACGCGGGGCCAGAAGAAGCCGCGCAGGCCGTCCTTGCGGTTGCGCGGCACGACGTGGACGTGCAGATGGGGCACGCTCTGGCTGATCCGGTTGTTCATCGCGACGAACGTGCCGGCCGCGCCCGTGCCCGCCTCGACCGCTCGCGCGACGGCCTGGACCCGGGCGAAGAACGGCCCGACCTCCTCAGGCGGAAGGTCCGGCAGGGTCTCGACGTGGCCGCGCGGCACGACGAGCACGTGCCCCTTGAACACCGGCCGGGTATCGAGGAAGGCCGCCGCGACCTCGTCGTCCAGCACCACGTGGGCGGGCCGCTCCCCCGCCGCGATCTCGCAGAAAACGCAGCCGTCCACCGTCACCAGCCGAGCATGGCGTCGCCCTCGACGAGGGCCTTGGCGATGATCAGCCGCTGCACGTCGTTGGTGCCCTCCCCGATCGCCATGAGCGGCGCGTCCCGGTAGAGACGCTCGACCACGAACTCCTGCGAGTAGCCGTACCCGCCATGGATCCGCATCGCCTCCATCGTCGCCCTGAGGGCCACCTCCGAGGCGAAGTATTTCGCCATCGCGGCCTCGCTGCGCACCGGCCCCGCCTCCGACCGCACCGCGGCCCAGTACGTCATGAGCCTGGCCGCCTGGATCTCGGTCGCCATGTCGGCCAGCTTGAGCTGGATCGCCTGGAAACCGGCGATCGGCTGCCCGAACGCGTGCCGCTCACGGGCATAGTTCAGGGCCGCGTCGTAGGCGCACTGGGCGACGCCGACGGCCCGGGCGGCGATGTTGAGGCGGCCGAGCCCGAGCGCCGACAGCACCTGCCGCATGCCGTGGCCCTCCACACCGCCGAGCAGCCGCGACGCCGGCACGCGCACGCCGTCGAGGACGACCTCGCACGTCTCGGTGCCCTTGTAGCCCAGCTTGGGCAGGTCGCGGCTGACGGTCAGGCCCTCGCTGCCGGCGTCCACCAGCAGCACCGACATCCCGCGATGGGCGGGCGTCTCGATCGAGGTCTTCACCAGGACGGGCAGCGGGTCGGCGTGCCGCGCGTTGGTGATCCACGTCTTGGTCCCGGTGACGACGTAGTGGTCGCCGTCGCGGACCGCCCGGGTGGCGATGCCCTGCAGGTCGGTGCCCGCGCCCGGCTCGGTCAGCGCGATCCCGGTGCGGCGGGCGCCCGTGGCCAGGTCGGGCAGGTAGTGGCGGCGCTGCTCCTCGGTGCCGTATTCGGCGATCATCCAGGTGGACAGGGAGTGGGAGCCGAGGATCCCCGCCACGCCCATCCAGCCCCGGGCGATCTCCTCGAAGACGAGGGCGAACGACACCCGGTCGAGGTCGAGCCCGCCGTACTCCTCAGGGACGGTGATGCCGAACAGCCCCAGTTGCGCGAACCGCCGGACGATCTCCTCCGGGTAGCGCCCCGTGCGCTCCCACTCGGACGCGACCGGGACGATCTCCTTGTCCACGAACTCGCGCAGCGTCCGCCGGAACAGCCGCTGTTCCTCGTTCAGCTCGAAGTCCATCAGGCCTCCATCGGGCCGGTCCTGGCACGCGGGAAGTACCCCTTGTCGTGGGGCGCGTCGCGCTTGTAGACCATCACCGCGCGCCGCCAGGACATCACCTCGTCCCCGTCCTGGTTCAGGCCCCGGGTGCGGCAGGTGACGATGCCGGCGTACGGCCGGGACCTCGATTCGCGCTTTTCCACCACGATCGACTCGGCGTACAGCGTGTCGCCCACGAAGACCGGATGGGTCAGCCGGATCTCGTCCCAGCCCAGGTTCATCATGGCCGTCTGGCTGATGTCGATCACCGACAGCCCGAGCACGATCGCCACCGAGAGCCCGGAGTTCACGATGATCTTCCCGACCGGAGCCCGGGCGGCGAAGTGCGCGTTGAAGTGGTTCTGGTTGGTGTTCATCGTCAGCAACGTGAACCAGGTGTTGTCGGCCTCGCTGATCGTCCGGCCGAGCGGGTGCTGGTAGACGTCGCCGACCACGAAGTCCTCGTAGTAGCGCCCGATGCGGGCCTCATGGACCGTCACACCAGAATACTATTCTGGCCCCTCCCGGCGGTCACGGTCCGGACGCCCCATCGTCGTCCGCGTGAGCGCCGCCCCGGCGGGGCGGCAGGTCGTAGGCCAGGCCCATGACCTTGCTGGCTAACTCGTTCTCACGATGCTAGGTCGAGTTCGGCCAGTTCAAGGCGGGCGAGGTGGCTGGTGTGACCTCGGTCGAGCGGATGTCCGTTCCACCAGGCGTCCAGGCGGATGAGGTTGAGGGCGACCGCTGAGAAGACGTGTTCGAGGTGGACCTTGTTGATGCCGCGGTAGCGGGCGCGGCGGATGCCGGTGACCGCGATGGCCTGTCGTATGGTGCCCTCGACACCAGCGCGGATCTTGTACTTGTCCTGCCATTGCTTGCTGGTCTGCTCGGCGCGCGCGGAATCGAGGGCCTGCTGGAAGGCCTGCGGGCGGAGGGTGAGTTGGCGGCTGCCGCGTTTGGAGGTGGTGCATTGCGTACGCACCGGACATGGGCGGCAGGACGTGGCGGGGAACATGACTACGATTGCGTCACTGCCGCGCTGGAGGCACCGGCTCCACGAGGCGCTGGCCTGTCCTTGGGGGCAGGTCACCCGCTGGTTGTCCCAGTCGACGGTGAACGCGGTGCGGTCATACCCGGCCTGGGCGCGAGCCTGAGGCGATTGATCCAGGAGTACGGGCGTAATGAGTGTCAAGCCGTAGGCCTCGCACGCGCCGACGATCAGCTCCGCCGAGGCGTAGCCGGAGTCGACATAGTGCTCGTGTGGCAGCAGCCCGCGTCGTTGCAACCCCTGATGGACCTTCTCGGTCGTCGCCACATCGGGCACGGTGGCGTCCGTGGTCGCCACGTTCGTGATCAGGTTAGGCGGCGCGATCGCCTGGCCGTCCGTGCCGTCGTTGTCCCCGACAACGTCGGCGTCGGCGTGGCAGGTCTCGCTGATGTGGACCTTGTAACCGTTCCAGAACAGGTCATCACCCTTGGCCGCCCACCGGGTATCGGTGTCATAGGGGGAGGTCAGACGCCATCTGCCGGGCGGTAGTCCCTCTCCGCCGTCATCGAGGGGCCGCCGCCGCTTGACCACCTCCCGCCCGCTGTTGCCGGTGGTCCGCACATAGTTTTGGATCAGCATCACCCGCAGCGCGTCGACCGCGGGCACCTGCCGCAGCCAGGCCGGGGAGAACGGCGCATAAACCGCCGCGACCAGCGCGTACCCGTCGCTGCCGTAGGCGCGGGCCAGTTCCTCGCGTTTGGTCTCCGAGGCCGGCAACCGCCACGAATCGATCCGGGACCGGTAGCGGTCAGCCCATCCGGGCAGGTCAAGCATCTCCTGCACCCAGCGCGGCGCGGCGGCTGACAATGCTTCCAACGCCGCTCGCACGCACTCGCCGGCCAACTCCAGCCGGTTCAGATCCCGCACCGCGCTGATCACATGGGTGGAGTCGGTGCGCTGCTTGCCGCCCGCCTTGAGCAGACCCCGCTCGATGAGGGCGGTCACCAGCAGGTCCAGGACCAGTTCCTCCAGCCCGTGTGCGACCACGCGGGAGCGGAACTCGCTGAGCACCGATGCGTCGAACCCAGGGTCGTCCAACTCCAGGCCGAGCGCGTATTTCCAGCTCAGGTCCGCGCGGACGGCCTCGGCGGCCTGCCGGTCGGTCAGGTTCTCCACCCGCTGGAACACGGTGATCAACGCCAGCCGGCCGGGTGACCAGCCGGGTTTGCCCTCAGCCCCGAACGCGCCCGCGAAGTGGGCGTCGGCGAACAGTTCGCCGAGTTCGTCGCGGACCCGGACCGGCAACGGCGGCTGCCGCTTGCCCCGGTACATGGCCCGGACCGCCCGCGCGACCTCGGGGCACGGGTTCGGGCCACGATCTCGGCTGCAGCGACATCGGTTAACTCCATCCGCAGCCGATAACGGGGGTGAAATACGGCCGCGTACGGCATGACCCCGGACACAACTGCCCTGATCACGAACCATCGCCCGCGTGTCGCGAGTTAGCCAGCAAGGTCGAGGGGGCCCATGTCGCAGGAGCGTCGCCCGTCGCCGGCTTTCAGCGCTTTGGCGCGCTGGGCGATCTTTTCGACGAGGGTGTCGGCGATGTCGCCGACCGCGACGAGTGCGGAGATTGCCATGCAGCGTTCGCCTGCTGAGCCGAAGCCGGCGTTGATCGCCTGGTCCGCGGCGAGATCAAGGTCGGCGTCCGGGAGGACCACCATGTGGTTTTTCGCTCCGCCCAGTGCTTGCACGCGTTTTCCGTGTGCGGTACCGGTTTCGTAGACGTACCGGGCGATCGGGGTCGATCCCACGAAGGAGATCGCTTTGACGTCCGGGCTGGTGAGCAGGGCGTCGACGGCGGTCTTGTCGCCGTTGAGGACGTTGAAGACGCCGTCGGGAAGGCCCGCATCCTTCCACAGTTCCGCCAGCCACAGGGCAGCGGTCGGGACCTTCTCCGAGGGCTTGAGCACCACGGTGTTTCCCGCGGCGATCGCGGCCGGGAAGAACCACATCGGCACCATGGCAGCGACGAGCCGGCCGTGGCCGTCGACGGACAGCGGGGCATCACGGGTGTGACACGGACAGGTCTTTCTGCTTGGCGGATGTGTTGGTCGCACTTCTCATCCTGCCGCTGAAAGACCCGTCTCCGCGCTTAGGCTCCGTCAGCCGTCACCAACGTCATGCCCCGCAACACCTAGTACTCCAGTGACACATTGAGATCATGGTTGGGATCTTCGCTGGTAGTGGCATCGGCGGGCGGTGGCTTGATGGCGGCGTCGCCAGTGTGACCAGTGCAGGATCTCCTCGGTCCGGCGGTGTCGGGTGAGGGTGAGGGCGGCCAGCAGGCGGCGGATCTCGGGCATGGTCAAGGGCAGATGTTCGTGGTCGTCGTCGGGCTGGGAGGCGGCCAGGGCCGCGGGGAAGGCCAGGGCGAGCATCGCCAACGTGATGTGGCGATACAGCCGTCCCAGCTGCGGACCTGGTAGTGGTCCAGCCCGACCTGGCCCTTGGCGGCCTGGAAGGACTCCTCAACCGTCCAGCTGATGCCGGCGATGCGCACCAGGGCGGCCAGTGGTGTCGGCCGGGGTGCGTAGCAGCGGTAGAAGGCCAGTTCCCCGGTGGCCACATTGCGGCGGATCAGCAGCCACCGGTGACCGGGCCGGTGGGTGTCGATGCGGGTCCAGGCCCAGGCATACCAGCGGTGCCCTTTGGCGCGCGCCCGGCGCTGTAGCGGTGCCGGTGCGCATCGGGGACGTGCGCGGCGATTTGGGCGGCCTGCCAGTCGAGGCCCTCGCACCGCACCCGGATCGTGCCCGCGATCACCAGCACCCTGCCGCGCTTCGAGCAGGGCGCGCAGGCGCGGGTCCTGGCCGTAGACCTCATCACCGGTCACCCAGGGCGCGTCGATCCCGGCGTCCAACGCGGCGGCGATCATCTGCGCGGCCAGGGCGAGTTTGGTGGCGAAGGCGATCTCGTCCGGCACCCCGGCGGAACGACACCGGCTCTGGTCGGCCCGCCAGGAGTGCTCAGGCAGGTACAGACGGCGATCGATCAAGGCCCGCCCGCGCGGGGTGGCGTAGGCCAAGAACACACCGACCTGGCTGTTTTCGATCCGGCCGGCCGTACCGGTGTACTGGCGTTGCACCCCGGCCGATCGGCAGCCCTTCTTGAGGAAGCCGGTCTCATCGACGATCAGCACTCCATCGCCGCCGAGGTGTTCGCTCACGTAGCCGCGGACGTCGTCGCGTACGGCCTCGGCGTCCCAGCGCGCGGTGCGCAGCAGGCGCTGCATGGTCTGCGTGCCGTTCAGCCCGGCGTGTCCGGCCAGGTTCCAGCAGTTCTTCCGCTCGACGCCGGACAGCAGGCCCCGGACGTAGGCGTTCGCCGCGCGACGCGGCTCGATGCGGCCGAACCGATGCGCGATCCGCGTCATCAGCTCATTGAGGGTGACGATCCAGTGGTCAGGGTCTACGCTGTCGGCCACGGCCATCACGCGATCTTCAGATGTCTTCACAAACTCCGAGTGATCACGTGGTGGCCGTTCCCATGCCACCTGAATCGCGAAGATCGCGAAGTGTCACTGGAGTACTAGCAGTTCGGCAAGCGCACCCGCGCAGTCTGGTGTCCGAGGCGAGGGGTTCGTATTTTGGGGCGGCCTGCGCGGTCTCGGTCAGGACACCGAGCGGAGTGTGGCCGAGGAGCTCTCGGGTGCCGCCGGGGTTGTCTGGTTGCGGTAGGCGGCGGTCAGGGTGCGCAGTTTGAGTCCCATGTGGAGGGTGAGCCGGTCTTCGCCTCGGTTCAGGTCGCATTCGGTGATCGCTTCGATGCGTTTGAGCCGCTGGTAGAGGGTGGCACGGTGTACCTTGAGTTCGCTCGCGGTACGGGCGACGTCGCCCGCGTTGTCGAGGAACGCTTCCAGCGTGGTGACGAGTCCGCGTTGGCCGTCTTCGTGTTCCAGTGTGGCGAGTGCGGGTACCTGTGCGGCGGCGAGCAGATCCTCGGCGGGCATTTTCATCAGGAGCGCATAGGGGCCCAGTTCGTCCCAGCGGGCGATCGGTCCGATGGAGGGGACGAGTTGTGCCGCGCGTACGGCGAGGAAAGCCTGCCGGTAGGACTCAATGATGTCCTCGATCCGGCAGACGGGACCACCGATGCCGAGCACGAGTTGTCCGGCGTGGTGAGTGAGCTGGGCGAATCGTGCGGTGAGGCGGTCGCAGACCGTCTCCATCTCACGACGCGACAGTGGTCGCGGCTGGGCGATCACCAACCAGGCCCGGGACTTGTTGGCGGCTATGAGCGCGGATCCCTGTGCCGTGCAGTACTGGGCGATCGTGTCCTGCGCGTCCTCGACCGCCGCCTCCATGGCCACCGTCTGTGGGGATTCGGTTCCCCGGTGCTGCACGCCGAGCACCTGGAAGTGCATGGCCGTCGCGGGGAACAGTTGCTCGGCACGCAGGTCCTCGACTGCCTGCGAACGGATGGCGGGATCGGTGGCCACCAGCTCCCACAGGATCGCCTCGTGCCGGGCCCTGGTGCGTTCGTGCACGATGAGGTCCCGATACAACACGACACCGGCGCGTTCAGCGGCTTCCTGCGCGCTTTCCTTGTCGTGCTCGGTCAGTGCGGCATCGGGGTCGATGAGCCACAGATAGCCCAGCAGGAGACCGGCGCAGCGGATCGGTACGCACAGCCGCGGCAGGATCCCTTCGTTCGGCACGACCACCGGGCCCGGGCTTGTCCACTGCGCGATGCCCGTGGCGAGGATCTGCTCGCACAGCCGCGGGTCGAGCGAACGGTTGAGTACCGAGGAAACCCGCGCCGTGTCCTCGTCGCCGAAATGGCGGCTCGCCGCGAGCAACCGAATCTGCGGGTCGTCGATCGCCACCGACCGCTGCAGCCGCTCGGCCAGGGTGTCAACGACCTCCTGCAGCTCATCAGCCATGAGCGCTTACCTCCACTGGAACGGGCCAGTGTTCACTCTCCCCCACAACGCCTTCGAGTACAAGCGACATATGTCGTATGCGTCGACGGTCCAGTGCGACAGGCGACGCGTGTGGGGTCGTCTGCGGGCCCGGGAAGAGCTGGGCGGTCACGGCGGCTGACTCAGGCAACCCACGGTGTTCCAATGCGATCCCGGCGAGCTGTTTCCAGGCAGCGCTCGTGTCGACAGTGCTCGTGTCGACAGTGGTCGTGGTTTCACGCGTGGAGATGCGGCGAATGCTTGATGCTGCGTGACCCCGTTCCTACCGACAATGGCGGTGTCATCGTGCGTGGTTGGCGTGGCGCACGTGGGTTTCCCTGAGGGAGTGGGGTTCCATGGCTGCCGATGTCGTGGTGATCGGTTCGGGTGTTGTCGGTGCTTCGGTCGCGCTGGAGCTTGGCAGACGCGGGTGGCGGGTGACGGTCGTCGACAAGGCAGGGGCCGCAGGGCATGGTTCCACGGCCGCCTCAAGTGCGGTGGTGCGGTTCAACTTTTCCACGGTGGCCGGCGTTTCTGCGGCCTGGGAGGCACATTTCGGCTGGCGGTCATGGGCGGAGCACCTCGGTTGTGATGTGGGGCAGTTGGCCAGGTTCGAGCGGTGCGGGCTGGCGATGTTGGATGTCCCTGCCGCGCCACGGTCGATGTATGTGCCGCTGTTCAGGGAGGTCGGTGTCCCGTTCGAGGAGTGGTCGAGTGCGGACTTGCGGGAACGGATACCGGGAATCGATGTCGGTAGGTATTGGCCGCCGAAACGCATTGACGACAACCGGTTCTGGGCGGACGCGGAGTCCTCATTGGGTGCGGTGTACACGCCCGATGCGGGGTTCGTGAATGATCCGGCGCTGGCTGCGCAGAATCTGGCCGCCGCCGCGCGGGTCTATGGTGCCGAGTTCCGATTCCACTCGACCGTGTGCGGTGTCGAGCGGGCCGATGGCCGCGTCACGGCGGTGGTGCTGGGTGATGGGAGCCGGATTCCGTGTGCCGTTGTGGTCAACGCCGCCGGTCCGTGGTCGACGCGGGTCAACGAGCTGGCCGGGGTGGGCGCGGATTTCACGGTGTCGTGTCGGCCCTTGCGCCAGGAGGTCGCGCATGTGGCGGCGCCGCCGGGGTATCGTGCCGGTGATGGTGTCGGGATCTCGGTGGCGGATATGGATCTGGGAACGTATCTGCGTGGCGAGGCCGGTGGGGGTCTGCTGGTCGGTGGCACGGAACCGGAGTGTGATCCGCTGCAGTGGGTGGACGATCCGGACGCGGTCACCACGCAGCCGACCATGGCGGTGTTCGAGGCGCAGGTAACACGTGCCGCTCGGCGACTGCCCGAGTTGACGGTCCCCAACCGGGCCCGTGGGGTCGTGGGGGTCTACGACGTCGCCGACGACTGGACGCCCATCTACGACCGCACCGAGCTCGACGGGTTCTACGTCGCCATGGGCACCAGCGGTAACCAATTCAAAAACGCCCCGGTCGTCGGCAAGTTCCTCACCGCGATCATCGAACAGACCGAGAACGGCACCGACCACGACGCACGACCGGCACGGTACATCGGCGAACACACCGGGCTGGACATCGACCTCTCGGCATTCTCCCGCAAACGCCCCCACAACACGGAAAGCTCGGGCACGGTACTCGGCTGAGGGCCGGCCGCCCCACACGCGTTCGATCGCGGATATGGTCCTCGGTTCCGGTTCGCCACACGGGCCGCCCCCTTCGGTGATCAGAACCTGCGCCCGCTCGCCGAGATTCGGCGCCGGCTGGACACCGATCGGCCGGTGCCCGCCTCCCGATCGGTCATCGGTCCCGCACCGGAGCCGGACGGTGGGCCTGCCGGACGACCCCGGCGCCCGTGTCACGGAGTGGCTCGAGGTGACTCGGTCTTGAGCGTGGGAACGCGATCTTCGAGTACTTCGAGATCAGGCACAACCGCCAACGACGCCGCAGCAGCCTCGGCTAGCCCAGCCCAACAGAGTTCGAGAACACAACCGTCGTGGCAGGAAAATCCATCGAACCGGGGCAGACCATGGTGTCATCCGGTGGTTTGCCCCGCAACGAAGTTTGCCGCGTTCTCGCTGACGGCGGTGAGCGGGAGGGCACCGGGGCCGAGGACGACCTCGTGGAAGGCGCGGACGTCGAATGTGGTCCCGAGTTTCCGCGCGGCGTGTTCGCGCAGTTCCCAGAACTTGAGGAAGCCGAGGCGATAGCCGAGTGCTTGGCCGGGCATATCGGTTGAGTAGCGCAGCGTTTCGGTGTGTATTTGTTGCGGCGATTCCATCGTCGTGGACGCCATGTACGCGGCCGCCTTCTCCAGGGACCAGCCGAACGCGTTGAGCCCGGTGTCAACGACGAGTCGTTGCGCGGTGAGGCGCTGGTGCACGTAGTGGCCGTACCGATCCCATGGGTCGGTGTAGAGGCCCATTTCGATACCGAGTGAGGCGGCGTATTCGGCCCAGCCTTCGGTGTAGGCGCCGAGTAGTCCGGGGGCGAACATGCCGCGGATCGGGTGCAGCGCAGTGTCTTCTTCCTGGCGCGCGAGGTGGAAGTGGTGACCGGGGACGAGCTCGTGGAAGATCAGGGTCGCCGCGTTGATCTGGGACCTGCTGTCGAGCCCGGATCCGTTGTAGCGGTAGCGGCCTAGCGGGTTGGTCGGTCCTGGTTGTTCGTAGTAGCCGTAGGACAGTCCGGCTTCGAGTTCGGGATCGAGGCGTTCGACTGCGTGACGTGCCTTGGGGGTTGCCGAGAACCACTGTCCGACCAGCGGCTCGATGGCGGCGAGGTGGCGCCGATAGGTCGCGGCGACGTCCTCGGCGCAGCGGGCGTGGAATCGTTCGTCTGCCTCGAGGACGCTCCGATAGGCGGCTTCGTCGCCGTCGAACCCGATCTCGGAGCGCAGTTTCGCCATCTTCTCGGTGAGTTCGGCGACTTGGGCTTGCCCGATGTCGTGCACCTGCTCTGGCGAGATGTCGTAGGAGGCATACTGACGCACCAGTCGCCGGTATGCTTGCTCGCCGCCGGGATAGTGGCCGAGTCCGGCCACTGGCGTTGCGGTGTCTCGTGCCGGACCGTCGAGGTAGCGCAGCAGGGAGTCGACCGCGGGCAGTATGTCGTTCATCGCGGCGCGGCGAAGCCCGTCGGTGAGCCTGCCTCGCAGTGCGGGGGAGAGGGGCTCGATGCGCTGCTCGTCCACGGTGAGCCACCGCTGTATCGCGGCGCGCAGGCCAACGACGGCGGAGACAAATCCTGGCAACGCCGCTTGCGGTGTTCCCCAACCACTCTCGGCCTGCGCACGAAGCTTCGCCTCCGCGCCGCGTACCTGTCGAGCGAGATCCCCCGCGAGGGAACGGAAACGCTCGACGTCGGTGTTCGGGTCGGCGAAGGTGATCACGTCGAATGCTTGCGACGCCGTGAAACTGAGCTCGTACAGCTGGTAGGGCGCTACCGGGAAGTGCCACCACCACGACTGGTCGGCGCACGCCCAATGATCGGCGATGAAGTGCAGCAGCGCGGCCGTGTCCCGCTCGTCCCGTTCGAGGGTGGCCTCGCCGATCCCGGCGAGTGCCGCACGCACGGACCGGCCCATCGCGGCCCGTTCTTCCGCTTCGTCGAGCGATCCGCTCGGCAGGTGCTCGACGGGCCGGCCGGTGCGCAGCGCGTAGTGCGGCTCGGTATGCAGGACGTGGTCCCACACTCGGTCGGCGAGGGCTCGGACGGTCGGGGCCATGATCGTCTCCTTGGTCAGGCAGATCGCACAGTTCAGTGGGCCTCAGTGGGCCGCCGTCAGCCGGGCGGGGAGCCGGAAGGACACTGCCGCCACGAGTGCACCTACAGCGCCCGCGCCGAGGAAGACCCAAGTGATGGCGTTCCAGGTAGGCAGCTGGGTGCCCGGAATCAACTCGAGGGCCATGACGGTGGCGGCCAATTGGGCACCGACCGCGTTACCGACCGCACGCAGCACGTAGGCGAGCCCGGTGACGCTCGCGACGCGGTCGGCGGGAAGCGTGAGCGCGATGATGTTGACGCCCTGCGTGAGCCCGGTGCTCACGGCCACGCCGACCAGTCCGGCGCCAACGGCGAGCACGAAAGCGTTGGACCGGCCGCTCACCATGATCAGTCCCGCCACGAGCAGCAGCGCCCCGGAAAGGACCATGACCATGCGCGACCCGATAAGCCGTTCCAATCGGCCGGTCAACGGGGCGGCGATCGCGCCGAGCACACCGAGCGGGAACATGATCAGCCCGGTGACGACCGCGGTCGAACCCAGCCCGTACCCGGTCGCTAACGGTGCGGCCGTGATCACCGGGATAGCGATCATCAGCACCGCTGAGGACACCCCCGCCGCGAACGCGGTCACGTGCACGATCAGCACCGCGGAGCCACCCAGCCGCAGGTCCACCAGGGGGTCGGCGACCCGTCGCTCGACGAGGACGAACACCGCCAGTGCGATGATCGCCGCCGCGCCCAGCCCGAGTACGGGAGCCGAGGTCCACCCTGTCGAGGCGACGAACGTGATGCCCAGCAGGAGCGCGACCACGCCGATGCCGAGCAGGGCGGCGCCGGCCCAATCGACCCTGCCGTGCACCGAAGGCGGATAGGAGGGCATCACGACGACCACGAACACCAGCAGCGGAGCGAGCACGATCAACGCCATCCAGTACAGCCACTGGTACGAGAGCACGGCGAGGAGCGGCCCGGCCAGCAGCACACCGGCCGCATTGGCGACGGCCAATCCTCCGACGAACAGGCCGTTCGTTCGGCGCAACCGCTCGGGTGGTTCGGTGTCGCGGACGATGCCGACGGCAAGCGGCACCAGGCCGACCCCGGCGCCTTGCAAGCCCTGGCCGATCGCGAACACCACGACCGACTGGGCCAGCCCCGCTGTCCCGATCCCCACGAAGACGATCGCGAGGATACCGAGGAAAATGCCTCGCCGGTCACGGACGTCGGCGAGCCTACTGACGACCGGGGTGGCGACCGCGCCGACGAGCGCCATCGCCGAGATGATCCACCCGGCCTGCGCCTGCGTGGCACCGATTCCGCGTTGAATGAGCGGCAGCGCGGGCACGATCATGGCCTCGAGCAAGCCATAGACGAGCACGGCACCGACAAGCAATGCGCTCACCGATCGCGTGCGGCCCTGCGACGCCGGCAGGCCGCTGGCCACAACTTCACTCTTCATCGCGAGCCACCTCGGCTTCGACCAGCTGCTTGAGCGTGGCGAGCTCGGCGTCGAAGCGGCGCCGGTTCGCGGCTCGATAATCGTCCGCGGTCATCCCGCCATCCATTTCGTGTCGGCTGTAGACGTCGTAGCTCACCAGCGTCGAGCCAACCAGCGGGACGAGCTGCCACGCCGCCCACCCTGGATCGTCCGGTGCGCCGGTCAACAGCTTCACGACCTTACGGAAGGGCGGTTCGAGCACCACCGTCTCGACGGTCAGACCGTACTCGACGCCGTCGATCACCTCACGGGCGACCCGGACCTCCCCGACGGCGCCCGGCTCACCGGATTCCCGAACCGGTTTCGCACCCTGTTTCCACCTGTCCGTGTCGAGCAGGAACGGCCAGACCGCTGCCGGTTCCGCGAGAATCTCGACGAAGTTGTGGGTGACTAGGTCGACGATGCGTGAGGGCATGATTACCTCCAGGTAAGGGCGACGCGCGGTGTCGAAGACGTCGAAGCTGGTACACAGCTTGCGATGCGGCCTCGCCGATGAGAACTGGACAAACGTCGTGCAGTTCGGTGCGGCGATCCGACATCTGGCGCAGGTGACGTCTGTCGCGTCCGATGACAGTGAGTCGCAACGCTTGTCTACAGCCGGGAAGCGACGACGAATCCTAAACTGAACGGCACCATTGCGTGGAGCGCGTTCCTTGCCCACGCAGAACCGAGGAGCACGGGTGACGACGGAAACGGCGTACGGAGAGACCAGCGAGCAGACCGTGACGGTCGGAGCGGTGACGTTCACCGATGAGAACCGCTGGCTGCGGGAGAACACACCTGAGACGCTCGCCTGGCAAGAACAGGAGAATGCCGCCACCTCGACTGCGATCCACGGCTGGACGCATTTCGGCGAGATCCGCGACCAACTCGATCGGACCATCGCGGACCAGCCGTCGAACGCGGAGATCTGGGGGACCACGACGCCGCGCCGCATGGGCCGGTTCTGGTTCCGTCTCGCCGCGGTCGCCGCCGACAATCCGACGCTGGGCCTGTGGGTCTCGGAAACCGCGGACGGCCCCCGCACTCTCATCGTCGACCCACGCGACCCCGCGTTCGGTCAGGACACGCAGTTGCTCTGGTACGAACCGACCCCCGACGGATCACGTGTCGTGTTCGCCGCCTATCCGCTGGGAAATGCGATCGGCACGCTGCACGTCGTCAGCACCGAAGATGGCCGGGTGCTGCCCGTCGAGGCGCCGCGACACATAGCCGCGGGCGCGACTCCTGGCTGGCTGCCCGACGGTACCGGGTTCTACACGGCCGACCGGACGGATACCGGCGAGCACCGGATGCGCTTCGTCCCGGTAGCCGCGAGCATCCCCGACGAGGCCGACACCGTGTTCCCCCACGCCCAGCTCCCGCACAACACCTTCACGCTGACCGCGCAGGTGTCCCCGGACGGCGCCCGCGTCATCGCCCTCGCCGGGCAGCACGAGCAGATCGCCTGCCACCTCATGGACCGCGCCACCGGCCAGTGGAGGCCCTTCCTCCCCGTGGACTACCCCGGTGAGTGCCACGGTGTGTGGTACGACGACGACACCTACGTCGCGGTGGTCACCGCCAACGCGCCGCGCGGCAGAGTGGTCGCCATCCCCGTCGCCACCTCCACCGAGGAACGCACCTGGCGCGAACTGGTACCGGAGTCCGAAGCGGTCCTGCGGTGCGTTCGCAAGCTCGGCGACGACCTGGTCGTCTGCGAGATACGGGACATCGCGGTCGAGTTCCGGGTGGTCGCCGCAACCGGCGAGGCAAAGGCATCCATCCCGATGCCCGGTTCCGGTTCCTCGCCCACCGCGATGGCCGCCCGCCGCTTCGAGCGCTCCACCGAGCTGACGTTCACCCACGAGACCTTCCAGCAGGCGTCCGTGGACTACCGCTATCTGCCCGAGACGAACGAGCTCGTCCAGCTGAGCGAGAGCAGCAGGGCATTTCAGGACCTGACCGTCGACCGCGCATTCGCCACCAGCCGGGACGGCACCCGGATACCGTACTTTCTCGTCCACCGGGCCGCTGTCGACCGCACCAAGCCACAGCCGACCTTCATCGAAGCCTACGGAGGCTTCAACCAGGCGCTGATGCCCCACTATCTCGGAAATATCGGGCCGTTCCTCGCGGCGGGCGGCGTGTACGTGCAGGCGAACCTTCGCGGTGGTGCCGAATACGGCAGGGAGTGGTACGAAGCCGGGCGCCTGACCAACAAGCAGAACACCTTCGACGACCTGTTCGCCGTCGCCGACGAACTGATCGCGACCGGCGTCAGCAAACCCGGACAGCTGGCCTTCTACGGCAAGAGCAACGGCGGCATGCTCGCCGGTGTCGCGCTCGTACGGCGGCCGGATCTCTGGGGCGCGGTGGTGGCCGATGTCCCGCTGTTGGACATGCTGGAGTTCCAGAGCCCCGGCAACCCCGCAGCCGTGGAAGCGCGCGGGGCTTTCCTCGAGGACTACGGAGACGTCACGGACCCCGATGACTCCCGTCGTCTCGCCGGCTTTTCCCCGTACCACAACGTTCGCATCGGCATGCGGCACCCAGCAGTGCTGCAGATTTTCGGGGAGCACGACTTCGCCTGCGAGCCGTTCCACGGTCGCGTCTTCACCGCGCGGCTGCGCGCGGCCAGCGCCGCCAACAAGCCACTGCTGCGGGTCAGGAAGGACTACGGACACCTGCCGGCGACGCGAGCGCAGGCCATCGAACACCACGCCGAGATCCTCGCCTTCGTCATGGACCACCTCGGTATGACGCCGGCTGCCACCTAGCTGTGTGAGGCCGTGACGTTGGTGACGCCGGTGCGGAGCCGAGATGCTGGTGGCTGGTTTCCGGCGGAGGTGTGAGGTCGATGGTAGCTCCTGTCTGTCAAGCTGCCGTGGGTGTTGCAGCCTGCTGGTCGGCTGCGAGGTGGCGATAGATGACGGTGGCGAGCCGCCGTTTGAGGCAGCGCATGGCTTCGCGGTGTGCTTTGCCGGCTGCGTGCCCATGGCGACGAAGGCGGCCCAGAAGTAGGGATCGGGGTGACGGCGGCGGAGCGCCAGGCGGGCCTGCCGCAACGCCTCGTCCACGGGCACGCCGTCCTTCAGCCGCCGGTAGAAGAGCTTCATGAAGCGGATGGTGACGGCGTCGGAGACCGGCCAGAGGCTGAGCACGACGCAGCGCACGCCACCCGCCAGGAAGGCGTGAGCCAGGCCGACCACCCCTTCTCCCGCGCGCGTCTCGCCCAGGGCCGTCTGACAGGCCGAGCACACCACGAGGTCGGCTCGGACGCGCAGGTCGGGGATCTCCAGGGCGTGCAGGAACGCGTCGTGCCCGCCGTCGCCCGTCGCGGGCGGGCTGAGCAGGAGCCCGGAGAACATCGAGTCGTTCGCGTCGAGCAGACCGTGGGTGGCGAAGTGGACGTAACGGTAGCGGCCGGCGCGCTCCCGTACGGCCTGCTCGGTGAAGTCGCCGCCCAGAACCGCCTCCGCCCTGTCCCCGAACAACGCGGCTATCGCGTTGACCTCCGTTCTGGTGCCCGGAAGGGCCGTCAGCGAGCGCCGGTACTCGCTCAGCCATTCCCGGAAGCGGGTGGAGCGCACCTTCTCGGACGGCACCGGGTCGCCGTAGCCGATGAACTCGCCCTCGAACGCGCCGCCTCCCGGACGGCGGGTCAGCAGCCGGTGGGCGGTCAGCGAGGTGGCGTACGAAGTGGCGCGGACGTCCACCAGCCGCACGCCGTCCTCCCCGCCCGGCACCGGCAGCAGCTCGAAGGGCAGGTAGTGAAGCGGTCCGTCGCCGACGACGAGCAGGGGGCCCGTCCCGCCGAACACGTGCGGCGGCAGGGGCCCGAGCAGCGCGTGCGCGAGTTCGGCCGCCGCCCGATCCCGGTCGGCCAGGGTCTCGGCCGCCTGGCCGTGGGACCGGTTGGCCGGCCCCACGATCCTGATGACCAGCTCCGCGGTCCGCTCGGCGTCCAGCGTGGTCCGCACCAGGTCCATGGAGCCGTCCGGGCCGAGAGTCCACACGTAGACGGCGCCGTCGATCAGCCGGAACGACAGAACCGTGAGCGAGTGCGCCGCGGCGAGGTCGCGGGCCTCGTCGGCGGGGATCGGCTGGAACGCCTCGACCGGGGCCGGCGCGAGGGCCCGCAGCCGTGCGCGGACGATCTCGAGCCGGTCCGCCAGGCCGGGACCGGCGGTGACGGCCCGCACGAATTCGTCGGCGAACTCCTGCATTCCCTCCCCGGCCTCACCCATGCGCCGGACGGTCGCCTCGACGGGGGTGCTGCGCGCCGCCGCGGCCACCGACAGGCCCGAGACGAGGGAGCGGTACTCCTGCCGCAGCTCCTCCGGCACCGGCACGCCCGTCTCCCCGGCCGTCCCCGGCGCCAGCTGGTCGATGAGACTCCGCGCCCTGCTGCTCTCCGTCATGGCGAAGGCCTCAGCCCACCTGCCCTGCTCGGCGAGCAGGGCCACCAGCATGTCGTACGGCTGCTGTTGCCTCGCGAAGAACAGCTCGCGGAACGCGGGGCTGAACGCGGCGTTCTCCCGCAGCCGTTCGGCGACGGCGACGGCGGCGCGAAGGTCGGCCTCGGCCTCGGCCGTGCGGCCGCCGTGCCATCGCAGACCGGCCCGTTGCGTGAGGGCGTGCAGGAGGACCGAGGACTGCCGCCGCTCGGCCCGCATCATGCCGATCGACTCCTCCAGCAGCCGCTCCGCCTCGGCGGACCCGGAATCCTGGGCGAGGAGCATCATGGCCAGGGAGACCCGCATGGAGATCACCGGCTCGGAGGCCGGCGCGACCCGGTCCCCGTCCCGGATCCCCTCTCTGAGGGTGTCGACGACATCCTGAGCGTGTCCCAGCTGGAGGTGCGCGGCGGCCAGCTTCTCCACCGCGCTGAACCACTCCTGCGGAGTGCCGTCGCGACGCAGGGCGTCGACGCTCTCGCGCATCGCCGCGACAGTGTCGTCCGTGACACTGCCAAGGGTGATGTCGAGGCTGTGCAGAGCGACCCGGGCCATGGCGGTACGCCCCGGCGGGAGGCCGAGCTCGCCGGCCAGCGTCTCCGCCTGCAGAAGCGGCAAGGAGGCGTTCCAGACGTGGCCGCGGGCCAGGCGCAGCGCCCCCATGGACGACAGGCAGACGACCATCTCGTCCGAGCGGGGCGCCACCTCCGACAGGATCCGGTGTTCCTCGTCGAGGTACTCGCCTGCCCGCGCCAGATCGCCCCGCTGGAAGGCGGTGTTGGCCAGGTTGCTCAGGCAGATCGCGACGTCCAGCTCGCCGCCGGGCACCTGACGGGCGATCCCCAGCGCCCGCTCGCCCAGCTCCTGGGCGCGGGCGTAGTCGCCCAGCTCCCGATAGACCGAGGCGAGGTTGTCGGTCGCCACCACACGGCTCCTCCTGGGCGCGGGGTCGCGGTCCTCCAGCTCGACCAGGCGCTCTCCGAAGGCTGCGCTCTCGTCGAGCCGGTGGTCCTCGCGAGCCGAAGCCGCCAGCGCCCGCAGCGCCTTCCCGGTCCCGATCGGGTCTCCGGCCCGCTCGTAGGCGGCCAGAGCCTCCCGCAGCAGCGCCTCACCCCGGTCACGGTCGCCCTTGCCGAGCCATACCTTGCCCATGTTCGCGACCGCCAGGGCGGCGCGTACGGCCTGGTCCGGCCGGCGGGAGAGGATCTCCCACGCCCGGGTGAACCGCTGGAGCGCTCCGTCGAGATCGTCGAGACCGATCGACGCGATCCCCGACCACAGGGACAGGACTCCGGCGGCCCTGCTGTGCGGCGCGGTCAGGTCGAGGCTCCGTACGAGGCCGTCCAGCGTGCGCAGGGCGTCTTCCGGCGGCTGACGCTCACAGCTCAGTTCAGCGAACCGCTCCACCGCGTCGGCCGTCTCCGGCAGGTCCGGGCTGCCGGTCAGCATCCGCGGCAGCATCCTGATCAGATAGGGGATCGCCTCGCCGGTCCTGCCCGACCTGTCCAGGGCCTGGTAGAGGTAGTCGTAGGAGGCCAGCAGGTACGGCGTCGCCGGGGCGAAACGTTCCATCAGGTCGACGGCGCGCCGGGCCGGTCCCACGGCGGCGGCCGGGTCGCCCCTGCCCAGCAGCAGGGCGGCCAGGTTGCACAGCAGGGGCGCGACGGCCGGATTGTCGGGATCGGCTTCGCTCTCGACGTCGATGGCGGACTTCAGGTGCTGTTCGGCCTCCTCCAGCCGTCCCGCCGCCTGCAGCACCAGCGCCCGGCCGTTGAGCGCCCCCGCCAGCACCGAGCGCCCTCGCGCCGCCTCGGCCTGCTCGACCGCCCTGGCGGACGCCTCCAGCGCGCCGTCCAGATCGCCCATGGTCCTGAGCACGCGCGCGAGCCGCGTCCACAGGAGAGCCGGCAGCTCACCGGGACCGTCCACCAGCGCCAGCGCGCGGCGATAGCGCTCAAGCGCCTTCCGCGGCCGTCCCTTCGCCACCAGCTCGTCGCCCGCCGTCATCAGCCTCGCGGCCTTGTCCCGATCCCCGCCCACGGCGAACCCGCCCTTTCAACGCGAGCACTGTTCCGGTCACCGCCGCGGCCCCCAGTCCGGCCACCGGAGCCCAGAATCCGGCGCCCGTCCAGGCCAGGCAGGCCCACACCGCCGTACCCGCCGCCAGGCCGGTGACGAGGCGGTACGTAACGGGCAGTCGCCGGTCGTACCATCGCGTCGCCACGAGGGGCGCGGCGACGACGACCGCGAACAGCGTGAGAACCAGCGGCAGTCGTGCGGCGACCGGAGGCCTGGCGTCCACCCCGAAGGTGGTCAGCGCGCCGATGACGGCCAGCAGCGCGGCGACCAGAGCCGCCTGGACGGTGTTGACGCGCTGCTGCCGGGCCAGCAGCGTGCTCTGGTGCAGGGTGAGCCACCCGCGCGCGCTCCGCAGGCGCGCCTCGGCCCGCACCTGGGCCGTCTCCACGTGCTCCAACGTCTGCCCGGTCTGCAGCAGGAGCAGGTCGGCCTCGGCCGCGTCCGCGCCGAACACGCCCTCACCAGCCGGAAACAGGCGCCTCTGGTCCATGTTGTAGCGCAGCGACGTCACCACCCGCCGCAGGTCGCGCAGCCCGGTGGCGAGCCCGACCATGGACATCAGCTCGGCCGACGCCTCCGTCAGCGTGCTTTCCGCGCCGTCCAGTGACGAGATCTCGGATCCGATCGCCAGCCGTGCGCCGCGCGTCTCGACGGCGTCCCTGGCCCGCCACAGCTCCTCCTGTAACCGCTCCCGCTCGGCGCGCTGCTCGCGCAGCAGTACGGTGTTGAGCCAGTGGTGGGCCAACGGGGAGACGTGAGGCGGGCGCCACACGAGGCGGTCGAGCGCAGGCAGCCGGTCCGCGGCCGCGAGCACGGCCAGGACGCGCGGGCCCGTGGGGGACTCCCACTCCCAGCGGGCCGCCCCGTCCATGGGGTACGGGTCGCGCCAGCAGTCGAGTCCCGCCGCGAGAAGCGTCCGGCGCACGGCCGTCCCGTCCGGGGTGCCGCCCGCCCAGAAGAACAGGCACTCAGGCATGCCCTCCGGGACCGCTGATCGCCAGAGCCGGTACAGATCCGCCCATGTGTCCAGGCCGTGCGCGCCTTCCGAGCGGCCGAGCGCCAGGCCGACGCCCGTCGCCGCCGGATGGCGGATCACCATCGCCTCGGCGACCTCTCCCAGGGCCGGCCGGGTCCTGGCCGCCGCGATGCCCACCGTCCCAGCCGCGCCCGCGGGCTACCACTCCATGGGCACGTCGCGCAGCAACGGCTCGGTCATGCCCAGCCGGTCGCCGCAGGCCTTCCACACCGGCCGCAAGGGGTCGCCGTCGCCGGTGACGAAGACGAAACCGGCGAGAGCCGGTTGGAGCGCCTTCACCGTGCGGTACGCGATCGATCGGTCAGCCGCCGGATCTCCACCACGAGGTGGCGCACCTCGTCGGGAGCCTCCTTCGGCCCGGCGGCGTCCGGCTCGCGGTAGGGCGCGAGCCTGGGCGGCGCCGCCTCCTCCAGTGCGGCCACGGCCTCGTCCCCGCCGGCCAGCGCATCCGAGAGACGCCGCAGCGCCTGTACGACCGCGGCCCACTCCTCGTCATCGAGTTTCCAGTCGCGGATCAGGGTCACCACTTGATCCGCATCGTCGAGCGTCTCACCCAGCAACGCGGTCACCTCCGTCCTGGCCGTCCACGCCAGGCAGACGCCAATGTATCTTCAATACAATCATTCGGCCCGATCCGGTAGTCAATTCACGCTCCTGGGCAATCCCAGGGAGCGCCGCCGGTAAGGACGAGGAGAAGATTTGGAGAGGCGATAATTCGTCCGCCTGATGCCATCCTCGACGGCGCCCTCACCTCGGCCGCCCACGTCGCCGGCCGGAAACCGCGCTGTTCGGGCAGGCCCAAACCCCATGGGTAAAGGTCCGGCTCCTCGCCGACCTCACCGGCTTCCGGAGGCCATGCGGGCAGAGAAGCCAGCAGTGACCGGGGATTTCCGCATATCTGGAGGAATGTACCGCCTGGTGCTTCCATTCCAGGATCAGACGATTCGCCCAATTAGATGGGAAACCGAGCTCGGGGAGCACGATTGTCGTCCTACGAAACCTCGCGTCCCCTTTCGGGGCCGGATCTTCCGCGCCGCCTGCGAACGCTCCCCGCGACCGGCGGCGTCATTGGCAGAACGCGAGCTTGCCGGCGAGCCCTGACGCCCGCGGGAGCGGCAGGAGGGAAGTGTCCGCCCATCCGTTCTCAGGTCCGGGTGGGGGACTCGCTCAGGCCTTCCTCGGGTTCGGGGTCCTTCGGGGATCACGGGGGTCGACGTACGGCTCCGCGGGGGACTCGCCCTCGGCGATCCTGCGACCGCGCTGGAGCTCGGCGTCGAGTTCGGCGCCGCTGAGGATGACGATGTTCGACAGCCACAGCCAGACGAGGAAGACGACCACGGCCGCGAGCGTGCCGTACGTCTTGTTGTAGGAGCCGCACCGCGCGACGTACAGCCCGAAGCCGGCGGACACCACGACCCAGGCCACGACGGCGAACAGGCTGCCGGGGCTGAGCCACCGCACGCCGGGCTGGCGGACGTTGGGCGCGGCGTAGTAGAGCAGGGTGATCATGCCGGCCGCGAGCAGCACGAGGACCGGCCACTTCACGACGCCCCAGACCGTCACCGCGGCGGGCCCGAGGCCGAGCAGGTTCCCCGCGATCTCGGCGAGGCGGCCGGTGAAGGTGACGGCGAGCACGGAGGCCGCCATCAGGATCACCAGCAGGAGCGTCAGCCCCACCCGGAGCGGGGTCACCTTCCAGAACGGACGGCCCTCCCGGATGTCGAAGATCGCGTTGGTCGCCCGGATGAACGCCCCCATGTAGCCGGAGGCCGCCCACAGCGCGAGCAGCAGACCCGTGATCGCGAACACCCCGGCGGTGCCCTGGTGCCGCTGGACGTTGGCGAGGCCGGTCTGCAGCATCTGCTGGACCGGCCCCGGCGTCAGCGACTTGATGTTCCCGAGCAGCGGGTCGGTGGCGCTCTGCCCCAGCAGGCCGAGGATCGACACCAGCACGATGAGCCCGGGGAAGATCGAGAGGACGGCGTAGTACGTCAGCGAGGCCGCCCAGTCGGGGACGTTGTCCTCCTTGAACTCCTTGGCCGTGCGCTTGACGACTCCGATCCAGTCGCGGCGCGACAGCCTCTTGAGCGGCCCCTGCTCGTCCTCGGGGTCGGTCATCGGTGGGCGAACCTCCGCATGAGCGTGCGACGTGACTGCGGGAACATCCGGCCGAACACGCGGGTCCGTCCGAACGTGCCGCGCATGCTCATTCCGCCGAACATGCCCTTCCGGCCGAACACGCGCGTCCCGCCGAACATCCGGGCTCCGCCGAACGCGCCCTTGCCGCCGACCGGGCCCATGCCGCCGAACCTGCTCTTGGCGCCGAACATCCGGGCTCCGCCGCGCGGCTTGCCGATCGTGCCGGAGACACCGAACATCCCCCGGCCCATGCGGGCTCCGCCGAAGCCGCGGATCCTCGGCATGCCGGCCCTGCCGGAGATGCCCGGCTTCTGGAACATGCCGGACACGCCGGGCCTCGTCGTACGGCCCTGGCTCCGGGCGATCCGGCGGAGCAGCAGCAGCGCGGTGCCCGCGGCTCCGGCGGCGGCGATCAGGCCGGGACGACGCTTCGCCTGCTCGCCGACCCTGCCGGCGGCTCCCCGCAGCGGCTCCGGCGTGGCCTCCCGTACGCGCCCCGTCACGCCGGCCACCCTGGCCCGCGCGGCCGCGGTGGTCGCGTGCACGCGTTCCTGCGCCCGCGCCTTCACGTCGGCCTTCGCGGCCAGCGCCTCGATCGTGTCGCCGAGGTCGTCTCGGGTCCGCTCGATCTCCTGGCGGACCTCGGCGATCTCGTCGTGTCCCTTCTCCTCGTGTTCGCGTCTGGTCTCGGTGTCCCGGGCCGCGGCGACGGGCTCGGGACCGGGCCGCGACTGCCGTACGGCGTTCAGCGACTCCGTATCCGTGACCGGCTCGGACGCGTTCTGTCTGTGCACACCCACGGTCCCGGCGTTCGGCCGGCCCGCTCCGGAATCGGTCTCGGTCATCTGCGCGCACTCTCCTTCATGACGTCGATGTCCGCTTTGAGGCTGCGCATCGCCTCGTCGGGAGTGGGCGGCGTCGCACGGGACACCTGCTCCTTGCCCACCAGGGCGATCAGCCCGGCGAGCGCCAGCAGCGCGGCGCCTATGATCAGGGCGCTGGCCCAGGCGGGCAGCACCAGCGCGAGCGCCAGGATCGCCGTGGCCACGAGGGCTCCTCCGCCATAGAACGCGATGAGACCCGCGGCGCCGAGCAGGCCCGCGCCCATGCCCGCGCGTTTGCCCTTGCGAGTCATTTCCAGCCGCGCCAGCCGCAGTTCGTCGCGGATCAGCCGGGAGACGTCCTCGGACAGCCGGCGGACGAGTTCGCCGGTGGACAGCGACTCCTTCTGGATGGTCATGGCCTGCCTCCCTTCCAGGGTTGGGAAGCGCCTACCCGCAGCCGAGAGCCCTAACCACGAGCCTCCGCGGGGTGAACGGCCAGGCCGTTACATATGAAAGTTTCAGTTATGAAATAGCTTCACATCTGTCGGACACGGGCAAAAGGCCAGCAAGGGGCCCCGGCTCACCGCCTGGCGGGGCCACCGCGTGAGGCGCCGGCAACCCGTGATTGACATACCGGGGGCCCAATCCACAATCCTGATGTGGGAGCGCTCCCATCGTATCGGTTCAGATCCACCCTTGCCCGCATCGGCCACGAAATCCGCCACCTGGCATTTCTTCACCCGATGCTCCCACCCCCAATCCCTTTGGAGACCCTCCACAAATGCGAACGAGAGCTCTGAGTACGGGAGCGCTCCCACGATCGCGGAGACGGATCGCCCTCCTGGCGGCCGCCGCCGTGTCCGGCGGCCTCCTCGTCGGGCTGGCGCAGACCCCCGCGTCCGCGGCAGTGGCCTGCGACGTGAAGTACGCGGCGAACTCCTGGCCCGGCGGATTCACAGCCAGCATCGACGTCAAGAACCTTGGCGACCCGATCAGCAGCTGGACCCTCAAGTTCAGCTTCCCCAACGGCCAGACCATCCAGCAGGGCTGGTCGGCCAACTGGAGCCAGAGCGGCGCGAACGTCACGGCCACGAGCATGTCGTGGAACGGCAGCCTCGGCACGGGCGCGTCGACCAACATCGGGTTCAACGGGTCGTGGAACGGCAGCAACAACGCGCCCACCTCGTTCTCCGTGAACGGGGTGACCTGTGGGGCGGCTCCGAGCCAGAGCCCCTCCGCGAGCCCGTCCGCGTCGCCCTCCGCCAGCCCGTCGGCCTCCCCGTCGGCCTCGCCTTCGGCGTCCCCCTCCGCCTCGCCTTCGGCGTCGCCCTCCGCGTCGCCGTCGACGAGCCCCTCGCCGGGGAACAACCAGTACATCAACAACTTCATGACGATGTACAACAAGATCCACGACCCGGCCAACGGGTACTTCTCGCCCCAGGGCGTGCCGTACCACTCGGTCGAGACGCTGCTCGTGGAGGCTCCCGACCAGGGCCACGAGACGACGTCCGAGGCGTTCAGCTACTACCTGTGGCTGGAGGCGATGTACGGCAAGATCACCGGTGACTGGACGAAGTTCAACACTGCGTGGCAGACGATGGAGAAGTACATCATCCCGTCGCACGCCGACCAGCCCACGAACGACAAGTACGACGCCAGCAAGCCGGCGACGTACGCGGGTGAGTGGAACGACATCAGCCAGTACCCGTCCAAGCTCGACAACAGCGTCAGCGTCGGCAGCGACCCGATCGCGGGCGAGCTGAAGAGCGCCTACGGCACCTCCGACATCTACGGCATGCACTGGCTGCTGGACGTCGACAACACCTACGGCTACGGCCGCTGCGGCGACGGCACCACCAAGCCGGCGTACATCAACACCTACCAGCGCGGGCCCGAGGAGTCGGTCTTCGAGACCATCCCGCAGCCGTCGTGCGACACCTTCGCCTTCGGCGGCAAGAACGGGTACCTCGACCTGTTCACCGGTGACAGCAACTACGCCAAGCAGTGGAAGTACACCAACGCGCCGGACGCCGACGCCCGCGCCGTCCAGGCCGCCTACTGGGCGCTGACCTGGGCGACCGAGCAGGGCAAGCAGTCGCAGATCTCCTCCACGGTCGCCAACGCGGCGAAGATGGGCGACTACCTGCGCTACGCGATGTACGACAAGTACTTCAAGCAGCCGAACTGCTCCAGCACCTCCTGCCCGGCGGGCACCGGCAAGAACGCGTCGAACTACCTGCTGTCGTGGTACTACGCCTGGGGCGGCGCGACCGACACGTCGGCCGGCTGGGCCTGGCGCATCGGCTCCAGCCACAACCACGGCGGCTACCAGAACCCGATGGCGGCCTGGGCGCTGTCGAACGTGAACGCGCTGAAGCCCAAGGGCACGACCGCCGTCACCGACTGGTCGACCAGCCTCACCCGGCAGATCCAGTTCTACAAGTGGCTGCAGTCGGACGAGGGCGGCATCGCCGGCGGCGCGACCAACAGCTGGGAGGGCCACTACGCCAACCCGCCGGCCGGTCTGCCGAAGTTCTTCGGCATGGCCTACGACTGGCAGCCGGTCTACCACGACCCGCCGTCCAACCAGTGGTTCGGCTTCCAGGCGTGGTCCATGGAGCGCGTGGCGGAGTACTACTACGCCACGGGCAACGCCGACGCCAAGTCGGTGCTCGACAAGTGGGTCACCTGGGCGCTGTCCGGCACCCGGGTGAACGCCGACGGCACCTTCGAGATCCCGTCGACGCTGCGGTGGACCGGCCAGCCCGAGTCCAGCTTCAGCGGCCCCGGCATGCCCGGCCCCAACCCCAACCTGCACGTGACCATCCAGGACTACACCAACGACATCGGCGTGGCCGGTTCGTACGCCAAGGCGCTGATGTTCTACGCGGCGAAGGCGAACCACGCCCAGGCCAAGAGCACGGCCAAGGCCCTGCTCGACGGCATCTGGAAGAACAACCAGGACGCCAAGGGCGTGTCGGTGGCGGAGACCCGCGCCGACTACAACCGCCTCGACGACCCGGTCTACGTCCCGTCCGGCTGGACCGGCAAGATGCCGAACGGCGACCCGATCAACAGCAACTCGACCTTCATCTCCATCCGGTCCTGGTACAAGAACGACCCGGACTGGCCGAAGGTCCAGTCGTACCTGAACGGTGGATCGGCTCCGGTCTTCCGCTACCACCGCTTCTGGGCGCAGACCGACGTGGCGACCGCGCTCGGACAGTACGGCCTGCTCTTCCCCAACGGCTGAGCGGTCCCGTAAGCCGGGGTGCGGTGTCGCCTGACCCTTCACCGCACCCCAAGTAAGCCGGGGCGGGGGGGGGGCGGGCCCCCCCCCCCCCCCCCCCCCCCCCCCCAC
>NZ_JBEYWW010000015.1:0-147690 GCF_040644635.1 Microbispora sp. NPDC046933 | reverse complement strand
GCGGCGGCGCCTGACCCGCCGCCGCGCCCCCGACCCCCCCACCTATGTGAGGCACATCTTCATGCGGCGTACGTTCCCGGCACTGGCGGCGCTGATCATCTCCACCGCGGTCGTCCCGGCCGCGGTCCCCACCTCCGCTTCCGCGGCCCCGGCGTTCAACTACGGCGAGGCGTTGCAGAAGTCGCTCTTCTTCTACGAGGCCCAGCAGTCCGGCAAGCTGCCGTCCACCAACCGCGTCACCTGGCGCGGCGACTCGGCGCTGAACGACGGCAAGGACGCCGGCCTGGACCTGACCGGCGGCTGGTTCGACGCGGGCGACCACGTCAAGTTCGGCCTGCCGATGGCGGCCAGCACCACGATGCTCGCGTGGGGCGCGGTCGAGTACCGCGACGCCTACGCCTCGTCCGGGCAGCTCACCTACCTGCTCAACAACCTGCGCTTCGTCAACGACTACTTCGTCAAGGCGCACCCCTCCCCCAACGTCCTGTACGGCCAGGTCGGCAGCGGAAACGCCGACCACGCCTGGTGGGGGCCGGCCGAGGTGCTGCCGATGGCGAGGCCCGCCTACAAGATCGACTCCTCGTGCGGCGGGTCCGACCTGGCCGGTGAGACGGCGGCCGCGATGGCCGCGTCCTCGATGGTCTTCCGGCCGACCGACCCGGCGTACGCCGACAAGCTCCTCACCCACGCCAAGCAGCTCTACACCTTCGCCGACACCGTGCGGGGCAAGTACAGCGACTGCATCACCGACGCGGCCAACTTCTACAAGTCCTGGAGCGGGTACAACGACGAGCTGGTGTGGGGCGCCATCTGGCTCTACCGCGCCACCGGCGACTCCTCCTACCTCGCCAAGGCCGAGTCGTACTACGCCAACCTCGGCACCGAGCCGCAGTCGACCACCAAGTCCTACAAGTGGACGATCGCCTGGGACGACAAGTCGTACGGCTGCTACGCGCTGCTCGCGATGCTGACCGGCAAGCAGCAGTACGCCGACGACGCCAACCGCTGGCTCGACTGGTGGACGGTCGGCGTCAACGGCCAGAAGGTGAACTACTCCCCCGGCGGCCAGGCCGTGCTCGACACGTGGGGCTCGCTGCGTTACGCCGCCAACACCGCGTTCGTCGCGCTCGTCTACAGCGACTGGCTGACCGACGCCACGCGTAAGGCCCGCTACCACGACTTCGCCGTCCGCCAGATCAACTACGCGCTCGGCGACAACCCGCGCAAGTCGTCGTACGTCGTGGGCTTCGGCGCCAACCCGCCGCGCAACCCGCACCACCGGACCGCGCACGGCACCTGGACCAACAACCTGAACGGCGAGCCGGAGCAGAGCCGGCACATCCTGTACGGCGCGCTGGTCGGCGGCCCCAAGTCGGCCGACGACGCCTACACCGACAGCCGGGCCGACTACACGATGAACGAGGTCGCCACCGACTACAACGCCGCCTTCACCAGCGCGCTCGCGCGGCTGTACAAGGAGTACGGCGGGGCGCCGCTGGCGAGCTTCCCGGTCGCGGAGACCCCCGACGGCCCGGAGATCTACCTCCAGGCGGCGCTCAACGCCACCGGCCAGAACTTCACCGAGATCAAGACGATGGTCTACAACCACTCGGCCTGGCCCGCCCGCGCGCTGACCGACGGGTCGTTCCGCTACTACTTCACCCTCGACGGCGACACCACGCCGAGCCAGATCACGCTGACGGCCAACTACAACCAGTGCAAGCCGCCGACCGGGCCCACGCAGTTCTCCGGGAAGGTGTACTACGTCACGATCGACTGCTCGGGGCAGGTGATCGCGCCGCAGGGACAGTCGGAGTCGCGGCGTGAGGTGCAGTTCCGCATCGCCAGCTCGGGTTCGTGGGACCCGTCGAACGACTGGTCGTACACCGGGGTGTCCACTACGCCGTCCACGCCCGCGACGGTGCAGAACATGACGCTCTACTCGGGATCCACCAAGATCTGGGGCAACGCGCCCGGGACCGAGCCGTCCCCGTCGCCCAGCCCCTCGGTCTCGCCGTCCGCGTCCCCGTCGCCCAGCCCCTCGGCATCTCCGTCCCCGTCCCCGTCCCCGTCCCCGTCCCCGTCTCCGTCGCCGTCGCCCAGCCCGTCGGCCTCGCCCTCCCCGTCGCCGTCGCCCAGCCCGTCGCCGGTGACCGGCAAGGCGTGCACCGCGACGTACAAGGTCATCAACTCGTGGCAGGGCGGCTTCCAGGTGGACGTCACCGTCGGCAACTCCGGCAGCGCGGCCATCTCCGGCTGGATGGTGGGCTGGTCGTTCCCGGACGGCCAGACCGTCTCCCAGCTGTGGAGCGGCACCGTCAGCCAGAGCGGGTCGAACGTCACGGTGAAGAACCTGTCCTGGAACGGCAGCCTGAGCCCCGGCGCCACCACGAGCTTCGGCTTCACCGGCACCGGCTCGGGCACCGCCCCGTCGTCCGTCACCTGCACCCCCGCGTAGCCCGCACTCCCGGGCTCGCCCGAGTCGCCCGCCTTCCCCAGACGGACCCCTCTCTGGGGAAGGCGGGCATCCACGTCAGTGCCGAGAAAGGGAGATCGATGATCAGGAAGACGATCAGCACGGCAGCCCTGGTCCTGGCGGCGACCGGGATCGCGGCCGTTCCGGCGGCGGCGGACTCGATCGGCTGCAGGGCGAGCTTCACGATCACCAGCGAGTGGCCCGGAGACGCCACCGCGCTCGGGCAGGTCACCGTGACCAACACCGGTTCGTCGGCGATCAGGGGCTGGCGTGTGTCGTGGCGCTACACCGACGGCAGCGTCGTCACGCAGGTGTGGGGGGCGGTGCCCCTCCCGGTGATCGGCCCCGTCGGCTCGTACGCGTTCGGCAACGAGACCTACAACGGAAATCTCCCCGTCGGCGGCGCGACCGTCTTCGGCTTCGCCGCCCGCCTGGGCGGTGGCAGGACCCCCGACGTGACCTGCACGCCCGTCTGACCTGAGAGGTCCCACGGGAGGAGCGGAGCGGGTGGGAGGGAGGACCGCAGCGAAGGCCCAGCGGAACGGGCTTCGCGAGGACCGGACCTTCCGGCCGGCGCAGTGACGACCCCTGGAACCCACGCGGGCAACCGCAAAGACCACCGGACACCCCGCAGGCGCGGTGGCGACAGGCGCGGACCACACGCTGACGATCCCCCGGGACCACATCTCCCGGGGGATCGTCGTCTTCCGCTATACGAACCGGACGCGACCGGCGATGTCACACCGTGGCATACGGGATCACCACGCGTCCTCGGGCAGGTTCACATTGCCGACGCGGTCGTAGATGATGGTCTCGTCCGCCAGTCTCACGACCACCACGCGGCGGGCGAGCCCGGCCCTCTCCAGCGCCTTGGCCGACTCCACGGCGTTCTTGGCGTAGTGGTAGCGGTCACGGCTACCGGTGAACGGGCTCTCCCTGTCGCACCTGACCTCGTAGCGGTCGTCAGGCCATGGGTGGGGAAGCCCGTCAGCAGTGCGGCGCTCGGTAGCGGTCGCGGTCATACAACACCTCTCTTGTCGCGGAGGACCTCCGCTCAGAAAGACCCCCCTGCCCCCCCGCGCCTAAGTATTCCTCATATGCAACATTTGTTTCACGGCACCCCCTCGAACAGAGGGCCGAGGACAGGACGGTGTCACGCGGCGGGCAGCATGACGCGAAACGCCGTACGGCCGGGACGGCTCTCGACGTCGACGGTGCCGCCGTGGGCCGCGACCACGGCCTTGACGATCGCGAGCCCCAGACCGCTGCCGCCCGAGGCCCGGGTGCGGGCCTTGTCGGCGCGGACGAACCGTTCGAAGATCTCGCCCTGGAGGTCCTCCGGAATGCCGGGGCCGTCGTCGGTCACGGTCAGCTCGACCTTGTCCGGTCCGGGGAGACGCAAGGCGACGGTGACGGTCGTGCCCGGCGGGGTGTGCGCGCGGGCGTTGCCCAGCAGGTTGGCCACCACCTGGTGGAGCCGGTCGGGGTCCCCGGGCACCGTGACCGGCTCCTCGGGCAGGTCGAGCCTCCAGCGATGGTCGGGCCCGTAGGCGCGGGCGTCGCCGGTGGCGTCGATGGCCAGGCGGGTCAGGTCGACCTCCTCCCGCGCCAGCGGGCGGCCGGCGTCGAGCCGGGCCAGCAGCAGCAGGTCGTCCACGAGCGTGCCCATGCGGGCCGACTCGGCGTCGATGCGTTCCAGGGCGTGCCGTACGGCGCCGGGGACGGCCTCCTCGTCGCGCCGGGCGAGCTGGACGTGGGCGCGGACGGTGGCGAGCGGGGTGCGCAGTTCGTGGCTGGCGTCGGCGGCGAAGGTGCGCATCCGCTGCTCGCTGGCGTGGCGGTGGGCGAGAGCCCGCCCCACGTGGCCGAGCATGCGGTTGAACGCCTCCCCCACCTGGCCGATCTCGGTGCGGGGGTCCTCGTCGGGCACCCCCTCGGGCAGCGCCACCTCGCCGTCGGCCAGCGGCAGGCGGGCCACGCGCCGGGCCGTGGCCGCGACCCGGTCCAGCGGGCGCAGCGACAGCCTCACCCAGACGGCCCCGGCGATCCCGGTCACGAGCACGACGACGGCGAACACCCCGATCTCGGCGATCTGCAGGCGCTGGACGGTGGCCCGCACGTCTCTCAGCGACAGGCCGGTGACGAGCAGCTCCCCGTCGGGGTTGCGGACGCCCGTGACCCGGTAGTCGCCGAGGCCGCCCGAGGACAGCTCCACCGTGTGCCCGAGCCCGTCCGGCGGGACGGCGGCCAACGCCTTCCGGTCCTCCGCCGACAGCACCGGGTCGGCCCGGCCCACCACGGCGGGCTCGCCCACCTGGCCGTCCCGCACGAGCACGCCCAGGGTGCCGGGCGCCTGCCCGCGCGAGTCCCCCCGCTCGCCGTACGGATTGCGCGGGTATCCGTGCTCGCGCTCCTCGTGGGCCAGGCTCGCCGCGAACCGCCCGGCCGTCATGGACAGTTGCTGGTCGATCCGTTCGACCATGAACCGTTCGAGCAGGAGGGACGAGGCCGCCCCGGCCGCCGCGCAGGCGAGCACGAGCAGCACCAGCGTGCCCACCACCAGGCGGGCCCGCAGCGTCGTCGGCGCCAGGCGCAGGAGGCGGCGCCGGCGCGGCCGGCCGGTCACGGCGGCCCGGTCACGGCCGCAGGACGTATCCCACGCCCCGCACCGTGTGGATCAGCGGCCTGCGGCCGGCGTCGATCTTCTTGCGCAGGTAGCTGATGTACAGCTCGACCACGTGCGCCTGCCCGCCGAAGTCGTACGACCAGACTCGGTCGAGGATCTGCGCCTTGCTCAGCACCCGCCGGGGGTTGCGCATGAGGAAGCGCAGCAGCTCGAACTCCGTCGGCGTGAGCTCGACCAGCTCCCCGTCCCTGGTCACCTCGCGGGCGTCCTCGTCCATCACCAGGTCGCCCACCACCAGCCGGTCGCCCTCGGCGCTGCGCGCCATGCCGGCGCGGCGCAGCAGCCCGCGCAGCCGGGCCAGCACCTCCTCCAGGCTGAACGGTTTGGTCACGTAGTCGTCCCCGCCCGCGGTGATGCCCGCGATGCGGTCCTCCACGGCGTCACGCGCGGTCAGGAACAGTACGCACACGTCCGGGGCCTCGGCACGCAGGCGGCGCAGCACCTCCAGCCCGTCGAAGTCGGGCAGCATCACGTCCAGCAGCACCGCGTCGGGCTGGAACTCCCGTGCCTCCCGCACGGCCGACGTCCCGTCGCCCGCCGTGCGCACCTCCCATCCCTCGTACTTCAGCACCGCGCCGAGGACCTCGACGAGATCAGGCTCGTCGTCGACCACGAGGACGCGTACGGGGTTTCCGTCGGGGCGGACCAGGCCGGGCTGGCCGTTCGAAGTCTTACGCATGATGGTTCCAGGGTCCTCCCCGCTCACCGGGCATCCCCTGAGAGCCGCCTCAGAGAATCCTATGAATGGTCCGCAGGTGCCCCGGTTCATAGGAAAACAAGAAGTTCGGTTGGCACGGTGAGTCGCGTGATGACGACGAGGAGGAACCCGTGACCACCACCTTCCCGGGGACAGCGGTGACGACCGGGCACGCGCGCCCGCCGCGCCGCGGCGGGCGCGCCCGCCCCGAGGCCGTCCTGGCGCTCATCGCCGCGGGCGTGGTCGCGGTCGTCGGCATGTGGTGGGCGAACACGCCCAGCGTCGCGGGCTTCGACGACTGGCTGACGAACGCGGGCCGCATCACCGGGCTGCTCGCCGGATACGCGATCGCCGTGCTGCTGGCGCTGATGGCCCGGGTTCCCGCGCTGGAGCGCGGCGTCGGCGCCGACCGGCTCGCCCGCTGGCACTCGATGGGCGGCCGCTACGTCGTCGGCCTGGCGGTGGCGCACATGCTGCTGATCATCTGGGGCTACGCGCTGACCGACCGCACCGACGTGGTGAGCGAGACGGTGACGCTCAACCTCACCTACCCCGACGTGCTGAAGGCCACCGTCGCGCTGCTGCTCCTGGTGGGCGTCGGTGTCGTGTCCGCCCGCGCGATCCGCCCGAAGCTGCGCTACGAGACGTGGTTCCACCTGCACTTCTACACCTATCTGGCCGCGTGGCTGGCCTTCGGGCACCAGCTCGCCACGGGCGCGGAGTTCGCCGTGGCCCCGGTCGCCCGCACCTCCTGGTACGTCCTCTACCTCGGCGTCGCGGCGCTGCTCGTGTGGTATCGCTTCCTCACGCCCGTACGGCTGGCCGTACGGCACCGCCTGAGGGTCTCCCGGGTGGTGCCGGAGGCTCCGGGGGTCGTCTCCGTGTACGTGACCGGGCGGCGCCTGGACCGGCTGCGGGCCGAGCCCGGCCAGTTCTTCCGCTGGCGGTTCCTGACCAGGGACCTGTGGTGGTCCCCCAACCCGTACTCGCTGTCGGCGCCGCCCGGAGCGGGCGAGATGCGGATCACGGTGAAGGACCTGGGCGACCAGAGCCGCTCCCTCGCCGGCCTGCGGCCCGGCGTCCGGGTGCTCGCCGAGGGGCCGTACGGCTCGTTCACCGCGAGCGGGCGCCGGGCGCGCAAGGTGCTGCTCGTCGCGGGCGGCGTCGGCATCACGCCGCTGCGCGCGCTGTTCGAGTCGGTGCCCGCCGCCCCCGGCGACCTGACCCTCCTTTACCGGGTGCGCGACGAGCGGGACCTGGTGTTCCGCGCCGAGCTCGAGGAGATCGCCACGGCGCGCGGCGCGACCCTGCACTACTGCGTCGGCCCCCGGGCCCTGATCGGCGACCCGTTCGCGCCGGCGACGCTCGCCGGGCTGGTGCCGGACCTGGCCGGCCACGAGGTGTACGTCTGCGGGCCGGCCGAGATGACGAGCGCCGTCATCCCCGCCCTGCGGGCGGCCGGGGTGCCGAAACGCCGCATACACCACGAATCGTTCGAGTTCTGATCGTCCTGGATGGGAGTTCCATGCGCAGAGCCATTCTGGCCGTGCTCGCGACCGCCGTCGGTCTCGTGCTGCTGCTGTCCTTCAAACCGCACGAGGTGACCTCGCCGGCCGAGCGCCCGGCCGCCGTGACCCAGGGCGGGGACGCGGGCGGCGGCGACCGCGTCCAGGGCGGGGAGGGGCCGGGCGACGGCTTCTCCGGCCGCCACCACGACGACGGCGAGGGCTTCCCGCCCGGGGGCGAGGGCTCCGGCGAAGGCTCACAGGGAAGCTCGGGAGGCTCCGGCGGCTCCGGAGACTCGGGAGGCTCGGGAGGATGGACCGGGGCGGGCGCCACGGCGGGCGCCACCAGCGGGGACACGTCCGTCACCGGCGACTCCGCCGACACCCGCTGGGGCCCGGTGCAGGTGGAGATCGTGATCTCCGGCGGGAAGATGGCCGGGATCAAGGTGGTCGACGCCCCGGCGAACAACCGGCGCGACCTCGAGATCAACAACGAGGCGCTGCCGATCCTGAACGAGGAGGCGCTGTCGGCGCAGTCCGCGCAGATCGACACGGTCTCCGGCGCCACCTACACCAGCGACGGCTACATCCGCTCCCTGCAGAGCGCGCTCGACAAGGCCGGCCTTTGACGCGCCACGCCGAGCACGTGATGGGCACCGTCTTCTCCTTCGACGTACGTCATGACGACGCCGAGCCGTACGTCGCGGAGGCGGTGGCCTGGCTGCACCACGTCGACGAGGTCTTCTCGACCTACAGGCCGGACAGCCCCGTCAGCCGGCTGGGCCGGGGCGAGATCACCCTGGCCGGCTGCCCGCCGGAGGTGGCGGACATCCTCCGTATGTGCGAATCGGTGAGCGACCGGTCGCGCGGATACTTCACCGCCTACCCGGGAGGCCGGCTCGACCCTTCGGCGATCGTCAAGGGCTGGGCGGTCGACCGGGCCTCCGCCATGCTGCGCGAGGCGGGCGCGCCGGACCACTGCGTCAACGGCGGCGGGGACGTGCGGCTGTCCGGCGCGGCGGCGCCCGGCCGTTCCTGGCGGGTCGGCGTCGCCCACCCGCTCCGCCCGGGAGACCTCGCCGCCGTGGTGTCGGGCAACGACCTCGCTGTGGCGACCTCGGGCACGGCGGAGCGCGGGGCGCACGTCATCGACCCCCACACCGGCCGGCCCGCGACCGAGCTGGCGTCGGTGACGGTCGTCGGGCCGGACCTCGCCCTGGCCGACGCGTACGCCACCGCCGCCCTCGCCATGGGCGGCGCGGCCAGAGACTGGGTGGAGGGGCTGGACGGCTACGAGGCCTTCGCCGTCACCGCCGCCGGCGCGACCTGGCGGACGTCCGGCCTCTGAGGTGCGCGCGGCCGGGCCCGCCGCCTCGCCGCGTCCTCATGACGCGAGAGCGTGCTTGAGGCGCGTGGCGGCGGCCACGGCGGGCCACAGGCGGGTGGCCAGGTTCCGGGCGAGGATGCCGCCTCGCGTCGCGGGGGCCAGGAGTGCCGACGCCTGCGCGACGTTGCGCTGCTTGGGGTCCACCAGGCGCCGGTGCGCGGCCTCGTACGCGCGAAAGGCCGCGCCGGGATCGCCGGAGTGGGCGGCCAGTGCCCCGGCGAGCGTGAACGCCCCCGCCATGGCCAGGGTGGAACCGTCCCCGAACAGCGACACGCAGGAGGCGGCGTCGCCGAGGAGCGCGACGCGGCCCTGCCACCAGCGGGGCAGGCGCACCTGGCTGACGGAGTCGAAGTAGAGGCCGTCGGCGGCGCGAACGTGTTCGAGCAGTTCCGGCGCCCGCCAGGACACGTCCGCGAACGCGTCGGTCAGCATTCGCTTGTGCTGCTCGGTGTCGCGGTGGTCGAAGCCGGGCTCCTCGGGGCTCCGGTAGAGGAAGAACGCGCCCGCGGGCCTGGGATTCACCGCGATCGCCTTGCCTGGCGTGTTGTGCATGAGGATGTCCCGCCCGGCCCCGCCCGCTCCGTCGCGGAGCGGCATCGTCGCGACGTACAGGCCCATGTGGCGCACGAGCCCGCTCCGCGGTGCCCCCGTCTCCTGGCCGAACGCGAGGCGCCGCGTCACCGAGTGCAGGCCGTCGGCCCCGATTACGAGGTCGAAGCGGCGGGGGGCGGCGCGCTCGAAGGTGACGTCCACTCCGTGCTCGTCCTGGCCGAGTGCCGTGATGGAGTCGTCGAAGAGGAACTCGGCGCGGTCGCGGCTCGCCTCGTAGAGGATCGAGGCGAGGTCGCCGCGCGGCACCTCGACCTCGTCCGGCCGCTGCACGGCGCGCATGTCCATCCGGCCGACCCGCCTGCCCGCCGCGTCGACGAAGCTGACTCCCGTCGTGCCGGTGGCGGCTTGGCGCAGCCGGGGCATGACGCCCATCCGTTTCACGACCGGGACGGCGGGCCCTCTGACGTCCACCGGGTTGCCGCTGGACCGGGGCTTTCCCCCGCGTTCCACGACAGTGACCGCGAATCCGTGCCCGGCCAGCCAGTAGGCCAGCGTCGGCCCCGCGATCCCGGCCCCGGAGATCAGCACCGTGCCCATGACGTACCCCCTAACCGGAAGATTTTCCTCCGCATAAACGACGGTATCCTAACCGGAGGAAAATCGTCCAGATACCGCTCGAGGAGAGGTGGCAGTGGAGAAGGGGCTGCGCGCCGACGCGCGCCGCAACCGGGACCTGATCGTCGCCGCGGCCCAGGAGCTGTTCCTGGAGCAGGGCGTCGACGTGCCGCTGGAGGAGGTCGCCCGCCGGGCCGGCGTGGGCGTCGGCACGCTCTACCGCCGCTTCCCCGACCGGGACGCGTTGCTCCGCGCGGTCGGCGAGGAGAGCCTGCGCCGCCTCGTGGACCTGGCGGAGACGGCCTGGCGCGAGGAGCCGGACGCCTGGCACGCGTTGTGCCGTTTCCTGCGCGGCTCGGTCGCCCTGCGGCTGGGCGTGCTGCCGGCGAAGCTCGAACCGCACCTGCACCAGCGGATGCGCGTCGGCGCCGACCTGCACGAGATGCGGCAGCGGGTGATCACCGCCGTCCTGCGGATGATCGAACGGGCGCAGGCGGACGGGGCGCTGCGCACCGACATCGGCCCCGGCGACATCGCCGTCCTGATGACCCTGAACGTCTACACGCCACCGGCCCTGCCCGGCGAGCCGGCCATGGCGCGCGTGGTGGAGATCATGCTGAACGGTCTGCGCGCCGACCGGGAATCACCCCTTCCCGGGGCTCCGCTCGACGCCGACGACCTTCGCCGCTACACCGCCGTGCAGCACCCGCCCGCGCAGTGACGCTCGCGTGATGCCGAGTCCTCCGCGAGGGGTGCGCACCATCGGTCGCGCCGCCTGCCGGACTCCGGCCGGACCGCCTGCGCCGGTTCCGGCCGGCCGGACAGCGGACGGCGGGACGCGTTGTCCACAGGCGAGGGCGGGGGCGGTCCGGGGGCCTCGTTTCCGCTGCTAGCGTTCCGCATTGGCGGGAGGAGACGGCGTGCAGATGATTCACGCCGCCTGGAACGGCGGGCGGCTCGTGCCCTGGGCGAAAGGAACGGCGTGCTGGTGATCCACGCCGCCTGGAACGGCGGGCGGCTCGTGCTGTGGGCGGAGGAGACGGCCGGCGCGGAGCCGGTGGCCTCCCGTGCCGAGGTGCGCGCCCACCCCTTCGCCGCACCGGCGGACGCCCTCGCCGCCGAGCTGCCGCGATGGGGGGACGCCGCGGCGGAGGCCGCGGGCAAGGCCGTGTCCGGCGAGGTGGTGCTGCTCCTGCCGAGTTCGGCCACCAGTCCGCTGCCCTCGCCGGAGACGGGCCTGCGGATCACCGCCCGCCGGGCGAGGATCAGCCCCTGGCGGGTGCCCGCACTGCTGGTCGAGCCGGGCCCCGCGCTGCGGCTGCTGACCGGGGCGTTCGAGCCGCCGCCCGCGGCCGGGCCGTCCCTGCGTCATCTCGCCGTCGTCGCCGCCCACGCCCGCGAGCTGGTACGGCGCGGCCGGGTGCTGCCCCAGCTCGTCACCGAGGACGACGGCTACGCGGCGCGCTGGCGACCGGTGCTGACCGGCCCGCACGCCGACCGCTTCCGGGAGCTCGCCGCCGCGATGCCGCCGGTCTGCCGGGCCGTGGGAGAGGAGCGGCCGTCCGCCCACGTGCTCGTCGAGGCGCTGGCGGGCCTGGCCGACGCCGCCGTACGGCAGGCGCTGCCGGAGCGCCTGCTGGGCGGGCACCGTCCCGGGAGGCGCAGCCCGCTGGCCGACCGGTGGACGGTGGCGCTCACGGGGGACGCGGCGGCCCTTCCCGGCGTGCGCACGGAGGAGGCGGAGGCGCTGGCCCGGCCGCTGGAGGACTGGTTCAGGGCGGCCCACCAGCTCGACGGCCCGGTCAAGGTGTGCTTCCGCCTCGTCGAGCCGCTGCCGGCCGAGGAGCAGCCGGATCACGAGGCGGCCGCGAGCCCGCGGACAGCAGGCGCGCACGTGGCGGTCCGAGCGGAGCCGCCGGCCCGGTCGGGCCCCGTGGCGCGAGCGGCCACCGCACCACGAACGGACCCCGCAGCCGAAGTGGGCGCAGCGGCCGAAGTGGGCACGGCGGCGTGGCGGGTGGAGTTCGCCCTCCAGTCGGCCGAGGACCCGAGCCTCTACCTGCCCGCTCCCCTCGTCTGGGCGGGCGAGACCGTCCCCGGCCTGCCCGGGCGGCCGGACGAGACGCTGCTCGCCGGCCTGGGCCGGGCGGCCCGTCTCTACCCGAGGATCGACGACGCGCTCCGGGAGGCCCGGCCGACGCACGTCGGCCTCGACGTGGAGGGGGCCTTCCACTTCCTCCGGCACGCCGCGCCCCTCCTCCAGTCGGCCGGTTTCGGCGTGCAGCTGCCCGCGTGGGCGGGCCGCACCCGGCTCGGCCTGAAGCTCACCGCGCGGTCACGCTCCGGGCCGGGCGCCGCCGCCGACCAGGGGTTCGGGCTGGCGCAGCTCGTGGACTTCCGGGCCGAGCTGGCCGTCGGCGACGAGACGATCAGCGAGGCGGAGCTGGCCGAGCTGGCCCGGCTCAAGGTGCCGCTGGTCCGGCTGCGCGGGCAGTGGGTCGAGCTGGACGCCCGGCAGCTCGGGGCCGCGCTCAAGGCGGTGGAGCGCCGCGGTTCGGGTCGGATGACGATCGGCGAGGTCATCCAGGAGGTGGTCCACGGCGGGGACGACGAGCTTCCGCTGGTGGAGGTGGACGCCGACGGCCTGCTCGGCGACCTGCTGTCCGGCGAGGCCGACCGCCGTCTCGAGCCCGTCGCGACCCCGGCCGCCTTCCACGGCACGCTCCGGCCCTACCAGGAACGCGGCCTCGCCTGGCTCAGCTTCATGTCCCAGATCGGCCTCGGCGGCATCCTCGCCGACGACATGGGCTTGGGCAAAACCGCCCAGACGCTGTCACTCCTGACGAAAGAGCGCGAGTCGGGCGAGCGGACCGGGGCGACGCTGCTGGTGTGCCCGATGTCGCTGCTCAGCAACTGGCAGAAGGAGGCCGCCCGCTTCGCGCCGTCGCTGGACGTCTACCTCCATCACGGCACGAGCCGCCTGCGGGGCGAGGAACTGGCCGAGCGGGTGGCCGGGGCCGACCTCGTCCTCACCACGTACGGCACGGCGCTGCGCGACCGCGACGCCCTCGCCGGGTTCGGGTGGGCCCGGGTCGTCTGCGACGAGGCTCAGGCCATCAAGAACGCCGCCGCCCGGCAGGCCCAGGCGGTGCGATCGCTCCCGGCGCGGACCAGGCTGGCGTTGACCGGCACCCCGGTCGAGAACCATCTGGCCGAGCTGTGGTCGATCATGGAGTTCTGCAACCCCGGCCTGCTCGGGTCGGCGAGAGCCTTCCGCGACCGCTACCAGGAGCCGATCGAACGGCGGGGCGACGAGACGGCGACCACCGCGCTCAAGCGGGCCACGGGCCCGTTCGTGCTCCGGCGCCTCAAGACCGACAAGACGATCATCTCCGACCTGCCGGACAAGATGGAGATGAAGGTCTGGTGCACGCTCACCCCTGAGCAGGCGAGCCTCTACCAGGCGGTGGTCGAGGACATGATGGACAGGATCGCCGGCAGCGAGGGCATCGAGCGGCGCGGGAACGTCCTGGCCGCGATGACCAGGCTCAAGCAGGTCTGCAACCACCCCGCCCACCTGCTCAAGGACGGCTCCCGGCTGGCCGGCCGGTCGGGGAAGCTGGCCCGGCTGGAGGAGCTGGCCGAGGAGATCCTCAGCGAGGGCGACAAGGCGCTGGTCTTCACGCAGTACGCCGAGTTCGGCTCGATGCTGCAGCCCTACCTGGCGGCGCGTCTCGACCGCCCGGTGCTGTGGCTGCACGGCGGGCTGCCGAAGAAGACGCGCGACGTGCTGGTGGAGCGGTTCCAGACCGAGGACGAGCCGATGATCTTCCTGCTGTCGCTCAAGGCCGCCGGCACCGGGCTCAACCTCACCGCCGCCAACCACGTCGTCCACGTGGACCGGTGGTGGAACCCCGCTGTGGAGAACCAGGCCACCGACCGGGCGTTCCGCATCGGGCAGACCCGCAACGTGCAGGTCAGGAAGTTCATCTGCGCGGGGACCCTGGAGGAGCGGATCGACGAGATGATCGAGCGCAAGAAGGCCCTGGCCGAGAGCGTCGTCGGGACGGGCGAGGACTGGATCGCCGGGCTGTCCACCGCGGAGCTGCGCGAGCTGTTCCGCCTGTCCCCCGAGGCGGTGAGCTGAATGCCGGTCGGCCGGGACGGCTGGTTCGAGGCCGCGCGGCCCATCAGGGTCGAGGGCGGCATCAAGGCGCGCTCGAAGCGCGGGTCCATCGGCGAGCGGTGGTGGTCGCGGCGGTTCGTCGACATCCTGGAGCGCGTCTGCGACCCGGGCAGGCTGAGCCGGGGGCGCGCGTACGCCCGGCGCGGCCAGGTGCTCGGCCTCGACCTCGGTGCCGGCCTGGTGAAGGCCCGGGTGCAGGGTTCACGCCCGGAGCCGTACGACGTGAGCGTGCGGATCTCGGCGTACGGCGCGCGGGAGTGGGCGGGGCTCATCGAGGCGCTGGCCGCGCAGGCCCTCCACCGGGCCAAGCTGCTGGCCGGGGAGATGCCGCCGGAGATCGAGGACGTCTTCGCCGGGTGCGGGCTGCCGCTGTTCCCCGGCGAGCGCGGCCTGGACATGTCCTGCTCCTGCCCCGACTGGGGATTTCCGTGCAAGCACCTGTCGGCCGTGCTGTACCTGCTGGCCGAGGCGTTCGACGACGATCCGTTCCTGGTGCTGGCCTGGCGGGGCATGGCCAGGGAGTCGCTGCTCGACGCGCTCCGGCAGACCGGTGAAGGCGAACGCGTGGAGAAACCGGGGCTTCTCGACGTGGCCGACGTCCCGTTCGCCGAGCGGATCGGCGACTTCTACGAAGCCGGCGCCTCACCGGCCCGCCTCGGCCCGCCGCCCGATCCCGGGTCGCCGCCCGACCTGCTGCTGCGCGCGCTCGACCCGCCGCGGGTCAAGGCCAGGCACATCCCGCTCCTCGACCTGCTGCGGCCCGCCTACCGGACCCTGGCCGCCGGGGACGAGGCTTCGTCCGCGGACTGACCACCGTCGAGAGCGGGCCGACACCCGCAACGGCGACCGGACACCGCCGTGGGACTGACCGGACCGATCGAGCCGGCGGTCCCGCTCAGGTGTCCTCGAAGCTCTGCGGGACCATCACCCGGACGCCGTTCGGGATGGTCCTGAGCACGAGCGGGGTGCGCAGCCGCACCTCACCGTCGATGTCGGCCGCCATCGGCGGGTCGGTCTCCAGCAGCATCTCCTGGCCGGTCACGAACGGCCCGCCCGCGAGGCTGGTCCATTTGCCGGTGGTCGCCCGTACGAGGGTCTCCCCGAGCAGCCGCAGCCGCTTGCCCGAGCCGAGCTGGTAGGCCACCAGCTTGCGGTTGTCGATGCTGACGTCCCTGGCGATCTGCCAGCCGCCGTGGAAGCGGCCGTTGGCGATGTTGAGCTGGTGGGTCAGCAGCTCGTGGCGTTTGCCGTCCACGGTGATGTAGGCGCGGAACGGCCGGTGCCTGGGCAGGATCGTGAGCGCGGTCAGCGGGTAGGCCGCCCGGCCCAGCATCCGCTTGAGCCACGGCTTGACGGTGCCCGCCACCTCGACCGAGACGCCGAAGCTCGCGAGGTTGGCGAAGGGCCGGTCCCCGCAGACGCCGAGGTCGATGTCGGCCACCTTGCCCGCGGTGAACACGCCGATCGCCCCGGCGAGGTCGAGCGGCAGGCCGAGGCTGCGGGCGAAGTTGTTGGTGGTGCCGAGCGGCAGCACGCCGAGGGCGACGTCGCGCCCGGCGACGTGCTTGACCGAGCTGCTCAGCGTGCCGTCGCCGCCGCCGACCACGAGCAGGTCGGGCTGCGGTTCGAGCGCCCGGGTGATGACGTCGCGCAGCCGGGCCGGGTCGGTCACCGGGTGGACGCCGGTGAGCAGGAAGTCCCGCTCCTTCAGCAGCCGCACCACCTCGGCGTAGCGGCGGCGGCCTCGCCGGGACTTGGTGTTCACGACGACGGCGGCTCTCCGCTCCCGGTGGATGGCCGCCGTGTGATCCGCCTTGCTCCGCACGATCACATGCTAGGGGCCGCCGGGCGCGGGCGCGCATTCCACCGAAGGCGGACATGAGTGTGCCCGGCTGCCGTCCGGAGCGGACGGCAGCCGGGCACGGGGACCCCAGGAAGGGGTTACTTCTTGGCGGGGGTGATCTGGACGAGCGCGCCCAGGTTGGCCGGCAGCGGGCTGATCAGCTTGATCTGGACGCCGAGCTGCTTGCCCTCGTCGCCGGGGTTGCCGGTGCCGAGGATCGCGCCGCCGATGTCGGTGCCGTACAGCTCCGTCGCCGGGGTGCCGTCCGCGTGGACGATCCGGGTCGAGTACGGCTGGTTGTCCTTCGACGGGACGACGGCCGAGGAGTCACGCTGGCGGTAGTACAGGCTGCCGTCGTCGTGGATCTCCAGGCCGGGGTACCAGCCCTTGGCGTCCGTGAACGTCTTCACCGCGGCCTGCTTGCCGAACGAGCTGCAGTACTCCTTGAACGGCTCGCCCTCGACGCACTCCTTGAACGGGTAGGTGCCGACGAAGTTGAACGCCGCGTTGGACGACTGCGGGCGGGACTGCAGGTTCTTCAGCACACTCGGGTCGTGCGCCGCCGCCTCACCCGTACGGCGCAGCGGTTCGAAGTGCGAGTCCACGATGAGGAGCTCGCCCTTCGGGCCCACCGACGGCAGGTCGAACGCGGTGCCCGCGACGTCGTTGTTGGGGCGGGAGGTGTCGCGGTACCAGACGAGCAGGCCGGGGGCGTTGTACTTGATCTTCTCGACCTTCCACGCGCCGTCGCGCAGCCAGGTCGAGTCGTAGGCGTACTGCAGGCCCTTGTCGAACCCGTCGAAGTTGCGCCACTCGGCCAGGTAGTACTGCGCCGCCTGCTCCTGGCCGGAGTGGATGACCCAGCCGGCGCCGGTGGTGTCGGTGAACGTGCCCTTGGTGGCCGTCCAGCCGTTGGCGCCGCCCTCGACGTCGTCGGACCAGACCACGGTGGCGCCGTTGGTCAGCGAGAAGTCGTCGTTGAACCAGCCGCGGTGCACGGACGCCGCGTCCGTGGCGATGCGCAGGCGGATCTGGACGGACTTGCCCGCGAACGGCGACAGGTCGGCGTACAGGTGCTGCCAGCCGTCGCTGACCCCGGTGACGCCGTACTTCTTGTTGCCGTAGTCCTTCAGGCGGCCGTTGGGGTCGGTGTAGTCGTCGCCGGTGCTGGCGAGGCTGCCGTCCTCCTTGAAGACCTTCTGCTCGGTCCAGGTGGCGCCGCCGTCGGCGGAGACCTCGAAGAAGCCGAAGTCCCAGTCGGCCTCGATGTCCCAGTCGCTCCACCACCGGAACTTCGCGTCCGCGCCGGCCGGGACGTCGACGGTCCTGCTCAGCTTGTTGTCGGCCCAGTCCTGGTCGCTGTTGGACCACCACAGGTTCGACCCGCTGTGCGGGGTGGACATGACGTTCAGCTTGTCCGGCAGGTTGATCCGGACGCCGTCCTCGGTGCCCTTCGGCGTACGGGAGGTCTGGCCGACCGCCACGACCTGCGACTTGCCGCCCGGCTCGATGACCTTCGGGTTGGCCCAGCCGAGCACCCACTTGTCCCACAGGCCCATGTGGGTGGGCAGGGACTGGAAGATCGGCCCGGAGTGCGAGCCGCTCGACATGAGGTCCCAGAAGTCGACGTCGGAGTCGCCCTCGCCGGTGGTGTCGTACAGGTCCGGCAGGCCGAGGTCGTGGCCGTACTCGTGGGCGAACACGCCCACGCCGGAGTCCTCGGGCTGGAGGATGTAGTTGGAGATCTTCACGTTCGTGCCCGGGACCGTGTAGCCGCCGGCAACGTCGCTGGAGTGGGCCCACAGGGCCATCGTGCCCTCGGCTCCGCCGCCGCCCGACTTGTCCTCGCCGGCGTGGATCAGCACGAGGTGGTCGACGACGCCGTCGGGCTCGTCGTAGTTGCCGTCGCCGTCGGCGTCGGAGGTGTCCTCCACGTCGTAGTCCGCCCACGGGAAGTTCGGGTTCGACTTCACGAGCGTGTCGACCGCGTCGACCGCGAGCTGGGCGGCGCCGCGCGGGTTGTCCGGGTGGCCGGTCATGTCCTGCGGGTAGGTGTGGCACTTGCCCGCGCCGTACCACGCCTCGGAGTGCGGGACCTTGATCCAGCCGACGGCCTCACCGGTGACGGTGTAGGCGCCCTTCGACATCTCCTCGTACATGTTCTTCATGGTGGAGCCGGAGATGTCGATGCCCTTCTTGCCGTCCCGGGGGTCGGTCAGGTCCGGGCGGACCCGGGTCGTGATCCCCTTGGAGGTGTAGAGCATGTTGTTGTAGTGGGCCGTGTTGAAGTCGGCCACCCACATGGAGTTGTTGTCCTTGCCCCCGCCGGCGGCGGTCGCGGGGTTGGGGATCTTGTTGTGCAGCGGGCCGTTCAGCTTGGTGCCCGGCGGCTCGGTCACGCAGTCGTCGACGTCGTCGATCGTCTTCGGGTGCGACCAGCCCGAGAAGTCGTCGTTGGCCTGGTCGTTGAACTCGACCAGCAGTGTGAGCAGCTTGGCGGTGCGGGTCGTCTTCGCCTTCTTGTAGATGAAGTCGAAGGGGTTCTTCCCGGTCCTGATCGCCTGCTTCTCGTGCTTGGCCAGAACACGCGCCGCGACCGGGTTGCCGCTCGCGAACTTGTGGTCGATGGCCTGCGCCAGGGCCGCGGTGCGCTTGGCGCCCCTGGCCGGGACCTTCTCCTCGGTGGTGGTGAAGTCGCCCTGCACGCGCGGCGGCGCGTAGTTGATGTAGTGGTCCTTGGCGGAGGGCTGGTAGCCCGCCGTGGGCGCCGCAGCCGCACCGGCCGCGGCCAGACCTCCTGCCGCCAGCCCCAGCGCGGGCACGATCGCGGCGAGACGCCGGATTCTTCTGGACAACGAGATCCCTTCCCGTCCGGGTTCCCCGGACACCCATGCACAGCGCGCCGGGATGAGCGCGCATGCGGGACCTTAAACGAGGGGGTAAAGGGAGGGTAAAGAGGCAACCGGCATGGTTGTCAAAATGTAATCTGTACCGAAAACCGTTAATAATTCCGGATGCGACCCGATACCGAGCCGTGGCGTAAAGTCCAGTCGTGACCGAGCTGACCTCCGCGCTCGCCGCGGCGCTGCCGGACGGGCGAGTCCTCACCGATCCCGACGTCGTCGACTCCTACGCCAGAGACCGCACGTTCGTGCCGCCGGGCAGGCCGCTCGGCGTGGTGCTCGCGCGGTCGCGCGACGACGTCGTGGCCACGATGCGCTGGGCGAGCGAGCACCGCGTGCCGGTGGTCCCGCGCGGCGCGGGCACCGGGCTCGCCGGCGGGGCGACGGCCGTGGACGGCTGCGTCGTGCTGTCCCTCGCGCGGATGACCGCGATCCGCGAGCTGTCGCCGCAGGACGAGATCGCGGTCGTGGAGCCCGGCGTCATCACCGCCGACCTCGACCGGGCGGCCCGCGAGCACGGCCTGATGTACGCCCCCGACCCCTCGTCGTACGAGATCTCGACCATCGGCGGCAACCTGGCGACCAACGCGGGCGGCCTGCGGTGCGTGAAGTACGGCGTGACCCGCGACTCGGCGCTGGGCCTGGAGGTCGTGCTGGCCGACGGGCGGGTGCTGAACACGGGCCGCCGCACGATGAAGGGCGTGACCGGCTACGACCTGACCGGTCTGTTCGTGGGGTCGGAGGGCACGCTCGGCGTGATCACCGCCGCGACGCTGCGGCTGCGGCGGGCGCCGCTCGAGACGGCCACGGTCGCCGCCGAGTTCACCTCGCTGCGCGACGCCGCGGCGGCCGTGTCGGCGATCGTCGCCGCGGGCTGCCAGCCGTCGCTGCTGGAACTGATGGACCGCACGACCCTGCAGGCCATCGACGACTGGAAGAACATCGGGCTGGAGCCGTCCACCAGGGCGATGCTCATCGCCCAGGCCGAGGGCTCGGCGGACGAGATGGCCGCCCGGATGGCGGACCTGTGCGGGGCCGCCTCGTTCGTCGCGGTCTCGTCCACCCCGGAGGAGGCCGCCGAGCTCATCGGCATCAGGCGCCTGGCCTACCAGGCCAAGGAGCGGCTGGGCCAGTGCCTGGTGGAGGACGTGTGCGTGCCCCGCTCGGCGCTGCCCGACATGATCACCACGATCGAGGAGGTCGCGGCCCGGCACGGCGTGATGATCGCGACGGTCGCCCACGCCGGGGACGGCAACGTGCACCCGGTGTTCGTGTTCGACCGCGGCCTGGCCGAGCCGCCGGAGGAGGTCTGGGCCGCGGCCGACGAGGTCTTCCGTGCCGCGCTCGACCTCGGCGGGACGCTGACCGGCGAGCACGGCGTCGGCCTGCTGAAGAAGCGCTGGCTCGGCCTGGAGACCGGCCCGGTGGCCGCGGAACTGCACCAGGGCATCAAGCAGGTGTTCGACCCCTTGAACATCCTCAACCCCGGTAAAGCAATCTGACCACTGGTAGCGTTTGGCTCCATTGTCAGGTTTCAGGGGTAATCGGGGGCGATGGTGGCGCTAGAGCCTGGGGATCCCGACCGCCTGGGCCCGTTCACGCTCGTCGACCGGCTCGGGGAGGGCGGCCAAGGGGTCGTCTTCCTCGGGCGCGGCCCGGCGGGCGAGCAGGTCGCGGTCAAGTTGCTGCACACCCGGCTGACGGCCGATCCCGAGGCGCGGGAGCGGTTCCTGCGCGAGGTCGCGCTGGCGCAACGGGTCGCGCCGTTCTGCACGGCCCCCGTCCTGTACGCCGACCTCGCCGGCAACCAGCCGTTCATCGTCAGCGAGTTCGTGTCAGGGCCGTCGCTGCGGCAGCTCGTGGACCGGGAGGGACCGCGCCGGGGCGCCGCGCTCGAACGGCTCGCCATCAGCACGGCGACGGCGCTCGCCGCCATCCACCGGGCGGGGATCACCCATCGCGACTTCAAGCCGGCCAACGTCCTGATGGGCCCAGAGGGCCCGGTCGTCATCGACTTCGGCGTGGCAAGGGCGCCCGACTCCCCCCAGGCCACCGCGACCGGCGCGTCCATCGGCACGCCCGCCTACCTGGCCCCCGAGGTGCTGTCCGGCGGCACGGCGGGCGCCCCCGCCGACATGTTCGCCTGGGGCGTCACGATGGTCTTCGCCGCCACCGGCAGCCCCGCCTTCGGGGCGGACTCGATCCCCTCGGTGATCACCCGGATCCTGCACGCGCAGCCCGACCTGGGCGACCTCGCGCCGCCCCTGCGGGACATCGTCGCCGCCTGCCTGTCGAAGGACCCCGCGCTGCGCCCCTCCGCCGAGGACGTGGTCGCGCGGCTCACCGGGCAGCCCACCGTGCCCGTACGGCCCGCCGCCGCACCACCGGCGCCCCCGGCGGGACCTCACGGGCCCGCGCCGTCTCACTGGCCACACGCACCCGCGCACGCACAGGGCCCGCAGGCGCAGGGTCCGCACGCACCGGGTCCACAAGCACAGGGTCCGCAAGCACCGGGTCCGCAAGCACAGGGTCCGCAAGCACAGGGCCCGCACGCGCCCGCACCGGGACCGCGGGGTGCCGGCGGAGCGCCCACGCCGCCCCTACGGCGCGGGCCCGACGGGACGAGGCCGCGGCGGCCGGTGCTGACCTGGACGGCGGCCGGGATCGGGGTGTCGGCCCTCGCGGCGGCGGCCTTCCTCGTGCCGACGTGGGTGTCCGCCCGGCAGATCTCCTCGGAGGACGCCCTCGGCCCCGCCGCCTCGCCCACCGTGACGGAGTCCCAGGTGACGGAGCCGCCGGACGACGAGCTGCCCATCCCGCAGCCGTCCGAGCTGGTCACCACCCCCGCCCGGCTCAAAACCAGGAAACCCTCGCCGAGTCCCGCGGCGTGGCGGCCCAGCGCCAGCGCGAAACCGGCCGCCTCCCCGACGCACACCCGCCAGGCCAAGCCGTCGACCTCCCACGCGGTGCCGTCCCCGGCCAAGCCCAGTCCCGCCCCCAAGACCACGCCGTCCGCGAAGGCCACGACGCCGCCGCCCAAGGCCACCCCCGCGCCGACGAAGACCACCACGGCGCCCAAGCCCAGCCCGACGGCGAAGGCCACCCCGACGCAGACCGCGGCGCCCAAGCCCAACCCCTACACCGCCAAGGGCGTGTGCGGCAGCGGCTACGCCGTCGTCGACTCGCACTCCTACGGGCAGGCGACGACGTACCTGCTCTACAACGCGTCCAACGGCTACAACTGCGTGATCACCATGTCGAAGTACGTCGTGCCCGGGAAGATCAAGATGAGCGCCGTGCTCAAGGTCCAGAACGGCTCGTCGAAGACCGACTCCGGCAGCTACACGGCCTACGCCGGGCCGATCCGGCTGCCGGCCAAGAGCAAGTGCGTCATCTGGGGCGGCGGCTACGGCACCGCCGCCTGGAACAGCGCGTGGTCGCACTGTGGCTGATGCCGGGCCCGGCTCGTTGACGTGACGGCGGCTCACCACGGAGGATGATCACGTGACAGAACTCGGTTCGGTGGTGCCATGACGGTGCTCGTGAGCCGGCTGGACGCCTCCAGCGGCGAGTACGGCGCGCGGCGCGAGGCCATGCTGGCGAAGCTCGCCGAGCTCGAGGCCGAGCACGCCAAGGCCGTCGCCGGAGGCGGGCCGAAGTACGTCGAACGGCACCGGGAGCGCGGCAAGCTGCTCCCCCGCGAGCGGATCGAGCTGCTCGTCGACCCCGACTCGCCGTTCCTGGAGCTGTCCCCGCTGGCGGCCTGGGGCACCGAGTATCCGGTCGGCGCGAGCGTCGTGACCGGCATCGGGGTGATCGAGGGCGTCGAATGCGTCGTCACGGCCAGCGACCCGACCGTGCGCGGCGGCGCGTCCAACCCCTGGACGCTGCGCAAGACGCTGCGCGCCGCCGAGATCGCGCTGCGCAACCGCATGCCGTACGTGAACCTGGTGGAGTCGGGCGGCGCGGACCTGCCGTCGCAGAAGGAGATCTTCATCCCCGGCGGCCAGGTCTTCCGCGACCTGACCCGGCTGTCGGCAGAGGGCGTCCCGACGATCGCGCTGGTCTTCGGCAACGCCACCGCGGGCGGCGCGTACGTGCCGGGCCTGAGCGACCACGTCGTGATGGTGCGGGAGCGGGCCAAGGTGTTCCTCGGCGGCCCGCCCCTGGTGAAGATGGCGACCGGCGAGGAGTCCGACGACGAGTCGCTGGGCGGCGCGGAGATGCACGCGCGGGCCTCCGGGCTGGCCGACCACCTCGCCGCCGACGAGTACGACGCGCTGCGGATCGGCCGGCGCATCGTGCGGCGGCTCGACCGCCGTAAGGCCGGGACCGTTCCCGCCTCCGGCTACGCGGCTCCGCTGTACGACGAGGACGAGTTGCTGGGGATCGTGCCCGAGGACCTGAAGGTCCCCTTCGACCCCCGCGAGGTCCTGGCCCGGGTGGTGGACGGCAGCGACTTCGACGAGTTCAAGCCGCTCTACGGGCCGAGCCTGGTCACCGGGTGGGCGAGCGTCCACGGCCACCCGGTCGGGGTCCTCGCCAACGCCAGCGGCGTGCTGTTCGGCGCGGAGTCCCAGAAGGCCGCCCAGTTCATCCAGCTCGCGAACCAGTCGCGTACGCCGCTGATCTTCCTGCAGAACACCACGGGGTACATGGTCGGCAGGGAGTACGAGGAGAGCGGCATCATCAAGCACGGCGCGCTGATGATCAACGCGGTGGCCAACTCGACCGTGCCGCACATCACGATCGTCATGGGCGCCTCCTACGGCGCGGGCAACTACGGCATGTGCGGGCGGGCCTACGACCCCCGCTTCCTGTTCAGCTGGCCAAGCGCGAAGTCGGCCGTCATGGGGCCCGCCCAGCTCGCAGGCGTCATGTCGATCGTGGGCCGGGCCGCCGCGCAGGCGCGGGGGCAGGTCTACGACGAGGAGGCCGACGCGGCGATGCGCGCGGCGGTCGAGGCGCAGATCGAGTCGGAGTCGGCGGCGTTCTTCCTGTCCGGCCGGCTGTACGACGACGGGGTCATCGACCCCCGTGACACCCGTACGGTGCTCGGGCTGTGCCTGTCGGCGGTGGCGGGAGCGCCGGACCCCGGCCGGGCCGGCTACGGCGTCTTCCGGATGTGACCGGCATGCTCATCGACACCGTGTCCATGAAGATCGACGGGGGTGGGGGTCATGATCGGGCGGCTGCTGGTCGCGAACCGCGGGGAGATCGCCCGCCGGGTCTTCCGCACCTGCCGTGAGCTGGGCATCGAAACCGTCGCCGTCTTCACCGACGCCGACGCGTCCGCCCCGCACACCGCCGAGGCCGACCAGGCCGTACGGCTGGGCGCACCCCTGGCGTACCTCGACCCGGAGCGGATCGTCGAGGCGGCCCGCAGGTCGGGAGCCGACGCGGTCCATCCCGGGTACGGCTTCCTGTCGGAGAACGCCGGTTTCGCCCGTGCCGTGCTGGACGCCGGGCTGACCTGGATCGGCCCCTCCCCCGAGGCCGTCGCCGCGATGGGCAGGAAGATCGAGGCAAAGGCGCTGATGGCGGAGGCCGGCGTGCCGGTCCTGCCGACGATCCCGCTCTCCCCCGACGCACCAACCCGGACGACCGAAACGCAGCTCACAGCCCCCGTGCTGGTCAAGGCGTCGGCGGGCGGCGGCGGGCGCGGCATGCGGGTGGTGCGCGACCCGGCCGATCTGGCCGGAGCCGTCGAGTCGGCCCGGCGGGAGGCGCTGTCGGCCTTCGGCGACGGGACGCTGTTCGCCGAGCCGCTGCTGGAGGGCGCCCGCCACATCGAGGTGCAGATCCTCGCCGACGCCCACGGCACGGTCTGGGCGCTCGGCGAGCGCGAGTGCTCCATCCAGCGCCGCCACCAGAAGGTGATCGAGGAGGCTCCCTCTCCCGCCGTCACCCCCGAGCTGCGCCGCGAGCTGAGCGAGGCGGCGATCCGGGCCGCCCGCGCGATCGGCTACCAGGGCGCGGGCACCGTCGAGTTCCTGCTGTCCGACGAGGGCTTCTTCTTCCTGGAGATGAACACCCGCCTCCAGGTGGAGCACCCGGTCACCGAGTGCGTCTACGGGGTCGACCTGGTCCGCCTGCAGATCGAGGTGGCCGAGGGCGCCCATCTCGCCGCGCTGCCGCCGAGCCCGGTCGGTCACGCGATCGAGGCCCGCCTGTACGCGGAGGACTCCGAGGGCCGCCCGCAGAGCGGCGTGCTGCACCGTTTCGAGGTCCCCGGCGTGGACGGCGAGTTCGGTCTCGGGGCACGGCTGCGGCTCGACTCCGGGGTGGTCTCCGGCACCGAGATCGGCGTCCACTACGACCCGATGCTCGCCAAGGTCGTCTCGTACGGCCGCGACCGGGCGGAGGCGGCCCGGCGGCTGGCGGGCGCGCTCGCGCGGGCGCGGATCCACGGGCCGACGACCAACCGCGACCTGCTCGTGGGAGTGCTGCGGCACCCGGACTTCCTGTCCGGGGCGCTCGACACCGGCTTCCTCGACCGGCACCCCGCTCCGGCCCCGCTCGCCGGTCCCGAGGCCGTACGGCTGTCCGCGCTCGCGGCGGCGCTCGCCGGTGCGGCGGCCAACCGCGCGGCCGCCCGGCGGCACGGGGTGCTGGGCGGGCTGCCGAGCGGCTGGCGCAACGTCCCCTCCCAGCCGCAGCGCACGGCGTTCGGCACCGAGGACGGCGGACGCCTGGAGATCGCCTACCGGCTGACCAGGGACGGGCTGCGGGCCGAGGGCTTCGAGGGCGTCACGCTGGTGGCGGCCGAACCCGGCCGGGTGGTGCTGGAGACGGCGGGCCTGCGGCACGTCTTCGAGGTGGCCGCCTACCCCGCCATCGACCCCCGCATGGTGCATGTCGACTCTCCGCTCGGTGCGGTGCGGCTCACCCCGGTGGAGCGGCTGCCCGAACCGGCGGCGCACGTGACGCCGGGGGCGCTGCCCGCCCCGATGCCGGGTACGGTCCTGCGTGTCGAGGTCAAGCCCGGTGACATGGTCGAGGCCGGGCAGCCGGTGGTGGTGCTGGAGGCGATGAAGATGGAGCACCTGATCGTGTCCCCCGCCTCGGGCACGGTGGCCGCGCTGCACGTGACGCCGGGGGCGCAGGTCGAGGCGGGCGTGCCGCTCGCCGTGATCGAGCCGTCGCCGCCGGGGGAACCCGGCGGCGGCCCGCCCGAGGAAGGGACCGTGGAGCCCGGCAGAGCGACCGGTGCGGTGGCCGGTGCGGTGGCCGATGCGGTGGCCGATGCGGTGGCCGGCACCGAGACGGGCGGGGAGACAGGCGCGGAGCCGGGCGGGGAGACGGGCGGGGAGACGGGCGGGGAGACGGACGCGCACGGCCCGGAAACCGGCGCGAATCCGGGCGGGGAGGCGACGCGGCCGTGAGCGAACCCCAGGAGCTCCTGGTACGCCGGGAGCAGGCGGGCGGCGTGGCCACGATCACGCTCGACTCGCCGCACAACCGCAACGCCCTGTCGTCCCGGCTGCTGCGGCAGCTCGACGACGCCCTGTCGTGGGCGCTGGACGAGCCCGCCGTACGGGTGATCGTGCTGACCGGCGCGGGACCGGTGTTCTGCGCGGGCGCCGACCTGAAGGAGCAGCGCGGAGGGGCGCCGGTCACCGCGTCGTTCCCCGACATCATGCTGCGGATCTGGGAGAGCCCGAAACCGGTCGTGTGCCGGCTGAACGGCACGGCCCGGGCGGGCGGCCTCGGCCTGGTGGCCGCCTGCGACTTCGCCGTCGCCCCGGCGACCGCGTCGTTCGCCTTCACCGAGGTGCGGCTCGGGGTGGTCCCCGCGATGATCGCGGTCACCTGCCTGCGCCGCCTGGAGCCCCGGGCCGCGGCCGAATACTTCCTCACCGGCGAGGTCTTCACCGCCGCACGCGCGGTGGAGATCGGCCTGCTGACCCGCGCCGTCCCGGAGGAGGAGCTCGACGCGACCGTGGCGCACTACACCGGCATGCTGCTGCGCGGCGGTCCCGAGGCTCTGGCGATCACCAAGCGGCTCGTACGGGAGGTGCCGCTGCTGCCGGTCGAGGAGGGGTTCCGCGCGATGGCCGCGCTGTCGGCCGAGCGCTTCACCTCCGAGGAGGGGCAGGAGGGCATCCGGGCGTTCGCGGAGAAGCGGCCCGCCGCCTGGGTCCCCGCCGAGGCCCACCCGGGCTCAGGAGCCGCCGGCGGGAGCGTGCGCCGGACGGGCCCGGGAAACGCCGATGTGGGACCCCGCGGCGCGTCGGCGGCCGGAGACGCCGGGCGATGACGGCGGAGGCCGGGCGGCCGGGACCGATGCGGGTCGCGAACTGCGGCGGCTTCTACGGCGACCGGCTGTCGGCCGCCCGTGAGATGGTCGAGGGCGGGCCGATCGACGTGCTGACGGGCGACTGGCTGGCCGAGCTCACCATGTCGATCCTCGCCGGAAACCGGCTCAAGGGCCGGCCCGGCTACGCCCGCACGTTCCTCACCCAGATGGAGCAGGTCCTCGGCACCTGCCTCGACCGGGGCATCAGGGTCGTCGCCAACGCGGGCGGCCTCGATCCGGCCGGCTGCGCGGAGGCGGTCTCGGCCCTGGCCGACCGGCTCGGGCTGCGCGCGGCCGTCGCCCACGTCACCGGCGACGACCTCATGCCGCTCGCCGAGCCGCCGGTCAACGCGGACACCGGCGAGACCCTGCGCGCGGCCCCGCTCACCGCCAACGCCTATCTGGGCGGCCGGCCGATCGCGGTGGCGCTGGAGCACGGCGCGGACGTCGTCGTGACCGGGCGGGTCACCGACGCGGCGCTGGTCACCGGGCCCGGCATGTGGTGGTTCGGCTGGGAACCCGGCGACCTCGACCCGCTGGCCGGTTCGGTCGTCGCCGGGCATGTGATCGAGTGCGGCTGCCAGGCGACCGGCGGCAACTACGCCTTCTTCGAGGAGGTGCCGGACCTCGCCCACTGCGGCTTCCCCATCGCCGAGCTGTACGCCGACGGGTCGAGCGTGATCACGAAGCACCCCGGCACCGGCGGGCTGGTCTCGACCGGCACCGTGACCGCGCAGCTCCTGTACGAGATCGCCTCGCCCCGCTACCTCGGACCGGACGTGACCGCCCGTTTCGACACCATCCGGCTGGAGCAGGAGGGCCCCGACCGGGTCAGGATCACGGGCGTGCGCGGCGAACCCCCGCCGGACACGCTGAAGGTGGCCGTCACCTACCTCGGCGGCTACCGCAACACGATGACGCTCGTGCTGACCGGCCTCGGCATCGCCGCCAAGGCCCGGATCGCGCAGGAGGCCATCTGGGCGCGCGTCCCCCGGGAGTCGTTTCAGCAGGTCCACGTGGAGCTGACCCCCCTCGGCGCGGGCTCCGGACCCGGCACGCCGAGCGGCCCCGGCGCGGGCGGCCCCGGCGCGGGCGGCCCCGGCGCGGGCGGGAGCGGCGGGCACGCGGCCTCGAACGCCTCGGACACGAGCGGCGGCGACGCGGAGGTGAGTCGCGGGGACGACGCCGGCACCGCGTTGCTGCGGATCACGGTCATGGACCCCGATCCGCGCAGGGCCGGGCGTACGTTCTCCTCCGCCATCGTGGAGACCGGCCTGGCGAGCTACCCCGGCTTCTATGGCCTGACGCCGCCCGGCGACGCCTCCCCCTACGGCGTCTACTGGCCGTCGTCGGTCGACGCGCGGGCCGTGCTCCCGGTGGTGACCGTGGACGGAGTCCGGGTCGAGGTGCCGCACACGCCGCCGCCGGGCCCGGTGCTGGGCGAGCAGGCGGGCGGGCCGCCCCCCGCCGACGCGGCCGGCGCCGCGGTTCCGCCGTACGCCGGGGATCTCGCGGCCGGGGCGGTCGCGCCGCTCGGCACGGTCGCCGGCGCCCGCTCGGGCGACAAGGGCGGAGACGCCAATCTCGGCGTCTGGGCGCGCGACCCCGCCCGCTATCCGTGGCTCGCGGCGTTCCTGACCGTGGACCGGCTCAGGGAACTGCTGCCGGAGGTCGGCGACCTGCCGATCGACCGGTTCGCGCTGCCGAACCTGCACGCGCTCAACTTCGTCGTCCACGGGCTGCTGGGCAGAGGCGTCGCGGCCAGCCCGCTCCTCGACGCCCAGGCGAAGGCGCTAGGCGAGCGTCTCCGCGCCGTGTGCGTGCCTGTCCCTCGGTGACTAGGATTGCGCCCGATCGCCGCGAATCGGGAGAGAAGGACATGCGATTGCGCTTTCTCGGCTCCACGTCGGAGGCGGGGGCCTGCCCCTCCCTCTACGAGACCGACCGCGGCACGATAGTCGTCCAAGGCCTGGAGGTCGTGGATCGCGAGGCCCGCGCCGGCCTGCGCCACGTGCTCGACGGGGAGACCGCGGTCGAGGTGCCGAGAGAACTGCTCGTCGAGATCGCCCGGCGGGTCCTGCCCGATCACGATTGAGAGCTCCCCTCTGGCCTGATCCGGCATGCCGGGTCTACCTTGGACCGCACCACGGCGGGAGGTGGGAGTGAGCGGTTTCCATCAGGCCCGCATGGACTTGGGAGCCCAGCTACGCCGGTTGCGGGAGAACGCCCGCCTGTCCGGGAAGGACCTCGCCGAGCGGCTGCGCTGGCAGCCGTCGAAGGTCTCCCGCATCGAGAACGCCCGCCAGGCCGCCACCGAGGACGACGTGGCCGTGTGGGGGAAGGCGGTGGACGCCGATCCCCAGACGATCGACGGCCTGATCCGGCAGGCGGCCGGCCTGCTGGAGCGGCAGGACTCCTGGCGGCAGCGGCACAGGAACGGCCTCGCCGCGCTGCAGGAGGACGTCCGCGACCTGGAGGCGCGCACCCGGCTGTTCCGGGCCTTCGAGCCGGGCGTTGTGGTCGGCCTGCTGCAGACCACCGAGTACGCCAGGCATATCTTCGGCAAGGTCAGGCGGGTGCACGAGTCCACCGACGACGTGGACGACGCGATCCGCGTCCGCATGCGGCGCCAGGAGATCCTGTACGACCCGGCGCGGCGGTTCCGGTTCGTCATGCCGGAGGCGGTGCTGCGTTACCGGCTCGCGCCCCCGGACGTGATGCGCGGCCAGCTCGACCGGCTGATCGCGGTGACCACGCTGCCGAACGTGGAGTTCGGGCTGCTGCCGTTCGAGGCGCAGTTGCCGTCCGCGCTGATGAACTCGTTCTGGATCTACGACGACTGCATGGTGGGAGTGGCGACCAGGACCAGGGACCTGCTGCTGCGCGACGCCGAGGACGTCGCCTCCTACGCGCGCGCGTTCGAGGAGTTCTGCGAGGTGGCGGCCTTCCGCGACGACGCGAGGGCGCTGATCGTGCGCGCCCTCGACGACTACGCCCGGCCGCGCTGACCCTGCCTCGTTGATCCTGTCGCGCTGACCCTGCCGCGCTGACCCTGTCGCGTCGGCCCGGCCGCCGTACGCTCACCGCGAGGCGCCGCCGACGGGCCGGCGGACCTGGAGCCGGTCAGAGTTCGGCGGCGAGCGCGCGAAGTCCGGCGATCACCTCCGTGCCGCTGGGCGCGCGGTCCGGATCCACCAGCCATCGCGCTGCCCCTTGGCAAAGTTGGGCCGGGAGACCGTGGCGACGATGTTCGGCGGCGGCGCGGCGGGCTCGCACACCGCATAGCGCCGCTCGTTCACCTCGTGGGCATGCCCACGGCTTCCTCGTGATCTTGGGCACAGCCGCGAGCGCGCCGTGGAGATCGCACCCCTCGCGATGGCGCTCGTCCTCCTCGCCACCCGGGTGCGGGACGTCGCGGCCCGACCCCGGCCGCGACGTCCCGCCTCACCCCACCTGCAGCCGTCCCTCACTTCCCCAGGGCGGTCTGCAGGTCCATGACGTGGTCCTGGGTCTGCTGCAGCAGCGGGCGCAGCGCCTCGGCCACGTCGCTCAGGCCGAGTTCCTGGGCCTGCTCCACGCGCTCGCGGTAGCGGCGCAGCTGCTCCTGCTCCAACTCCAGGTCGAGCCGGAGGGCGTCGGCTCCGTCGGTCGCCACCGGCACCTCGGGAACGCGGACGCTCGGCACGCCGCCGAGGAAGTCGATCTGCTCGGCCAGCGTGCTCGCGTGGTTGAGTTCCTGGCCGAGGTGCTTCTTGAGCTCCTCGATGATCGACAGGTACTCCGCACCCTTGATCGTGGCCGCGTGCTGCACGTACTGCACGATCGAGCGGTACTCGCTCTCCAGGTCCTCGTTGAGCAGGGCGATGAAGCCCTCCGTGTCCATGAGAGGTCGTCCTTTCGTCGGTCGGAAGGCCCATCACGTACCCGCTGAGGAGGCGGCCGAACGCCGTCAGCCCAGCTTGTAGAGCGAGGAGCCGCCGCCGCCCGTGCCGCCGTCCGTGCCGCCGTACTCCGCGGCCTCGACCTGCGTGCCGTGCGCCTTCACCCATGCGGTGACGTCCGAGCTCGCGCCGCGGGAGGGTCCGAAGCCGCCGTCCCCGATCAGGATGTATTTCAGCTTCCCCTCGGCCACGTACCGCTGCAGCTTCTCGACCGTCATCGCCGGGTCGGATCCGGTGAACCCGCCCATCGCGATGACCGGCTCGCCGGTGGACAGAATGAGCGACGACGCGCTCTGCGCGCTGTCCACCGCCACGAGCCAGGTGGCGCTCCCCTTGTTCCGCTTCAGGAACGCCGCCATCGCCGTGTCCACCTGGCCGCCGGGCCCGCGCATGCCGCGTCCGTCCTGCCGGTTCCCCTCCTGGGTGTTCCCGCCGGGCGCCGCGCCCTCGGGAGTCGTCGCGCCACCCGGTCGCGTGCCCGCCGGCGGGTTCGTGCCGCCCATTCCGCCAGGTCCGCCAGGGCCGCCGGGTCCACCGGGGCCGCCGGGTCCGCCGAAGCCGCCCCGGCCGAACGGCCCTCCCATGCCCTGGGACGGCCCCGCCGTGGGGTTGGTGCCGTTCACCGCCGAGCCGAGCGGCGTCACCGCGTACGCCGCCGGACCGGCCAGCCCGGCCGCGACCGCCGCGGCCAGCGCCACCGCCGTGATCCGCGCGGCCGTCCGGCCCCCACGCCCGGCCGGGCCGCCACGCTCTGAGCCTGGTGCCGTGGCGGCGCGCGCCGTGACCGCCAGGGCGAGCACCGCGACCGCCGTGCCGCCCGCGACGGCCCAGGCGAGCCACGGCACGAACTCCGGCGTACGGCGAAGCACGGCGAACGACCAGGCCCCGGTCACGGCGACCGCGGCGGCCAGGACCAGCCGCCAGGCGGCCGAGGCGCGTGCCGCCCGCCACATCAGCACGCCGCCGATGCCGGTCAGCGCGGCGATCGCGGGGGCCATCGCGGTCGTGTAGTACGGGTGGAAGGTCCCGCTGGAGAAGCTGAACACGGCGTGGTGCACGACGAGCCAGCCGCCCCACACCAGCAGCGACGCGCGCACGGCGTCCCTCGCCGTCCCCTTCGACGGCTCGGCGGCCGGCCTGGCGACCAGGACGAGGCCGCAGACGAGGGCCACGGCGGCGAACGGGAGCAGCCAGGAGATCTGCCCGGCCATGACGTCGTTGAACAGCCTGCCCGCGCCGGACGCGCCACCGAAGCCCCCACCCGGGCCACCACCCATGCCGCCGCCGAAGGCGCGCGTCACGCCTTCCGGGGCGTCGGCGGGAAGCCTTCCCGGGCCGCCGCCGTTGCCCGCGCCGCCGAAGATCCGGCCCAGGCCGTTGTATCCGATCACCAGGTCCCAGACGGTGTTGTCCGTGCTGCCGCCGATGTACGGGCGCGAGGACGCGGGCCACCGGTCGACCACGACCATCCACCACGCACTGGTGACCACGAGGACCGCCCCGGCGGACAGCAAGCGCCCGATCCGGCGTACGAACGTCCCCGGCGCGGCGTAAAGATAGGTCAGCGCGAACGCCGGCAGCACGAGGTACGCCTGGAGCATCTTGGCGTTGAAGGCGAGGCCCACCAGCACGGCGGTGACCAGAAGCGTGCGCAGGCGCCCGGTGCGGATCGCCTCCAGACAGAACCATCCGGCCGCGACCAGCAGCAGCACCAGGACGGTGTCCGGGTTGTTGTCCCTGTTGATGGCCACGGTGATGGGGGTCAGCGTCATGACGAGCGCCGCCAGCAGGGCGGCGGCCCCGGCCGCACGGGCGTCGAGCCCGCCCAGCGCCCGCCGTACGGCGGAGTGGACCAGGGCGACCGACGCCACCCCGGCCGCCGCCTGCGGCAGCAGCATGCTCCACGTGCCGAACCCGAAGATCCGGGCCGACAGGCCCATCACCCACAGCGCGAAGGGCGGCTTGTCGACCGTGATGTACGACCCGGCGTCCAGCGCGCCGAAGAAGAACGCCTTCCAGCTCTTCGTGCCGGAGTAGATCGCGGCGGCGTAGTAGTCGTTGGCGTACCCGTTGCGGCCGAGCGCCCACGTGTAGAGCACGGCGGCCAGGACGAGGACGGCCCACTTCCCCCAGCGCAGGAGCGGGGTCACCCTGTCCGCCGGGGCCCGGCGGCTCATCGGGGTCACGGAGGCGAGGAGGGTCAACGGGAGTCCTTCCGGGGCGCGAAGACCCAGGATCGCAGGAGCAGGAAGCGCAGCAGGGTGGCGAGGCCGTTCGCCACGATGACGGCGGCGAGCTCGGCCGCGCGGGGCGCGCCGCCGGGGAGCACGGACAGACCGGCCGTGGTCAGCGCGAGCCCGGCGACGAAGGCGACGAGCCCGCCCAGGTGATGCCGCAGGGCCCCCGCCCTGCCCCGTACGCCGAACGTGAAGCGGCGGTTGGCCGCGGTGTTGGCGACGGCGGTGACGAACAGGGCGATCGCGTTGGCCGCCACGGGCGGCAGCACCGAGCGCAGCATCCAGAACAGCGCCAGGTGCGCCACCGTGCTGATCGCCCCGATCACCGCGAAGACGGGGATCTGCGTGCGCACCGACGTCCGGGACGGCGGCGCCGCAGGGGCCGCCAGGCTCCCCCGGGCGACCCGCCACATGCCCTTGAGGTCGTCCACGGCCGTCCTGACGATGTCCACCCGGCTGTCGGGGTCGTCCACCCAGTCGACCGGCACCTCGTGGATGCGCAGGCCGTGCTGCTCGGCCAGCAGCAGCAGCTCGGTGTCGAAGAACCACGCCTCGTCCTGCACGGCGGGCAGCAGGGCCTGCACGACCTCGGTGCGGGCCGCCTTGAACCCGCACTGCGCGTCGGAGAAGCGCGCCCCCATCAGCGAGCGCAGCAGCAGGTTGTACGACCTGGAGATGATCTCGCGCTTCGGGCCGCGCACCACGTTGGACCACGGGGACAGGCGGGTCCCGATCGCCAGGTCGCTGTGGCCGGTCATCAGCGGCGCCACCAGCGGGAGGAACGCGTCCAGGTCGGTCGACAGGTCCACGTCCATGTAGCCCACCACGTCGGCGTCGCTGGACTCCCACACCCGCCGCAGCGCCCGGCCCCGGCCCTTCTGGTCGAGGTGGACGGCCCGCACTCCCGGCAGCTCCCGGGCCAGCCGCTGGGCGATCGTCCACGTGCCGTCCGTGCTCGCGTTGTCGGCGATCGTGACGCGGAAGCCGTACGGGAAGTCGCCGCTCAGGTAGGCGTGCAGCCGCCCCACGCTCGCGGCCAGGACACGTTCCTCGTTGTAGACGGGGACGACGACCTCGACCAGGCGGGTCCTCCGGGACGCCCCCGCCGCCGGCCCGGAAACCATCGTTACGCTCATGCCGCCTCCTCGCCTGACGGCTCGGAGTCGCGTCGTGCCGGGGGCGCGCCGATGACGCCGGCGCGAATCGCGCTGTGCCCATCGATTCGCTCGCTTCGCTCGCTCATGCGCCCACGCTCGCGGGCCGGGATGGGACGCCTCTGAGGCGTTCATTAAGGCCGCATGAATTGCGCCTGCGGTAGGGGTTGACCGGGTAGCCGAGGCGGCCGACGCGCAGGGAGACCCGTGGTCGCAGCTCAAGGTGGAGTGCGCGGCCTTCGTCGCGGCCGGCACTGATCCTGACGTGCAGCGGATCACGCTGTGGTGGGCCTCCGTGGGCCGCTGCTGAAGGATGGTGCCCCAAGCCTGTTTGGTGAGTGAAGAGATCCCTTGATAACCCCGGTTATCAGGGTTCCGGGACAATGGCTCCCGCGTCACCGCTAAGGTGCTGATCACGCCGGATACAGGTGCGCCTGAGGGAGGAGGTGGTGGGGATGCACGAGGACGTCCGCTGGCCGATCTCCTATGCCGAGATCGCGGCGTTGGCGGAGGTGCGCCGCCCCGTGGCCACCACCTGGGCTCGTCGGCACACGGACTTCCCGAAGCCGATGCGGCACGAGGCCGGCCGGCCGATCTTCGACGGACGGGAGGTGGTCGACTGGCTGGTGGCCACCAACCATGGCAACGCCTCCCCCCGCAAGCTCCGGTCGGAACTGGCGCTGCACACACTGGCCGGATGGCGCGACCGTCTGCCCGCTCGCGTCCTGGTGAACGCGCTCACCGCACTCATCTGCCTGCGGCAGCAGCAGGACGCGCCGCTCTCCGGCTGCGGCTGGCCGTCTGTCCTGCGGCACGCCGCCCGCCTCGACGCCGAAGACATGTTCCTCCTCGCCGAGCTGCGCGCGCTCGCCGAACCGGGCGCGGGGGCCGACGCGGAAGGCGTCGGTGCGGCTCTGGCGGCACTCGCCGACGAACTGGTCGAGGCCGCCTACACGCCCGCCGAAGCCTTCGACTGGGTGCTGGACGCACGCCGCCGCCTGGGCGCCCACGAGTGGGTCGCCGACGAGCCCGCACCCGTGCTCACCCGCGCGCTCGCCCGGCTCTGCGGGATCGCCGAGATGGAAGACGGAGCGGTCCTCGCCACGCCGTACGCCCGCAGCGGCGATCTGCTGGCCGCCATGCACGCGCAGGCCGCCCCCGACGCCGGTCACACCTACCTCGCCTCCGACCCCGAACCGGACCTCGCCCGGCTGGTACGTCGCCGGATGCTCGTCCGCGAGGTCTATGAGTTCCAACTGGGCGTGACCGCTGGGCCGGAGCTCGCGCTCGACGACTGGGACGACCCCGACATCGTGCTCTGCGCACTGCCCTACGAGCCCTCCGAGACCCGCAGCCCCCTGGCCGTGCTCGAGCAGGTCCAGGCGCTCGCCGACCTGCTCGGCTCCGGCCGCGCCGCGGTCGTTATCGGCCCGGCCGACGCTCTGGTCCGCCCGCTGGCTCCGCAGAGCGACGCCGACCGGCTTCGCCGGTCTTTCCTCGCGGACGGCCTGCTCAAGGCGGCGGTCAGCCTCCCCGACGGCGCGTTTCGCTACCGCCCCGGCTACCGCACCGCCGTATGGGTGCTCTCTCGCACTCCGGAGAGCGAGCGGCACGGCCTGATCCTGCTCGCGGACCTCTCGGCCCAGCCGCTCGCCGAACAGACTCTCGACGCGCTCGTGGAAGACCTGCACATCTTCCGGGCGGCGAGCTGGCGGGAGGACCACCGGCACACCCCGCGGCATGCGGTGATCCTGCCTGCCAAGGTGCTCGACGACCGGCCCGGCGCCGCCTTCACCCCGCAGCACCGGCCGCACGAGAGCCGTTACACCCGTGCCGTCATGGAGCGGCCCGAGCGCGTTTCGCAATTGGAGATCCGGCTGAGTGAGCTGGCCGAGCAGCTCCGCCGTGATCTCGACGGCGAATCCGGGCTGCGCACGCACGCCGTCCTCCGATCGGAGGATCGGCCTGTACGGCGCACGACGGTCGGGCGCATGCTGCGCGAACGCCGTCTCCGCCGCCTGCCCGGCCACCGCATCAAGGCCGAGCACCTCATCTCCGAGGGCGGCTACGCCGTCCTCAGCTCCGCCGAGGTCCTCGGCGCCGCGCCCGCCGGCGGCCGGCGCATCGACCCCCTGTTGTTCACGGCTGCGTACGAGCATGCGAACCTCACCCGGCCCGGAGACGTCATCGTCACGACCAGCCCCGAGTTCGGGGCGTACGTCGATGAGGAAGGGCTCCGCGTCGTCGCCTACCCGGCGCGGATCCTGCGGGCTCGGCCCGAGGCCGAACGTCCGGTGCGTCCCCGGGTCCTGGCGGCGCTGCTGCGGGCCGCGGCCATGGAACACGGTCGCGCCAGAGGGGCCGTGCGGGCCTCCAGGCGGCTCGAAGACCTGCTCATCCCCGATCTCGCTGCGGACGAGGCAGAGCGATACGACGCTCTTCTCGCCGAGATCGGCCGGCGCGACGCGCTCCTTCGGGCGCAGATCGCCGCGCTGGACGATCTGAACCGGCTCACCGCCGCCGGCCTCGCCGACGGCACCCTCACGCTCCTGCCCACACCCCACGCTGTTTGAAGGAGAAGGCCGCCCCGATGCCCCCAGCGAAGAAATCCGCCGGCGCCCAGGCCGAGCTGTTCAACGCCTCCAGCACCAAGGAAATCCGCGACATCCTCTGGAAGACGGCCGACAGGCTCCGCGGCTCCCTGGACGCCGCCCAGTACAAGGAGTTCGTCCTCGGACTGATCTTCCTCAAGTACGTCTCCGACGCCTTCGAGGAGCGCCGCACCAAGCTGGCCAAGGAACTGGCCGAGGAGGGCATCGCCGAGGAGCGGCTCGAGGAGTTCCTGGAAGACAGGGACGAATACACCGGCCACAACGTCTTCTGGGTCCCGGAGGAGGCACGCTGGTCGTGGATCTCGGCGCACGCCAAGAGTCAGGCCGCGGGCCTTCTGCTGGACAACGCGATGGACGTGATCATGCGCGAGAACAGCGCGCTGACCGGCGTCCTGCCGAAGATCTTCAATCAGGACCGGGTGGATCAGAAGGTCCTTGCCGGGCTGGTGGACCTCATCAGCGACGCCCGCTTCTCGGGAAACGGCGACAAGCCGGCCCAGGACGTGCTCGGGGAGGTCTACGAGTACTTCCTCGGCAACTTCGCCCGAGCGGAGGGGAAGAAGGGGGGCGAGTTCTACACCCCGCGCTGCGTCGTCCAGCTGCTGGTCGAGGTGCTGGAGCCGTACAAGGACCGGGTTTACGACCCGTGCTGCGGCTCGGGCGGCATGTTCGTCCAGGCCAGCAAGTTCATCGAGGCCCACGCGGGCAACAAGTCGGACATCTCGGTCTTCGGCCAGGAGCTCAACGAGCGGACCTGGCGGCTGGCGAAGATGAACCTCGCCATCCACGGCATCGACGGCAACCTCGGCCCCCGCTGGGGCAACACCTTCGACGACGACAAGCACCCGGATCTCAAGGCGGACTTCATCCTCGCCAACCCGCCGTTCAACATCAAGGACTGGCCGCGCAACGAGAACGACCCCCGGTGGAAGTACGGCGTGCCGCCGAAGAACAACGCCAACTACGCCTGGCTGCAGCACATCATCGGCAAGCTGGGGGAGCGCGGCACGGCGGGCGTGGTCCTTTCCAACGGTTCCATGAGCTCCCAGCAGAACGGCGAGGACGAGATCCGGCAGGCTCTCGTCGAGGCGGACCTCGTGGCCTGCATGATCGCGTTGCCGTCGCAGCTCTTCCGCACCACGCAGATCCCGGCGTGCCTGTGGTTCCTCGCCAAGGACAAGACTCCGCAGGGCGGGAAGCGGCTGACGGACCGGCGCGGCGAGATCCTCTTCATCGACGCTCGCCGCATGGGCGAGATGGTGGACCGCACCGAGCGCGTCCTGACACCGGCCGACATCGCTGAGATCGCGAGCGCCTACCACGCGTGGCGTGGAACCGCCTCAGCGCGCGACGCCGGGCTCACATACGAGGACAAGCCGGGCTTCTGCTTCTCGGCGGATCTGGAAACGGTCCGCTCGCATGGCTACATCCTCACCCCAGGACGGTACGTCGGGGCCGTCGAGGCCGAGGAGGAGGACCCCGAGGCGGTCGCGGAGAAGATCGCCGCGCTGACGGAGGAGCTCTTCGAGCTCTTCGACAGGTCGGACGAACTGGCCAAGACGGTCCGCGAGCAACTCGGGAGGCTCGGATGAGCCGGCTGCGCGCCTTCACGCTGGGTGAGGTGACGCGGAACTTCGACGCCGTCCGCGTCCCCATCAAGTCCACAGACCGGATCCCGGGGCCGTACCCCTATTACGGGGCTTCCGGGATAGTCGACCAGGTCAATGAATATCTGTTCGACGGAGAATACCTCCTCGTCGCGGAGGACGGCGAAAACCTTCGAACGCGGAAAACTCCTGTCGCGTTCGTGGCGACCGGCAGGTTCTGGGTCAACAACCACGCTCACGTGGTCCAGGCGAACCAGTTCGCCAACACGCGCTACCTGGGGTACGCGCTGAACCAGGCGGACATCTCCGGGTATCTGTCGGGGTCCACGCAACCCAAGCTGACCCAGGCCGCGCTCAACTCCATCACCCTTCGGCTTCCGAGCAGAGCGGTGCAGGACGCGGTGGTCGCCGTACTGGTGGCCCTGGACGACAAGATCGCCCTCAACGAGCGCATCGCGGCCACCGGCGAGAAACTGGTGCTGGCCATGGCCTCCGGGAAGCAGTGGGCGTCCCGCGTCCGCCTCGACGAGATCGGCTCCCTTTCGAAGGAGCAGGTCTCGCCGGCGGAGATGGCCGACAGGCAGGTGGATCATTACAGTCTGCCCGCGTTCGACACCGGCAAGTCTCCGGAGCGCGTGGCCCCGGAAACCATCAAGAGCAACAAGTTCCTGATCAGCAGGCCCTCGGTACTGCTCTCGAAGCTGAATCCGGACATTCCGCGCGTCTGGGACGTGGAGCCTCAATCCGGGACTCCGGCACTGGCCTCGACCGAATTCCTGGTCCTGGTGCCACGTGCGGGCCTGACCCCCCACGAACTGTGGGCGGTCATCGCGCAGCAGGAATTCCTCGACACTCTTGCGTCGAAGGTGACAGGGACCTCGAAGAGCCATCAGCGGGTCCGGCCTGCCGAGGTTCTTTCCGCGGAGGTCGTGGATCCGCGCCAGTTCGGCGAAACGAGTCTGCGGATCCAGACCCTGGCCCGCTCCGTGGCCGCGATGCGCCAGGAATCCCGCGCGCTCGCCGCCCTGCGCGACACCCTCCTCCCCCAACTCATGTCCGGCCGGCTCCGCGTCAGGGACGCGGAGAAGATCGTCGAGGACGAAACGTGACCCCTCCCCCCGGGCACCCCCGCTTCCGTCCCCTGGAGATCGACTGGGAGCTTCTCGCTCTCGACGAACTCGCCAGGCTGAACTGGCTTCCCGCCAACGGCAACGAGCTCGCTCCCGGCTCCGATCAGCGCAAGTCCTGGGACGACCTCATCCTCTACGCCGACCTGCGCGAGGCGATCGAGCGCCTCAACCCCGAACTGCCCCCCGACGCCGTACGCAGGGCGGTGGAGGAGGCGGCGCGGGCGAGGTCGAGCGATGCCTACGAGGAGAACCGGACCGCGCACGGCCGTCTGACGGGCGGCATCCGTTCGGTGACCTACACCGACGAGTTCGGCGCCGAGCACAACCCGACGATCCGGCTGATCGACCTGGCGGATCCGACCGCGAACGTCTACCGGGCGGTCCGGCAGGTCACCGTCATCCAGAGCGAGAAGAACCGTCGCTTCGATCTCGTCCTCTACGTCAACGGCCTGCCCCTGGCGGTCCTCGAGATCAAGCGTGCCGGCGACGAGCACGCCACGCTGCAGGACGCGCACGCCCAGATCGGGTTGTACGTCGCGGAGTTCCCGACCGCCTTCCGCTACAACGCGGTCGTCCTGCTCTCCGACGGCGTCACCGCGAAGTACGGCACGCCGTTCACGCCCTTCGAGCACTTCGCGCCGTGGAACGTGGACGAGGCCGGGGAGCCGGTCGAGTCGCTGGACGGCGCGGGTCTGTCGGAGTCGGCGCAGAACCTCGCGCTGCACGGCCTGTTCACGCATGACCGCTTCCTCAAGCTGATCACCTCCTTCATCAACTTCGTTCCGTCGAAGAAGACCAAACGGATCGCCAAGCCGCACCAGTTCTTCGCCGTCAACCGGGCGGCGGAAGCCGTACGGGAAGCCGCGGCGACCGACGGCAGGGCCGGCGTGGTCTGGCACACGCAGGGCTCGGGCAAGTCCGAGGAGATGGTGCTGACCAGCAATCTGGTCATGCGCGACCCGGCCCTCCTCAACCCCACGATCATCGTCATCACCGACCGCAACGATCTCGACGACCAGCTCCACTCCACGTTCCTGGAGAGCGAGATCCTCCCCGAGAAGCCCCGGCAGATCCTCACGCGTGCCGAGTTGCGCGAGGAGCTGGCCGCCAAGCGGACCGGCGGCATCCTCTTCACGACGCTGCAGAAGTTCGGCCGGACCAAGGAGGAGAAGGAGTCGGGCACCGATCACCCGCTCCTGTCCGACCGGCGCAACATCGTCGTCGTGGTCGACGAGGCGCATCGAAGCCACTACGACACCCTTGACGGTTACGCCCGGCACCTGCGTGACGCCCTGCCGCACGCCACTCTGCTCGCCTTCACCGGCACCCCGATCTCCGCGGCCGACCGTGACACCCGGGCCGTTTTCGGAGACAGGGGCGCCCACGGCGGCTACATCGACGTCTACGACCTCAAGCGGGCCGCCGACGACGGCGCGACGGTGAAGGTCTACCACGAGAGCCGTGTCGTCGAGCTCGTCCTCGACGACAACGTCGACATCTCGAAGATCGACGAAGAGGCGGACCGGATCACCGAGGGCCTCGACGACACCGAGCGCCGCAGGATCGAGCAGGCCGTCGCCACCATGAACGCGATGTACGGCGCGCCGGCCCGCATCCGCGACCTCACCGACGACCTGGTCGCGCATTGGGAGGCCCGGCGCGAGCGGATGAAGCCGTTCGTCGGCGTCTCGGAGAAGGGCGGCGTGCCCGGCAAGGCGATGATCGTTTGTGCGACCCGGGAGATCTGCGTCCGCGTCTACGACGCACTGCGCGAACTGCGCCCGGAGTGGCACAGCGACGACCCCGCGAAGGGCGCGATGAAGATCGTGTTCTCGTCGAACTCCCGGAAGGATCCCCAGCGTCTGCGGGCCCACGCGCTGAGCGACTCCCAGCGCAAGGCCGTGATCAACCGTGCCAAGGACCCCGACGACGAGCTGGAGTTGCTCATCGTCAACAACATGCTGCTGACCGGCTTCGACGCGCCGCCGATCCACACGATGTACCTGGACCGGCCGCTTCGGGGCGCCACCCTCATGCAGGCGCTGGCGCGCGTCAACCGTCGTTTCCGCGGCAAGGAGGACGGGCTGCTGGTCGGTTATGCCCCGCTCACCGAGAACCTCCAGAAGGCGATCGCCGAGTACTCGGCGGCCGACCGCCAGGACCAGACGCTGGGTCAGGACATCGACCGGGCCCTGGACGAGCTGCGTAACGAGTTCGACATCATCGAGGGGATCCTGCGCGGCTTCGACTGGCGTGGCCTGCTGGCCCGGCCCAGCCGTACCTCCTTCGTCGACGCGGCGCTGCGCACCGCGAACCACCTGCGGGATACGAGGACCCCTGGCAACAACCCGGAGAAGCTCGACGATCCCAGCAGGACCCTCGGCCGCCGTTTCCGGGAACACGCGCACCTGTTGGAACGCTTCTACGCGCTCACCGCGTCTTCGGCCACCATCGGCGAGCGGTTTCCCGACCACCCGAAGACGTGGCGGCGGGACATCCAGTTCTTCGTCGAGGTCCGTGTCTACATGGCGAAGCTGGACGCAATGGACCGCGAGGCGAGGGGCCTGCCCGGCACCACCCGCGAGATCGAGCTGTATCTCGAGCAGCTGACGTCCACGGTCGTGGAGACGAGCGGGGTCACCGACCTGTTCGCCGAAGCGGGTCTGGAGACCGCCGACCTGACGCACCTCAACGACGCGTTGATAGCCAAGCTGACCGACAGCGAAACGCCCCACCTGGCCGCCGAGGCGCTGCGCCGGCTCATCGAGCGCAAGATGCGCGAGGTCACCCGGCACAACATCGTGCGGCGGACGACGTTCTCCGAGCGTCTGCAGGACCTCATGATCAGGTACATGCGCGAGCAGCTGACCAGCGCCGAGACCATCGCGAAGCTGGTCGAGCTGGCCAAGGAGATCGCGAACGACCCCAAGCGCGGCGAGCGGTTCACGCCGCCCCTGGACTGGCAGGAGCTCGCGTTCTACGACGCGGTCGCCGACCACGGCACGGCACGCGAGGTGATGGGAGACGAGGTTCTCGCAGGCATCGCCCGTGACCTGGTCGTCCAGGTGCGGAAGAACCTCAAAAAGGACTGGATCTCCCGCGAGCCCGTCCGCGCCCGGCTGCGCGCCACCATCAAGCGCCTTCTGGCCCGCTGCGACTACCCGTCGGATCAGGAGGTCAAAGCCATCGAGCTGGTCCTCCGGCAAATGGAGCACTTCGCCGACGTGTGGTCCAAGGACGGCACGGTCGACTGACAGAACCGTCCGAGTCCGCAGCGAACCGTTCTTCCTCGGCTCGTGCCGCGGGCCGACCGTTTGCGAATTCCGTGAGGTGCCATGGCTCACGACACCCGCCGAGTCCAGACCCCCCTGGGGGCGAGGTGACGGCCTGAGGGCTGGGCCCGCCGGTCAGACGATCGGGGGGCGACCCGCGAGGGTGAGCCGTGCCACGGTCGCCCACGACATGGGTCGGCGCTGCCCGTGCCCGCCCTTCAGGCCCTCGCGAAGCCCCCTGAACCACACAGCGAGGTTCGCACGGGAGCGAATCCGGACGGCGCTGACCACGCTCCAGACGGCCAGGTAGACAGGGATGAGCGGGGCGGGGAGCCTCCGGTAGGCGAGCCACACCCGGTTGCGCGCGACGAGACGGTAGAAGGGGGCGTGCCTCGCCGGGTCGGTGGCGGGGTGGTGGATGACGACGTCCGGCGCGTAGTAGCCGGTGCGTCCGAGATCCCACAGCCTCCAGCTCAGGTCGACGCCCTCGTGGAAGAGGAAGAAGTGGCCTGGCCAGCCCCCGGCGGCTTCGTAGTCGGCGCGGCGGAGAAGGACGACGCCTTCGGCCATGACGGTGATGGTGCCCGGCCGCGTGGCCGTGCCGGCGCGCAGGCGCGGCACCCAGCGGCGCAGCGTGACCCCGCTGCGGGGGTCGGCGATGCGCGGCTGGACGTAGGCGGCCCCGGGGTGGCGGCGGGCGACGGCGATGAGCCGGGCGAGGGTGTCGGGGGCGGGCAGGACGGCGTCGTTGTCGAGGAAGAACACGAACTCTCCGGCGTCCGGCCCGGCGAGGGCGTCGGCGCCGGCGTTCCGCCCGGCGGGGATGCCCTCGTTGACCGGCAGGACCACCGTGCGGGCCCCGGCGGGCACGTGGTCGGGTTCGACGCCGTTGCCGACGATGACCACACGCAGGTCGACGTCCCGCTGGGCCAGGAGGGATTCCATCGCCCGTTCGAACGGCTCGGGCCGGTCGTTCATGGTGAGCACCACCACGTCGACGGTGGCCTTCGGGCTGGTCATCGTGTCTCCCTGATGCGTGTGGCACCGGCCGTGTCACCTAGCGGGGTCTCGTCACGCGCCGTTCCCGGCGTGTTAACCCACCACCCTAGTGGTCGTCACCTCCGGATTCGGGCCGATCGCGGACGCCCGGGCGTGCTCGGCCGGACCTCGGCGTCCAAGCGTCCGAGCGTGCCCAGGCAGGTCAGGCGGCGGGCGGGCCGCCGGGGAGTTCGACCGTGGCGAGAGTCCCGCCGCCGGGCGCGTTCTCGATCGCGACCCGTCCCCCGGCGTCCCGTACGGCCTGTGCCACGATCGACAGGCCGAGGCCGGAGCCGGGCAGGCTGCGCGCCGACGGCGAGCGCCAGAACCGCTCGAAGACGTGCGGCAGCTCGTCCCCGGGGATGCCGGGGCCCTCGTCGCGCACGGTCAGCACGCCGCCCTTGAGCCGCACGGTCACCAGGCCGCCGGGCGGGCTGAACTTCACGGCGTTGTCCAGCACGTTCACCGCGGCCCGCTGCAGGCCCCGGGCGTCCCCGTGGACCTGCCACGGCTCCAGGTCCACGTCGAAGCGCAGCCCGGGGCCGCGCCGCCTGGCCCGCTCGACCGCCGACGCCACCACCTCGTGCAGGTCGATGTCGGACGACAGCTCGCCGCTCTCCGCCTTCCTCGACAGCTCCAGCAGGTCGCCGATGAGGCTCGACATCTCCTCGAACTGCTCCTTGACGTTCGCCAGCAGCCGCCGCTTGGCCGAGGGCTCGATGGCGCGGCCGGTGTTCTCGCTGCGCAGCAGCAGGTCGATGTTGGTGCGCAGGCTGGTCAGCGGGGTGCGCAGCTCGTGCCCGGCGTCGGCCACGAGCCGCCGCTGGCGTTCCTGCGAGCTGGACAGGGCGGCGGTCATCGTGTTGAACGACCGGCTGAGGCGGGCGATCTCGTCCTCCCCCTCGACCGGGATCGTCACGCTCAGGTCCTCCGTCCTGGCCACGTGCTCGACCGCGCGGGTCAGCCGCTCCACCGGGCGCAACGCCGTACGGGCCAGCCAGAGGCCGGCCACGGCGGCGCCGAGCACGCCGAGCACGCTGACAGAGCCGAAGACGAGGGCGAGAATGCGGAGCGTCTGGTCCATCTCGCCGGTGGAGCGGAACACGCTGACCGTCACCGGGCCCTGCGGCAGGGGCGGCTCCGCGAACTGCGGGGCGTCGCCCGGCGGGCCGCCGAGACGCGGCTCATACCTGAAGGTGTAGACGAGCACGGAGGTGCCGTCGGTGGTCACCGCGTCGCGCAGCACGGGCGTGCCGCCGGAGACGGCCATCGCCCGCTCCCGCGCGGTCGGCGTCACCTGTGCGGATCCGGACGCGACGCACACCGAGCCGTCCGCCAGGACGACCTGCCAGCTGCGTCCGGAGGGGTCCCAGTCGGGCCGCGGGTGGCCCTCCCTGCGCCCCTGACCGGCGCAGTCCCGCAGCGCGAACCCGACCTGTTGCGCCGGCGGCTGCAGGTGCGTGATCGAGCCGACGATCTGGCCGCGCATCTCGCCGCGGACGAGCAGCCAGCACACCGCCGCCGCCACCGCGACGGCCAGGGCGACCGCCGCCGCGATCAGCAGAGTGAGCCGGGAGCGCAGGGATCGGCGCCTCACGGGGACGACCGCAGCACGTAGCCAACGCCGCGCACGGTATGGATCAGGCGGGGCAGCCCGCCCGCCTCGGTCTTGCGCCGCAGGTACATGACGTACACGTCGAGCGAGTTCGACGACGGCTCGAAGTCGAAGCCCCACACCTCTCGCAGGATCTGCTCTCGGGTGAGCACCTGACGGGGGTGGGTGAGGAACAGTTCGAGCAGCAGGTGCTCGGTGCGGGTGAGGTCGAGCCTGCGGCCGGCCCGGGTGACCTCCCAGCTCACGGTGTCCATGCGCAGGTCGCCGAAGGCGAGGACGTCGCCGCCGCCGTCGTTCTGCGTGTACTGCCCGCCGCGCCGCAGCAGCGCCCGCACCCGGGCGAGCAGCTCGTCGAGTTCGAACGGCTTGACCAGGTAGTCGTCCGCTCCGGCGTCCAATCCGGAGACGCGGTCGCCGACGGCGTCGCGGGCGGTGAGCATGAGGACGGGGATCCGGCTGCCGGCCGCGCGCAGCCGGCGGCAGGCCGTCAGCCCGTCGAGCCGGGGCATCATGACGTCGAGGAGGACCGCGTCGTACGTCCCCCCGTTCTGCGCGGCGCGGTCGAGGAGGTCGAGCGCGGTCAGCCCGTCGGCGGCGGTCTCGACCACGTAGCCCTCGAACTCCAGGCTGCTGCGCAACGCCTCCCTCAGGGCGGGCTCGTCGTCCACCACCAGCAGTTTCGCCGCTTCCTCACGCACCGGCACAAGCTACCCGAGGGTCATGAGAATCGGGTTAACAGCGCCATCGCGGCATTGTGCCCGGGGATGCCGCTGACGCCGCCGCCGCGCCGGGCGCCCGCGCCGCACAGCAGCACCCGCTCGTGCGCGGTCTCGACACCCCACTGAGCAGGCCGAGCGCCGTGGTCGCCCTCCTCGCCGTACGGCCAGGACAGGTCGTGGTGGAAGATGTGGCCGCCGGGCAGGCCCGCGTCCCGCTCCAGGTCGAGCGGGGTCTTGACCTCCAGGCAGGGCTCGCCCGAGGGCGCGCGCAGCAGGCAGTCCTCGACGGGCTCGGCGAGCACGGAGTCGATCGAGGCGAGCGTGCGGGCCAGCGCCTCCCGCTTGGCCGCCGGGTCGGCGAACAGGCGCGCCGGCATGTGCAGGCCGAACAGCGTCATCGTGTGCGCCCCCGCCTCCCGCAGCTCCGGGCCGAGGATCGAGGGGTCGGTGAGCGAGTGGCAGTAGACCTCGGCGGGCGGCAGGTCCGGCACCTTCCCCGCCGCCGCCTGCGCGTACGCCGCCGCGAGCTGGTCGCGGCTCTCGTTGATGTGGAAGGTGCCGCTGAACGCCTCGGCGGGATCCACGGCGGGGTCCCGCAGCCGGGGCAGCCGCGACAGCACCATGTTGATCTTGAGCTGGGCGCCCTCGGGCTGCTCGGGCGTCTCCCCGAGCAGCCGGGCGAGCACGGCGGGCGGCAGGTTGGCCAGCACCTTCCCCGCGGTCACCGCGTGCTCCGCACCGTCGTGGAAGGTGACCTCCCCGGTGCCGGGGTCGATCGCCAGCACCTCGGCCCCGGTGCGGATCTCGGCGCCGTGCCGCCGGGCGACCTCGGCGAGCTCGGCGGTCACCGCGCCCATGCCGCCGACCGGCACGTTCCAGTCGCCCGTGCCGTCGCCGATCACGTGGTAGAGGAAGCACCGGTTGGCCAGCAGGTCGGTGGCCGGATCGGCGAAGGTGCCGATCAGGGCGTCGGTGAGGACGACCCCGCGCACCGTGTCGTCGGCGAACCGCTCGTCCACGACCTGGCCGATGGGCCGTTCGAACAGGTCGCGCCACGCCTCGTCGTCCCCCACGACCTCCCGCAGGGCCGTACGGTCGCGCAGCGGTTCGAGCAGCGTCGGCGCGACCCGCCGGGCCACGTGGGCGGTCATCCCGTAGAACCGCTCCCAGGCCGCCAGGTCGTGCCGTCCCCCGGTCACGGCCTCGAAGGAGGCGGCGGTGCGCGCGGCGTCCTCGTTGTCCACGAGCAGGCCGGTGTCGCCGGCCGGGGTGTAGGAGGCGAAGCGGCGGCGGCGCAGGTCGAGGCGCAGCCCGAGATCTTTCACGATCTTCGTGGGCAGCAGGCTCACGAGGTAGGAGTAGCGCGAAAGCCGCGCGTCCACGCCGGGGAACGCACGGGCCGACACGGCGAGGCCGCCCACGTGGCCAAGGCGCTCCAGGACCAGCACGCTGCGCCCGGCCCGGGCGAGATAGGCCGCGGCGACGAGGCCGTTGTGCCCGGCGCCGGCGATGACGACGTCGTAGTGCGAGCGTGGCATGGAGCGTTCTCCCGGGTCGTACGTGGCTCGGTGTCTGTGGCTCGGTGTCTGTGGCTCGGTGTCTGGGGCTCGATGTCTGGGGCTCGATGTCTGTGGCGGGCCGCCAGGCTGTCCACGGGCCGGATTCGGCGCGTGTGGGCGGGCGTGGGAGGGTCTCGGAGGGGGTGACGGGAGGATGCGGCGTCGGACGGGCCTGGGCGGACGCCCGCAACTTATCGCAAGGTCCCCCGCAAGACCCGGGCAGAATATGCCGAAGCGGACAATCTTCCGCCAACGAAAGAACCCCAAACGGGAAACAGGAGAGACATGCGCGTTTCCGATGAGGTCGCCGAGGCGCTGGCCGCCGGCCGTCCGGTCGTCGCCCTGGAGTCCACCATCATCTCCCACGGGCTTCCCCAGCCCCGCAACCTCCAGGTCGCCCTCGAACTGGAGGACCTCGTCCGGCAGGCGGGAGCCGTGCCGGCGACGGTCGCGGTGCTGGACGGTGTCCCCCGGGTCGGCCTGGACAAGGACGGGCTGGAGCGGATCGCGACCGAGCCGGGCCTGCGCAAGCTCGGCTTCCGCGACCTCGCCCCGGCCGCCGCGCTCGGGCTGAGCGGCGCCACCACCGTGTCGGGCACCTCGTTCCTTGCCGCCAGGGCGGGCGTGCGGGTGTTCGCCACCGGGGGTCTCGGCGGCGTCCACCGCGGCTGGACCACGGTGCAGGACGAGTCGGCCGACATCGACACGCTGAGCCGCACCAGGATCACGGTCGTGTGCGCCGGGGTGAAGTCGATCCTCGACGTGCCCGCGACGCTCCAGCGGCTGGAGACCAAGCAGGTCACCGTCGTGGGCTACCGGACCGACGAGTTCCCCGGCTTCTACCTGCACAGCTCCGGAGAGCCGGTGGACTGGCGCATCGAGACGCCTCAGGACGCCGCCGGGATCATGCGGGCCCAGGACGCGCTCGCCGGGCTGGAGACCGCGCTGATCGTGGCCAACCCGGTGCCCGCCGACCTCCAGCTCGACCCGGACCTGCACGACCGGGTGCTCGCCGAGGGCCTGCGCGCCGCCGAGGAGCGCGGGGTCACCGGGCAGGCCATCACCCCGTTCCTGCTGGAATACCTGGTCGAGGGCACGGGCGGCGCGTCGCTGGAGGCCAACCTCGCGGCCGTACGCGGCAACACCCGCCTGGCCGGGGAGATCGCGGCCGCCTGGGCGGCCGGGTGAGCGGTCTGCTGGTGATCGGCGACGTGGTCACCGACGTCGTCGCGCTGCACGACGGCCCCGCGGCCACCGGCACCGACACGCCCGCCGACATCGCGTTGCGCCCGGGCGGCTCGGGGGCGAACACCGCCTCCTGGGCCGCCCGGCTCGGCGCCGACACCCGCCTGCTGGCGCGGGCCGGGTACGACACAGGTGAATGGCACGCGGCCGAGCTGGCCAAGGCCGGGGTCCGGCCGCACCTGCGGATCGACCCGGAGCGGCCCTCGGCCGTCGTGATCGCGATGGTCGACTCCACCGGGGAGCGGTCCATGCTCACCAACCGCGGGGCGAGCGGCCGCATCGGGGTCGGCGACTGGACGCCCGACCTCCTGGACGGGGTCGGGCATCTGCACCTGTCGGCGTACACGATGTTCGCCGAGCCGGGCCTGGAGCTTGCGCGGCTGGCCATGCGCGAGGCCGCCGGGCGCGGGATTCCCGTCAGCGTCGATCCGGCCTCCTGCGGGCCCCTGCGCGCGTTCGGCCCCGAGCGGTTCCTCCGCGAGACGGCCCCGGCCGGCGTCGTGATCCCCAACCTGGAGGAGGCACTGCTGCTCGCGGACGCCGCGGATCCCGAGACGGCGGCCCGCACGCTCAGCGCCCACTACGGCACGGCGGTGGTCAAGCTGGGGGCCGGCGGTGCCCTGCTGGCCCGCGATGGCCGTATAGTCGCCAGAGCGGCCGCGCCCTCGGCGGAGGTGGTCGACTCGACGGGCGCGGGAGACGCGTTCGCCGCGGGCTTCCTGGTCGCCTCGATGGCCGGCGGCACACCCGAGGAAGCCCTACGCAAGGGATGTGAGGCGGGTGCGGCGGCGGTCGCCCAGGTCGGCGGCAGACCGAATTCTGGGAACTTTACCCTATTGACACCAATTGCTGGTTTGCAGCGTAAGCTGCACCATTAGCAACATGCGTCACTCTCGGGAGGGTGCGGTCATACCGATGGACGCCGAGTCAACGATCTGCCTGAGCGACCTGGTCCCGGCCCTGCGCTGGAGCCGTCCTCAGCAGGTGGCCGAGATGCTGGCCGACCCGCGCCTGCCCGGCGGCTGGTGGGCATCCGTCGGGATCGGCCGCGTGATGCGGGCGACCGGCGTTGACTGGCTCTGCGAGCGGCTCGCCCGCCTGGCCGTCGGCCGTTTGGATCACCTGCCCCTCACCGACCTGCTCCCGGCGCTCCAGGTGCAGACCGTGGACCCGGCCATGCCCGGCTGGCCCGATCCCGTACGCACGGTGGTCAACCACCTCGGCGGGTGGTACCGGCTGCGCCGCCTGACCCCGTGCGATCTCCAGGCCCCGGCCGCTCCCGCCTCGCCCGAGGTCCTGCTGACCACGGTCTTCCGGGAGGTGTTCGGGCGCCTGGAGAGCGACCTGGCGTCCGGGCCGTCCGCGCAGGCGCTCGCGGGGGGCGAGGCAGCGGCCCAGGTCCAGACCCGGGTCCAGCCCCCGGCGCAGGCGCAGTCCCAGCCGCAGGCGCCCGCCGGTCCCCCCTCCGAGCCCCTCCCGCAGGCCGCGCCCGGGACGACCTCCCAGCCGTTCCCCCAGGCCACACCGGGAACCACCTCCCAGCCGTTCCCCCAGGCCGCACCCGGGACAACCTCGCAACCCTTCCCCCAGGCCGCACCCGGGACAACCTCGCAACCCTTCCCCCAGGCCGCACCCGGGACAACCTCCCAGCCCTTCCCGCAGGCCGCACCGGGAACCACCTCGCAGCCGTTCGCCCGGCCGGTCGCGCCGGCCCCCGGGCAGGCCGCCCAGACGCCCACCCAGACGCCCGCTCAGCAGGGTCAGGCGCCCGTCCGGCCCGGGCAGGGCGTGCCGTCGCCGGCCCCGTCGCCCGCCTCGCCGCCTGTCGCGGAGCCGGTCAAGCCCGCCACCCAGCCCTTCGCCCGGCAGTCCGGGGCCTCGCTCCCGCAGCCCGCGGCCTCCCCCGCCCAGCCCACGGCCGAGACGGCACGGGAGCGGCAGCCGGCCGACCTCAGCGCGCACCCGATGGTCGCTGTCATCGAGGGCCTGTTCCGCGACTGGGACCCGCTCGCCAGGGCCGTCGCGGCCGAGCGGCTGTTCGCCGCGGAGCCGGTGAGCCTGCGCACACTGGCGCACAACCTCAACGTGGACCGCGAGCTGCTCTCCCAGGCCCAGCGCACGGCCGAGGAGCGGGTTTTGCTGTGGCTCCGCTCCCCCGACTCCGCGCCGCTCACCGGCCATCTGTTCGGGCTCACCGAGTGGCTGGGCGCCGCGGCCACACAGGAGCAGCTCATCGCGGCGGACCCGTCCCACCCCATCGAGGTCCCGGCCCTCGGTACGCCGCTGTGGCGGGTGCTGGTCACGCTCATGCCCGACCGCCGCCTGCAGGACGGCTGGCTCGTGGTCGGCGACCTGGTGGGGCTGCGTGACAAGACCCGCCAGCTGCTGGCGAGCAAGCCCGCGGACGCCGACGTCGTGGAGCTGCTCGGCCAGCTCGGCATCCGCGCCCACTCCGCCAAGGCGTGGCTGGACTCCATGCCGCAGGCCGGCTCCCCGTCCGAACCCGGCCCCCTGCCCACCCGGCACGGCCCCGACCACCAGACGGCCAAGCCCGCTCCGCTGCCCCGCCGTACGCCCGGCGCGAACGGGCACCACCACGGCCGCGGCGGGGTCCCGATCCCCTCACAGGCCAACAACGGGCCCGACGCCGCCACCGCGCTCGCCGCGCTCAACGCGCTCACGAACGGGAACCTGGGCGGCAACCTGAACGGGAACCTGGCGGGCGGAAACCTGGCGGGGGGCGTGCCCCGGCCGCATCTGGTGCCGAACCCCCGCCCGACCTCCAGCCCGGCCTCCGATCCGCGCCGCTGGCAGCGGATCGACGTCACCAGCGGCCACCTGCGCGGCGAGCCGGTGGCGGTCCCCGAGGGGTACGCCGCCCAGCTCGGCATGCGCCCGGGGACACTGCTGTCGGTCACCGGCCCGGGAGACAACGCGGTCGTCCTGGTGTGGCGTGACCGGCAGCCGGTGTTCGACTCGCTCCAGCCGGTCCTGATGCGGCTGAACGCGCGGCCCGGCGACTCGGTCTACGTGACCGTGGACGGCTACCGCCTGGACGCCCAGCTCACCTCGACCGTCTGACCGTCCCTGCCGCGCGTGGCGTACGGCGCGACGCGCGGCATCTCTCCGGAAGGGCCGGTCGGGTCATGCCCGCATGCCGGCCCCGACGGTGAGCGTGTAGTTTGCGCCGACGCGGAAGCCTCCGGAGGACCCGTGGATGGTCAGCGTGTGGCGGCCGGGCCGCAGCGGTTGCAGACGCACCCAGAGCCCGCACGCGTAGAACGTTTCCGTTCCCTCCACGCCGGTCAGAGGATTGCCCGCCACACCGGTCACGGCGACGTCGTCCTCTTCCATCCGTTCCGGCCTGGCCGGTCGGCCGTCGAGGACGGCGCCGCCCTTCGCGGTGGCCATGAACTCCTCGCATTGCGCCTGGGAGCCGACCAGATTCACCAGCGGGAACACCACCGGCCTCCCCGTGGGAAGCGCGCATGTCCGCCTTACGGTGCCGCCGAAGGTCCCGGCGAGGAACCAGACGTCCTCCGGCTGGTTCCGATCGCAGAACTTCCCGGTGTCGTCCGCGACGGGGTTGGTGCTCTCGGTCTCGGAGGACGCCCACGTCCACCAGCGTCCCTGGATCGACTCCGCGGGCGAGGCGGACGGCTCCGGAGAGACGACGTCGTCCGCGCCGCTCGTGCGGGCCGTCGCGCCACAGCCGGCCAGGAGACTGACAAGCACCAGAAGTGGCAATAGGGATCTTGGGGACATCCGGGAATCATAGACTCGATCACCGCCGACCTCACGGCGATTAGGAGTTTCCGGATCCCGCGAGCCCGTATAACGGGCTCACATCTTCGGTCTGAGCATCTTGCGGTAGTAGGTGGCCGACACCTCGTAGCCGAGGGCGCCGTAGAACTCGGCGGCCCGCCGGGTCGCCAGCGCGACGTATCCGGCCTGCCGTGAGCGCGCCCACGTCTCGAACTCCTCGAGCAGCCGCCGCCCGATGCCGTGGCGGCGGTAACCGCTCTCGATCATCGCCTCCTCCACCCAGGCGACCCTGCCGTTGGCGAACAGCGTGATGTGGGTGAAGCCCAGCAGGTAGCCGCGTACGGTCCCGTCGACCGTGGCGACGATGAGGAAGGCGTCCTCGTTCTCCAGGAGTTGCGGCAGCGCCGCGTCGAACGGCGCGCGCTCGGGCCGGAACGTCAGCGCGAACTCGCGGGCGAGCGCGAAGATCTCGTCCGCGTCGGTCTTCTCGGCCCTCCGGAGCTGGAGATCACCAGACGTCATGAAAGGGACTCTAGGAGTACCCGCGCACATACGTCCAATCCAAGCTCACCCCCCGAGACCGGCGGCAGGCAGGACCCCCTCGCGTCCGCGGGCCGTCCGGCCGTTCTCACCCGGGAGTGCCGTTTCATCCCGAAGCGTCGTTTCATCCCGAAGCGCCGTTTCTCACCCCGTGCCGACGGCGAAGGCCCTCCGGCCGTACCTCACGAACTCGCGCACGGCGGGGCCCTGCCCGCCACGCCACACGAGCGCGAGCAGGGCGGGCGTCTCCACGTCCTCGATGGTGAGCGCGGTGAGCCGGTCGCGGTGGGCGACGGCCATCGACTCACTGAGGACGGCGACGCCGAGTCCGCGGGCCGCGAGGTCCGCGACGGCGTCGGCCGCCCCGGCCTGCAGCGAGATCACCGGCTGGAGGCCCTGGGCCGCGCAGGCCCGGTCGAACACCGTGCGCAGGCCGGTGCCGTACGGCATGCAGACGAGCGGATACGAGCCGAGGTCACGCAGAGTGACGGCGCCCCGCTCCGCGAGGGGGTGGCCGGGCGGGACGGCGGCGACGAGCCGCTCGCTGACGATCGTCAGCGTCTCCAGACCGTCCGGGGCGGCGGCGAGCCCGGTGAGGGCCAGGTCGAGGGCACCGGACCGCACCCCCTCGACGAGCCGCTCCGAGTTGTCCTCCAGCAGGACGATCTCGACCCCCGGATGGGCCCGGTGGAACGCCGCGAGGGCGTCGAACAGCGGCGTGACGGTGCAGCCGACGACCATCCCCACGGTGAGCCGGCCCCTGATGAGGCCGGTCACCTCGCCCACCGCCTGTCCCAGCGCGCCGGCCGCGGCGAGCGCGGCGCGGGCGTGGTCGAGCGCGGCCTTCCCCGCGACGGTCAGCGTGACGCTCCGCGCCGACCGGTCGAACAGCTCGGCGCCGAGCTCGCGTTCGAGCTGCCGGATCTGGGCGCTGACGCCCGACTGGCTGATGTGCACCCGCTCGGCGGCGCGGGTGAAGTTGCGCTCCTCGGCGACCGCGACGAAATACTCCAGCTGGCGCAGTTCCATAACTCCTGATTCTAGTTTCCATCCGAACCATCTGTTGGACTTCTGACACGCGGCTCGGCAGGCTGGAGGCCGTACGAGAGATCGGGAGGAACCCATGCCGGAGTACGAGAAGGCCATGCGGCCGGAGGACATCACCCGCCTGTTCGTCGAGCGGTCCAACGCCGGGGACGCCGCGGGGGTGGCGGCGCTGTACGAGGAGAACGCGGTGCTGGCCTACCCGCCGGGCGGCGTGACGGTCGGCCGGGAGGCGATCCGCGCCCTGTGGGAGAAGGTGCTGGCGAACCGCCCCCGTTTCGAGCCCGAGGAACCGCTGCCGACCCTGGTCAGCGACGACATCGCGCTGACCTCGACCCCGCCGAAGGACGGCGCCGGCGCCCGGGCCCAGGTCGTACGGCGCCAGCCCGACGGGAGCTGGCTGCGGGTGCTCGACCAGCCCGAGTTCGCGCCGCCCGCCCGCTGATCCGGTTACGGGTGAGCCGCCGGGGCGGGGGCGGGGGCGGGGCCCGCCTCGGGGGCCGGGGCGGCCGCCTCGGGGGCCGGGGCGGCCGCCTCGTCGTCCACGAACGTCGCCTCGTCGAAGGGGGCCCGGCCGGCCAGCACCTCCTCCGCCCGCGAGCGGTCGAAGTCGCCCACCCACGTGCCGATCAGGACGGTGGCGACCGCGTTCCCCGCGAAGTTGGTCAGCGCCCGGGCCTCCGACATGAACCGGTCGATGCCCACGATCAGGCCGACGCCGTCCACGAGGGCCGGCCGGTGCGACTGCAGGCCCGCCGCCAGCGTGGCGAGGCCCGCGCCGGTGACGCCGGCGGCCCCCTTGGACGCGATGATCATGAAGACCAGCAGGCCGATCTGCTCCCCCGCAGAGAGCGGGGAACCGGTCGCACGGGCCACGAACAGCGTCGCCATGGTCAGGTAGATGGCGGTGCCGTCGAGGTTGAAGGAGTAGCCGGTCGGGACCGTGATGCCGGCGACGGTGCGGCTCACCCCCAGGTGCTCCATCTTGGCGATCAGGCGCGGCAGCGCCGACTCGGAGGAGGACGTGGACAGGATGAGCAGGAACTCCCTGCCGAGGTAGCGCAGCAGCGACAGCAGGTTGATCCGCGCGCCGAGCCACAGCACCGCGCCGAGCACGACCCCCACGAACAGCAGGCACGTCAGGTAGAACCCGCCCATCAGCACGGCCAGGCTGCGCAGCGCGTCGAAACCGCCCGCGCCGACCACGGCGGCCATCGCGCCGAACGCGCCGACCGGAGCCGCCCACATGATCATCGCCAGGACGCGGAAGACGAGCCGCTGGAGGTGGCCGATCCCCCGCAGGATGGGCGCCGCCCGCTCCCCCATCGCCTGCAGCGCGAAGCCGGTCAGCAGCGCGACCAGCAGGGTCTGGAGCACCTGGCCCTCGGTGAACGCCGAGACGAAGGTCGCCGGGATGATGCCGAGCAGGAACGACGTCGTGTCGCTCTCGCCGCCCTTGGCCGCCTGCTCCTCGGCGGCCTTGCGCAGCTCGTCGGTCAGCTGGAGCCCCTCGCCGGGGTGCAGCACGTTGCCCACGAGCAGGCCGACGGCCAGCGCCACCGTGGACATGACCAGGAAGTAGCCGATGGCCAGCCCGCCCACCTTGCCGACCTTCGCGGCCTGGGCCACCGATCCGACGCCGAGCACGATCGTGCAGAAGATGATCGGGCTGATCATCATCTTGATCAGGGCGACGAAGGCCGTGCCCAGCGGCTTCAGCGCGGCCCCGGCGTCCGGCGCCGCCAGCCCCACGGCGATCCCGAGGACGACCGCGGCGATCACCGCCAGGTACAGGTAATGGGTCCGGTCCCGGGGCGCCCGGTTCATCGTGGTCGTCACACGACCCTCCTCGTCCTCATGCGGCCCGCGACGGCGCGGGCGGAGATGTGATCTGGTCGGTGACTATGCGCCGCGGTAGTGACCTGGGTCACTATTGCGTACATTTCGTTCACGGCGGTTTTCACCGGCGCCCCTCGGTGAATCCGCGCAGACCCGCACGTGAAGCGAGGACGCTGAGACCGTGACGACGATGACCGCCAGGCTCGGACGCTGGAGCCTGGCCCGGCAGGTGCTCGTGCTGCAGATCCTGGTCGTCGGGATCACCGTGGCCGGCGCCACCCTTCTCGGTTTCCTGCGTACGCGCGAGCTTCTCGGCGACGAGGCCGCGAGGACGACCAGGGCGGTGGCGATCAGCGTGGCCGACGCGCCCACCGTGCTCGACGCGCTGGACGACCCCGATCCCTCGGCCGTGCTCCAGCCGTACGCGGAGCGGGTGCGCGCGGAGGCCGGGCTCGACTTCATCACGATCATGAACAGGGACGGCCGCAGGTACACGCATCCCAACCCCCGGCAGATCGGCGGGCGCTTCCTCGGCACCACCGCGCCCGCGCTGGCCGGGCGCACGTTCACCGAGACCTACACCGGCACCCTGGGCCCGTCCGTACGGGCCGTCACCCCCGTACGGGACGCCACCGGCCGGGTCCGGGCCCTGGTCAGCGCCGGCATCACGGTGGCGAAGATCAGTGCCGAGGTGCGCGAGCAGATCGGCTCGGCCGTCATCACCGGCCTGCTCGGCCTGGCGGCGGGCATCGCGGGCGCCTACCTGGTGGGCGCCCGGCTGCGCCGCCAGACGCACGGGCTGGGCCCGGCCGAGCTGAGCCGCATGTACGAGTACCACAACGCGATCCTGCACGCGGTGCGCGAGGGGCTGCTGCTCGTCGACCGCGACGGCCGGCTGACCCTCGCCAACGACGGCGCCCGCGAGCTGCTCGGCCTGCCCGGGGACGCGGAAGGGCGGCACGTGGGCGACCTGGGCCTGTCACCCTCGCTGGCCGCGATGCTCGGCTCCGGGGAGAGCCGGTCCGACGAGATCCACCTGACCGGGGAGCGTGTGCTGGTGGCGAGCGCCGCCGTGGTCCGCTCCGGCACGCGCTCGCTCGGCACGGTGGTCACGCTCCGCGACCACACCGAGCTGCAGGCCCTCACCGGGCAGCTCGACGCCGAACGCGGCTTCGCCGAGTCGCTCCGCTCGGCCGCGCACGAGGCCGCCAACCGGCTGCACACGGTCGTCGCGCTCGTGGAGCTGGGCCGCGCCGACCAGGCGGTGGAGTTCGCCACCGCGGAGCTGCGGGCGGCCCAGCGGCTCACCGACCGCGTGGTGGGCGCGGTCCGCGAACCCGTCCTCGCGGCGCTGCTGCTCGGCAAGAGCGCGGCGGCCGCCGAGCGCGGGGTCGACCTCGTGATCAGTCCCGACAGCGAGCTCGACGACGTCGCCCTCGACGCCCGCGACCTCGTGACCATCGTCGGCAACCTGATCGACAACGCGATCGACGCCGCGGTGCAGGGCACTGTGCAAGGCACTGGGCAGGACACTGTGCATGGCGCTGGGCAGGGCGCGCCGCCCGCCCGGGTCCGCGTCCGCCTGCGCGCCGAGGACGGCACGTTCCTGATCCGGGTCGCCGACAGCGGCCCCGGGCTCGACCCCGGCGTCGTACGGGACGTGTTCCGGCGCGGCTGGTCCACGAAGGGCGACGGCCGGGGGCTCGGCCTCGCGATGGCGGGGCAGGCGGCCCGGCGCCTGGGCGGCGGCATCGAGGTGGGCACCGGTGGTCAGGGCACCGGTGGTCAGGGCCCCGATGGTCAGGGGGCGGTCTTCACCGTACGGCTCCCGCTGCCGCCCCGGCCGGCCCACGACGGCGTGACACGCGACCCGGCGCGCGAGGAGGTGCGGCCGTGATCACGGTCCTGATCGTGGAGGACGAGGAGCTCACGGCCGAGGCGAACCGCCTCTACGTCGAGCGGGTGCCGGGCTTCCGGGTCGCCGGCGTGGCCAGGTCCGGCGGCGAGGCCGTCCGCGCGCTACGCCGCGAACCGGTGGATCTCGTGCTTCTCGACCTCTACCTCCCGGACATGCACGGGCTGGAGGTCTGCCGGGCCATGCGGGCCGCGGGCCTCCCCTGTGACGTCATCGCCGTCACCTCCGCGCGGGACCTTTCGGTGGTCAGGTCGGCCGTCTCCGCCGGGGTGGTGCAGTACTTGCTGAAGCCCTTCACCTTCGCCCTGCTGCAGGAGAAGCTCGAACGGTACGCGGCCTTCCGCTCGTCGATCAGCGGGCCGGGCGAGGTCAGCGGCCAGGGCGAGGTGGACCGGGCGCTGTCCACCCTGCGCGGGACCGCCCGCCCCCATCTGCCCAAGGGGATGACGGGCGACACCCTGGAGGCGGTGGCGGGCGCGTTGCGGGACGCCGCCGGCGGCATGTCGGCCCAGGGCGTGGGCGCGGCCGTGGGCGTGTCCCGGGTGACGGCACGGCGCTATCTGGAGCACCTCGTCGACACGGGCGTCGCGCGCCGGGTCCCGCAGTACGGCGGCCCCGGCCGCCCGGAACTCCGCTACACCATCGCCTGAACGAACCCGCGGACCCGCCGAGGCATTTGTCCAGAAATGGGCAGGTACAGGTCGGGGTGAGGGCCATGGAAGATCGTCATCGACAGGACCGGGCCGAGAGCGGAGAGACGGGCTGCTCCCGCCGCCGGTTCCTCGCCTACTCGGCCGCGGGACCGCTGGCCCTGGCCGCCGTACGGCAGGCGCCACCGAGGCAGGCCGCCCCTGGGACCGCCCGGCGGGACTTCGTCGTGCAGGAGACTCCGTCCCGTTACTTCTCCCACCGGGGAAACGGCTCGGAGGAGATGAAGTGGGGTCCGGTGGGCGAATATGGGGACCTGATCCCCAACGACCGGTTCTACATCCACAACCGGGCCCGCCCGCCACGCATCGACCGTTCGTCATGGCGCCTGGAGATCACCGGTGACGCGGTCGCGCGCCCCATGTCGTTCTCGTACACGGACCTGCTCGCGCTGCCCCAGGTCACCCTGCGCCGCACCCTCGACTGCGGCGCCAACTGCTCGGCCTTCTTCCCCGAGCTCCCGCCGTCGGGCGACGGCCGATGGCTTCCCACCGGTTACACCCAGTGGCACTTCGGCGCGGTCGGCGCCGCGGAGTGGACCGGCGTACGGGTCAGGGACGTGCTCGCGGCGGCCGGGCTCGGCCACGCCGCGGACGTGCGGTTCACCGGTCTGGACGAGATCGCCACCCCGGAGGGGACCGTGCACTACTCGGAGGTGGTCGCCGCGGACAAGGCCCTGCGGGACGACAGCCTGCTGGTGCACCACATGAACGGGGCCGACCTGCCGGCCGACCACGGCTACCCGCTGCGTGCCCTCATGTCCGGGTGGGGGGCCAACACGGCGGTGAAGTGGCTCGGCACGATCGAGGCGTCCGTACGGCGCCTGCCTCCGCGGGGCCTGCAGCGCAACCAGGTGCTCATCGGCCCCTCCTACCCCACCCCCGTCCGGCCCACCGTCGGCCGGGTCCGCAGCGCCCTCGAACTCGACGACGGCGTCACGCTCCCGCCCGGCGACCACACGCTGCACGGCCGGGCCTGGTCCGGCGCCGGGGCGATCGACCGCGTCGACGTCGCGATCGAGCGGCTGATCGCCCCCGGGCGGTGGGTGGCGGAGATGCCCTGGCGCGGGGCGGCGCTCCTCACCCCGCCCGAGCCGCTGATCTGGGTGCGGTTCGAGGTGCCGTGGCGCGGGGCCCGGCCGGGGCGATACCGCGTGATGTCACGCGCCCGCGACAAGGCGGGCAACGTCCAGCCCCGGCCCGCTGACGTCCCGTGGAACCAGCACGGGCTCGGCTACGACGGCCACGCCCCGCTGTACCTCACCGTCCTCCCGCCCCGGACCATGCCGTAGAGATACGCGCCCGCCCGTGGGGACTCCCGCCGCGCGCCGCAGCGCGGTGCACGGCACCGGTCATGAACATCAGTCGCGGCGGGCCACCGTGTCGGCGATCCTGGCGAGTGGCGAAGAGGTCACCCGTCCTGCGACCACTTCCTGACGGTCGGCCTCGCGGTAGGCCATGTACATCCCCTGCACGCCCAGCCAGCGCAACGGCTCGGGCTCCCACTTCCTGACCTTCCTGCCCACCCAGGGCAGCCTGGTCAGCGTCGTGTCGGCGCCGAGAACGAGGTCGCGGAGCGTGCGGCCGGCGAGATTCGCCGTGGCCACGCCGTGTCCCACATAGCCTCCCGCCCAGCCGAGTCCCGTGCGCCGGTCCAGCCCGGCGGTGGAGCACCAGTCGCGGGGCACACCGAGCACTCCTGACCAGGCATGCGCGATCGCGGCGTCGGCGGTGGACGGGAACAGCCTGACGAGCGCGTCCCGCAACTGCCGTACGGTCGCCGCCCGGGTGCGGCCGTCGTTGTCCGTCCTCGATCCGAACCTGTACGGCCAGCCCCGCCCGCCGATCGCGATCCTGTCGTCCGCGGTCCGCTGAGCGTAGATGTACGCGTGGGACACGTCGCCGAGCAGTTCCCTGCCCGTCCACCCGATCTGCGCCCAGAACCGCTCGCCCAGCGGTTCCGTCACGATCAGCGAGGAGTTCATCGGCAGCCACGTGCGCCGCTCCCCCGGCAGTCCCGCGGTGAATCCCTCGGTCGCCCTGATCACGAACCGGGCCCTGACGGTCCCGTACGGCGTCTCGGCCGTGTGCGGGGCGATCCCGGTCACCGGGGTGGACTCGTAAATCTCGACACCGAGCCTCTCCACGGCCCGGGCCAGCCCTTGCACCAGCTTGGCCGGCTGGACCCGGGCACAGTGCGGGGTGTAGGAGGCGCCGAGCGCACCGGCGACGCCGATCCTGGCGACCGTCTCCTCCGCGTCGAGCAGCACCACGTCGTCGTCCCACGCCTGGGCGGTGACGACCTGCTGACGCAGCCTGGGCAGCTGGGCGGGCGCGTGCGCCACCCGCAGCATGCCGTTCTTCACGATGTCGGCCTCGATCCCCTCGGCGGCGGCCACCGCGATGATCTCGTCGACGCTGTCGTTCATCGCCTGCTGGAGGTCGAGGACGGCCCGCCGGCCGTGTGTGGCGGCGAAGCGCCGCCGCGACCCGGCGAGGGCCGCCGTGATCCAGCCGCCGTTGCGGCCGGAGGCGCCGTAGCCGGCGAAGCTCCGCTCGAGGACCGCGATCCGGAGGCCCGGATCGGCCTTCTTCAGGTAGTACGCGGTCCACAGGCCGGTGTAGCCGCCGCCGACGACGCACACGTCGACGTCAACGGACCGGTCGAGCGGCCGCCGGCAGCGGGGCAGGCCGATCTCGCGATACCAGAACGACACGCCTCCGTTGACGGTCACCCCGCCACCCCCACGGCAGGAGCGGGCACGGCCCCGCCCTCGCGGACGCGCCCGATGCGCAGGCAGACCAGCGTGAACACGTAGAACAGCACGGTTGTCAGGGCGACCGGCCAGTAGTGGCCGCCGGTCCACTCCAGCGACGCGGTCGAGAACAGCGGCACGACGCCTCCGCCGATGGCCCCGGCGAGCTGGTAGGACAGCGACATGCCGGTGTAGCGGACGCGCGGCGCGAACAACTGGGCCACGTACGCCGCGCCCACCGAGTAGGTGGCGGTCACGCCGATGAGCCCGACGCCGACGCCCACGCAGAGCCAGAAGGCGCTGCCGGTCCCGAAGAGCCAGAACGGCGGCACCGCCCAGAGGAGCCCCGCCACGGCGCCCCAGCCGATCACCTTGGCCTTGCCGTGCCTGTCGCCCATGGCGGCGAAGACGAACATGAGCGCCGCCTCGACCACCGCCGCCACGATCTGCCCGGCCAGTGCGGTGGATTTGGGCAGGCCCAGCTGAGTCGTGGTGTAGGCGAGCATGAACGTGGTGAGCAGGTAGTAGGCGACGAAGCCGCCCGCGAAGATGCCCAGGCCCACCACGATCTGCCGCCATGAGGTGCGCAGGCACTCGACGATGGGCAGCGCGTCCGATCGCGTGGACTTCCGGAAGTCGGGGGTCTCCTCGATCCTCATCCGCACCACGAAGCCCACCACGACCAGCACGATGGAGACGAGGAACGGGAGACGCCAGCCCCAGCTCTCGAACTGCTCGGCGGTCAGCAGGCCGTTGAGCACGGTGAACATGACGGTGGCGAGGAGCAGCCCGACCGGCGAGCCGATCTGCGCGAACGCGCCGAAGAACGAGCGCCGCCGCGCGGGCGCGTGCTCTACGGAGATGAGCGCCGCGCCGCCCCACTCACCACCGACCGCCAGGCCCTGAACGAAGCGCAGGGCGACGAGCAGCAGTGGTGCGAGCGCGCCGATGCCGCTGTATGTGGGCACGCAGCCGACCAGGAAGGTCGCGGTGCCCATCATGAGCAGCGTCCAGACAAGCGACTTCTTACGCCCCATCCGGTCGCCGAAGTGGCCGAACACGACAGCGCCGAGTGGCCTGGCGACGTAGCCGACGGCGTACGTGGCGAATGCCGACAGCACGCCCGCGATCGGAGACAGCGTGGGGAAGAACAGCTTGTTGAAGACCAGCGCGGACGCGGTCGTGTAGATGAAGAAGTCGTACCATTCGATGCTCGTGCCGAGTGCGGACGCGAGCGCTACCCGGCGCATCTGCGGTTTCGTCATTGGGGGGTCTCCTTCACGATCAAGCCGTCCCTCAGGTCGGCCTCGCGGTCTGCCACCGGCCTCTCGGCGGGCGGGCCGTAGCCTCCGCCGCCGCCGGTGCGCAGGCTGACCCGTTCACCGGCGGCGAGCTTGACCGCGTCGATGTGGGACAGCCGCTGGATGGTCCCGTCGGACCTGGTCACTTCGAGCCCGCCGGTGGCGCCGTCGCCGCCGCCGAACAGACCGCGGGCGCCGTAGCGGTGCCGGTCGGAATAGGCGGAGAAGGTCACGCCGTCCCTGGTCGCCTCGTACGTGCGCACGAAGCCGAGGCCGCCGCGACTGCGGCCGTCTCCTCCCGAGCCGGGGATGAGGGCGAACTCCGTCACCCTGAAGTGCGAGTAGTCGATCTCCAGCGCCTCGACGGGGGCGCTGGCGCAGTTGGAGATCGGGTTGTCGAGCCCGTCCGCGCCGTCCTGTCCGGGACCCGCGCCCCAGCCGCCGCCGAGCACCTCAAGGACCACCTGGTATTCGTGGCTGTCGGGGTCGAGGTAGCTGAGCGCCGCGGCGCTGGTCGTGTCGTAGCCCGTGGCCACCACACGGTCGGGCAGCGCGTCGGCGAGCGCCCGGATCACCGCGTCGAACGCGCGGCTGGCCGGGGTGAGCCTGGCCCGGACGGCGGCCGGCGCGGCCGGGTTGAGAATCGAGCCGTAAGGGGCCTTCACGGTGATGGGCCGGTTGCAGCCCTCGTTGAACGGGATGTCCTTGTCCCTGAGCAGGCCGCGGATCGCGCTCTGCACGGAGGAGACCGTCGAGGCGAACGGGCAGTTGAGGTTGGCGCCGACCTGGGGGTCGGTGCCGGCGAAGTCGACCTCGATGCCGGAGCCCCGCACGCGGACGGAGACCCTGACGTGGTGCCGGTCGCCTCCCCAGGACGACGCGTCGATGATCTCTTCGGCGGAGTAGTCGCCGTCCGGGATCTCGGAGATGGAGTCACGCAGCCGCCGCTCGGCGTAGTTCTGCAGTTCCTCCATCACCGCGAAGGTCAGCTCGGCCCCATGCCTGGAGACCAGCTCGCGCAGCCGTTCCGCGGCGACGCTGTTGGCCGCGAACTGCGCGTTCAGATCGCCCACCACGAGGTCGGGAACCCGGACGTTGAGCCGGAAGAGCTGCTCGACGAAGCCGCCGTGCCAGTCACGGGAGATCGAGAACGGCCGGCCGGGCAGGCGCAGCCCCTCCTGGAAGACCTCCGTGGCGTTGATGGTCAGTCCCGGCTCGCCGCCTCCGATGTCCACATGGTGCGCGACACTGGCCGCGAACCCGACGAGCAGGTCCTCGTGGAAGACGGGCGTGAACAGGTAGATGTCCTGCAGGTGCTGACCGCCGTTGAAGGGATCGTTGTAAAGGATCGCGTCGTCGGCCGTGAGAGTGCGCGGGTCGTTGCCGGCCAGCACGGCGGCGATCGCGTGCGAGATGCCGGCGGTCATGATGGGGATGGCCTCGGCCTGGCTGACCACGTTGCCGTGCGGGTCGACGAGCGCCACCGCGTAGTCCCGTGCCTCCCGCACGACCGAGGAGAACGCGGCGCGCCGCAGGTTCGCCGCCATCTCCCGGGGGATCGCCGCCAGCGCGGTGCCGACGATGTTCAGGGTGACCGGATCGACCGTCATGTCAGGCTCCTCGCGTCAGCAGCAGGTTGGTGGCGTCGTCCACGGCGGCTGTCCAGCCGGGCGGCACGTAGGTGGTGGCGGAGTCCTCCTCGATCACCGCGGGACCGGTGATCGCGAAGCCGGGCGGCAACCCCGCCCTCCACAGGAACGCGCAGGTCCGTTCCCTCCCGCCGATCACGACGGGCAGGTCCTCGCGGCGCGCGGAGCCTTCCGCCTGTACGGCGGGCAACGCCGTGTCGCGCCGGGGCAGCCGGAGGGTGAGCCGGTAGGTGACGACCTGAACCGGCTTGTCCCGGGTGGCGTGGCCATACCTGAGGGCGTGGGCATCGTGGAACAGCTCGGCGGCCTCGGCCGGCCCCGCTCCCCTCGGCACCGGCACCGTCAGCTCGAAGCCCTGGCCCCGGTAACGCAGATCCAGCTCGTGCTCGGCGAGCATGTCGTCCGGGTCCATGTCCTGGGCGGCGATCTCGGCACGGGCGTCGGCGAGCAGCTCGGCGAACACGTCGTCGAGCTCGCCCGGCGCCAGCTCGCTCAGGTCGGCCACTCTGGTGACCGCGAAGCGGCGCTGGAAGTCGGAGCTGAGCAGGCCGTACGCCGACATGAGACCGGCGTGCGGCGGGACCAGCACGGTCCTGATGCCCAGCTCGTCGGCGACCGCGGCGGCGTGCAGCGGGCCGGCGCCGCCATAGGCGACGAGCGTGTGATCGCGGGGGTCGTGGCCGCGCTCGGTGGAGACCAGCCTGATCGCGCCCGCCATCGCGACGTTCGCGATGCGGAAGACGTCCTCGGCGAGCTGGGCGGGCGTGCGTCCCAGCGGACCGGCGAGCACGTCGAGCGCCCGCACGGCGGCCGGCCGGTCGAGCGCGTGCCTGCCGCCGAGGAAGTGACCGGGACGGATCAGCCCGCGGGTGACGTTCGCGTCCGTCACGGTCGGGACGGTTCCGCCTCGGCCGTAGCAGGCGGGACCCGGATCGGCGCCGGCACTCCGCGGGCCGACCTGGAGCATGCCGCCCGGATCGAGCTGGACGACGCTGCCGCCGCCCGCACCCACGGTGGCGATGTCCACCATCGAGAGCTTGACCGGAATCCTGTCGATCATGGACTCGTTGGTGATCTGGGGCCGGCCCCCCGTCACCAGGCAGACGTCGGTGCTGGTGCCGCCCATGTCCATGGTGACGATGTCGTCGACGCCCGCCGCGGCGGCGACCGCGACGGCGCCCGCCACCCCGGCGGCCGGGCCCGAGAGCAGCACGTGGATCGGCCGCCGCCGTACGTAGGCGGCGGGCACCACCCCGCCGTTCGACTGCATCATCGACACCGCGCCCATGCCGCGCTCGGCGAGGGAACGCTCCAGGCGGCTCAGGTAGCCGTCGACCGTCGGCTTGACGAAGGCGTCGATGGTGGTGCTGCTCGCCCGCTCGTACTCGCGGAACTCCGCCACGACCTCGCTGGACAGCGAGACGTCGAGGGCGGGCGCGACCTCGGCGGCGAGCTCGCGGACCCGCTGCTCGTGGGCGGGGTTGCGGTAGCTGTGCAGGAAGCACACGGCGATCGAGGTGACGCCGAGCCCGGCCAGCTCGGACACCGCTTCACGGACGGCCTGCTCGTCGAGCGCGACCAGCGGCTTGCCGTTCGCGTCGAGCCGCTCCGGCACCTCGCGCACCAGCTCACGCGGCACCAGTGGCCGCGGCTTGCGGTAATGCAGGTCGTACATCACGTCGCGGTCGTGCCGTTGCAGCTCCAGGACGTCACGGAAGCCCTGGGTGACGATGAGACCGAGCTTCGGCCCCTTCCGCTCGAGGACGGCGTTCGTGGCGACCGTGGAACCATGCAGGAGCGGCGTACCGGACAGGTCGGCCGTCTCCAGACGGGCGATGGCCTCCAGCACGGCGAGGGACGGGTCGGCCGGGGTGGAGAACACCTTCCCAGTGGCGACAAGCCGTCCGACATCATCGAGCAACACCAGGTCGGTGAAGGTTCCGCCGCACTCCACGCCGAGTCTCATCGCAGTCCTCTCTGTCGATTGGAGAAACGGTCACATGGCCTACTATCTGCGGCAATACGTCGATTACCCTATGGACAGCCCTTGCCGGGACCGCACCGCCTGAAGTACGAGGAGACGCCCGTGGATGTGTCCTCCCTGCCGGGGATGGCACGCGTCTCCGCCGACGGCACGGTGATGCGGCTGGACGGCATCGGCGTGGACCTCTCCGGCAGACCGATGCTGGTTCGCGCGGCGATCGCGCTGTTGCGGTCCGGACGCGACGCCCTCACCTTCCTGGAGGTCGAGCGGGACGAGCGCTGGACGCACGTCTCGATGACGGTCGCCCGCGAGACGGACGACGTGCTGGTGTCCGCGGTCGAGGTGCCGCCGCCGTACGGGCTCACCCCGCGCGAGCTCGACGTGCTGACTCTCCTGGCCGGAGGGCTCACCAACACGGACGTGGCGCATTACCTGGGCACCAGTCCGCGCACGGTTTCCAAGCAGGTGGAGAGCGTGCTGGGCAAGCTCGGCCAGGCGACCCGCAGCGGCGCCGCCGCCTTCGCGGTCGACCACGGCCTCCTCAGGCTGCCGATCCCCGGCCGCTGTCCGGAACTGGCCGCCCTCGCGGTGGGCGCCGTGGACAAGCTGATGCACACGACCGGGCCCCTGCCCGCGTTCGCGACCTTCGGGGTGGTGCCACGCCGGCCGGTCGCGGTCGCGCCGCACGAAGTCGGGCTGTTGCTGCCGCTGCTCGGCGCCTCGGGGGACGACGGAGAGCAGATGCGGCGCGGAGCGGAGCTGGCCGTCGAGGAACTCAACGCGCGTGGCGGCGTGGCGGGCAGGCTGGTGCGCACCTATGTCACCGCTGTGGACGCGCTCGACGCCGAGTCGGTCTCGGCGGGCCTCGCGGAGCTCGCGGCCATGGAGGTGTCGGCCATCGTCGGCGGCTATCTGCTGACCGACGAGCGGGCCTCGTACGAGATCGTGGCCGACTACGGCGCGCCCTACCTCAACATCGCCACCAGCGATCTGCAGGCCGCGTGGGTGCGGCAGGAGCCGGACAGGTTCGGCCGGATCTTCCAGACCGGCCCCACTCGCGGCAACTACGGCAAGGGCTTCGCCCGCTTCCTGCACGAACTCCAACCGCACAGGCGAAGCGTCGGCTTCATCGAGACCACGATGCCCGACACGCAGGCGTTCAACGAGGAGACCTCGCGGCTGATCGAACAGGCGGGGCTGACCATCGACTTCGTCGTCAGGCTCACCCCGCCGTACAACGACTGGAACGAGGCGCTGCGCGCCGTCCGCACCCACGCGCCGGGCGCGGTGATGGTCACGCACCACCTGGCCGAGGAGGCGGCCGCGTTCCAGCGGGAGTTCGTGCGCGAGCCGTCGCCGACGCTGGTCTACATGGTCTACACACCGGCCGTGCCGCAGTTCCTGGAGCTGGCGGGGGAAGCCGCGGAAGGCGTGGTGTGGGCGACCGTCACCGGCCTCTACGGCGACAGCCGCGGTCGCGCCTTCGCCGACCGCTTCACCAGGAAGTACGGCACCGCGCCGGGCAGGGCCGTGGCGAGCGCGGCCTACGACCAGATCAACCTGCTGGCCCTGGCCTGGGCATCGTCCGGACGCCCCCAGGACTTCGACGCCGTCGCCCGCGACCTGCGCGCACTCGTCTACCGCGGCGTCAACGGTGTCTACGACCTCGACCGGGGAGGGCAGACCAGCGTGGCCTTCCCCGACGAGATCGCCGACCCCTCGCTCGGTCAGGCGCACCTCATCTTCCAGGTCCAGAACGGCGCACACCGGATCATCAGCCCCACGCCCTACGCGGAGGCGACGTTCCGCCAACCGCCGTGGATCGGCCACGCACCCCATCGGCCGGCCCGGGGACGCCCCAGGTTCCGCTGAGGGGCGGTGTCCGGCTCCCGGCTCGGCGCCGGATGCGTACTCAGGGGGCCTCGGAGATGATCCGGCGCACATCCGCCAGCCACGCCGCCTTGGCCGCGCGCAGGACGAGCAGGGCCCGGCGGTGCCGCTCGGCCGCCTTCCTGTGGAAGGCGGTCTCGATGGCCGACCACGTGCGCACCAGCCCGGCCTGCTCCTTGCAGGCGACATCCGCGACGGCGGTACGGGTCTCCTCCCGGGACGGACGCGGCGATCGCCAGCGCGGGTCGGCGGCGGCGCTCAGGGGGTCGGGGTAGCCGAATCCCCGCCCGGCCATGCAGCGGCTCCAGGCGCGGAACGACGATCGCAGGTGGGGGTCGCGGAGCGAGGTCGCGAAGGACTCCTGCACCAGCCGGCGCAGCAGAGCGTCCTCGGCGGCCGGCATGTCGCGCCAGGCGCGGGCGTTGGCCTCGGCCCAGCAGCCGCCGGTCCCGCCGGTGCCGTAGGCGGCCAGCCTCTGGTCGCGGGTCAGCGCGAGATCGCGCAGGCGGCGATCCCGGCTGCGCTTCCTGTCCGAGGGCTCCTCGACGAGGTGGTAACCGAACGTGGCCGCCACCGCCGGTTCGATTACGCCGTAACGCCGGCGATTGGGGATCTCGGTCACCGTCACGCGGGGCAGCGCCTGCCACCGCAGGCCTCTGGCCGTCATGCACCTGCCGACGAGGATGTCCTCGGCGGTCTCGACCGTCGCTGCCTCCGTGAGGCTGAGCTCGTAGTCCTCCAGAGGAAAGCGCAGGGACAGCACTTCGGCGGTGGGAGCGGGCGGCTCGGACGCCGGCGGAGGAGCGGCCGCGGGCGGCGTGCCCGCGCAGCCGGAACTCGCCGCCGGCACCAGGAGAGCCGTGGCGATCAGGATGCGTCTCATGAGCGGCTCGCACTGTCGTCGCAGGCCGCCGGGGTGGGGCGGGCAGGCCGCTCCACCCCGGCGGGCACGGGGATGAGGGATCAGCGGTGGAAGTAGACGCAACTGGTGCGGTTGTCCCTGATGTCGTTGTTGCTGAGGTCCTTGTCCTCGGAGTTCGGCCTTTCGTAGGAGTGGGCGCCGGTGCAGCCCACGTTCTGGTAGAGCGTGACGCCGTAGCGGGTCTGGTTCTTCACCGAACTGGCCCCGTTGTCGACCCTGCGGCTCGTGCCGTACCAGTAGTTGTCGGTCAGGTCGCGGTCGGTGCCGGTGAACCCCGCGAATCCCCCCTTGAAGCCGTCGTGCTCGTAGAGCCAGAGCTTGCCGCCCGCGGCCTCGCCGCTCGCCTCGGAGGCGGCGAGCCGGGAGTGCCCGGCCTGCCGGGCGGCGGACAGGGAGGTGCTCGCACCGACCGCCGCGGTCCCCGACCCGACGAGAACCGCCGTCAGCGCCGCACCGCCGAGAATACGATTGCGGATCCTCATGAGCGTGCTCCTTTCTGTTTCCGTGGTCCCGAACGGCGAGAGGCGCGCCGGCATACCGCCAGGGAGAGCCGAACTTCGCCGATTCGGCACATCCCACCTTTTCGGGGAATTTTGATTAAATGGGTTTACGAGGATTTAGACGTCCTTGAGATGGTTTCTCCGGCCAATCTGGATAGCGCGTCCACCTGGCCGACACCGCGGTGCACCTGCCGGCCTCGGCGATCCGGGATTGCGACCGGCCGACTCGCCCGGATTGCCGGATGCCACGCGTCCCTCTCACGGATAAAGCTTTACAGAATCGGCACACAGACTTGTAAACACGTTCGCCTGAATGCAAACTCCCTGGTGGGAAGTGCGCAGCCAGGTAGTAATCACGTCGCCGAAGGATCGCCCATGACCCTGCGAATCCACTTCACGGGTGAGGATCTGGCGCGTACGCACATCGCGCCGCAGCCGGATGTGCTGTGGGAGACGATGCTCAGCCTCTACCGGCTGCGGCGCCGGGAGCAGACGCTGGTTTTCGGCGAGTGGAAGAAGACCGCCCTCGGCCGGGTGCCCGGGAGTGTACGGATGCTGACGACGCTGGTCCCGGTGCGGGGCTACACCGTCGACTTCCTCACTCCTCGGGCGGAGCCCGGCTCGGTGGCGGGGGGCATGGAGGCGCTGCGCCGCACCACAGGGGAGCGGTTGCGCGGGGACATGGCCGAGCTGCTGGCGAGGCACCCGGGGAAGCGGCTGCCCGGGTGGGCCGAACGACTCGCGGCGGGCTGTCCGGACGCGCTGGACGCCCTTGTCGGCGCAGTGGACGGCTACTTCCATGCCTGTCTGTCCCCGTACTGGCCGCACGTCCGCGCCCAGGTCGACCGGGAGCGCGCCCGCCGCGCGAGGCTGCTCTCGGCGGGCGGCTGGGAAGCCGTGTTCTCCACGTTGCACCCGTCCGCGCGATGGAGCTTCCCGGTGCTCGAACTGTCCTATCCGGCCGACCACGACATCCATCTGGGTGGCCGGGGCCTGCTGCTACAGCCGTCGTTCTTCTGCCGGCAGACGCCCATCACCCTGCGCGACCCCCACCTGCCCCCGATCCTGGTCTATCCGATCGAACACGACCTCGACTGGGCGCGCGGGCAGGCTCCCGACCGGCGTACGACGCTGACCGGGCTGCTCGGCGCCACCCGCACCCGGGTCCTCGAGACCCTCGCGGAGGGCGACTGCACCACCACCGAACTCGCCCGGCGCCTGGGCGTCCCGCCCTCCACCGCAAGCCGGCAGGCCACAACCCTGCGGGAGGCCGGACTGGTGAACAGTCACCGTCTCGGCCAAGCCGTGCTGCACACCATCACCGACCTGGGCGTCGCCGTCCTCGGCGGCCGCTGGTCCGGTCTCATCGCCTGACGTCCGCCGAGCGGTCTCCGTACCCGCGCCAGCCGGTGGGCAGCGATCCGGGCCAGGCGGAACGGGCTCAGGCGGGCAGGCCGAGCTCGCGGGCGATGAGCATGCGCTGCACCTCGCTGGTGCCCTCGCCGATCTCCAGGATCTTCGCGTCGCGGTAGAAGCGGCCGACGGGGAACTCGTTCATGAAGCCGTAGCCGCCGAAGATCTGCGTGGCGTCCCGGGCGTTGTCCATCGCGGCGTTGGACGACACGAGCTTGGCGATCGCGGCCTCCTTCTTGAACGGCAGGCCGGCCAGCATGCGCTCGGCGGCGTGGTAGTAGGCCAGGCGGGCCGTGTGCGCCCTGGCCTCCATGTCGGCGATCTTGAACTGGATGGCCTGGTAGCGGCCGATCTCCTGGCCGAAGGCCCGGCGCTCCCGCACGTACCGCAGCGACTCGTCCACGCAGCCCTGGGCGAGGCCCACCGACAGCGCGGCGATGGCCACCCGGCCCTCGTCCAGCGTCTGGAGGAACTGCGCGTAGCCCCGGCCGCGCTCGCCCAGCAGGTTCTCCTCCGGCACCCGGCAGTCGGCGAACGACAGCTCGCGGGTGTCCGAGGCCGACCAGCCGACCTTGGAATACTTCTTCGACACCGTGAAGCCGGGGGTGCCCGACGGCACGAGGATCGTGGAGATCTCCGCCCTGCCGTCTTCCCGGTGGCCGGTGATCGCCGCCACCGCGACGACGCCGGTGATGTCGGTGCCCGAGTTGGTGATGAACGCCTTCGAGCCGTTGATCACCCATTCGCCGCCGTCGAGGACGGCCGTGGTACGCATGCCGCCCGGCACGTCGGACCCGCCGCCCGGCTCGGTCAGCCCGAAGGCCCCGAGGGTCTCCCCCGCCGCCATCTTCGGCAGCCACCGCTGCTTCTGGGCGTCCGTGCCGAACCGCAGGATCGGCATCTCGCCCAGCGAGACCGCCGCCTCCAGCGTGATCGCCACCGAGGAGTCGACCCTGGCCAGTTCCTCCAGGGCCAGGCACAGCGCGAAGTAGTCGCCACCCATGCCGCCGTACTCCTCGGGGACGGGCAGGCCGAACAGGCCCATCGCGCCCATCTTGCGGACGATGTCGTACGGGAACTCGCACCGCTCGTAGTAGTCCCCGATGACGGGGGCCACCACCTCGCGGGCGAACTCCTCGACCGACTTGCGCAGTTCGACGTGCTCGTCGTTGAGCATCTAGATCTCCTTGGCGAGAGCCTGGACGACGCGGGAGGGGCTCGGCCGGCCCAGGATCTCGGCGAGCCAGAGGCTGGTGGCGGTCAGCGACCTGACGTCCACCCCGGTCTCGACACCGAGACCGTCGAGCATCCAGACCAGGTCCTCGGTCGCGAGGTTGCCGGTGGCGCTCTTGGCGTACGGGCAGCCGCCGATGCCGCCGGCGGAGGAGTCCACGACCGTGATCCCCCGCTTGATCGCGGTGAGCGTGTTGGCGAGGGCCTGGCCGTAGGTGTCGTGGAAGTGGACGGCCAGCCGCTCGGGCCCGACCCCGGCCTCGGCGAAGGCGTCGAGCAGCGCCTCGACGTGCCGGGGCGTGCCGACGCCGATCGTGTCCCCCAGCGACAGCTCGTAGCAGCCGAGGTTGAGCAGCCCGCGCCCGACCCGGGCGACCTGCTCGGGCGCCACCGGCCCCTCCCAGGGGTCGGCGAAGCACATCGACACGTACGCCCTGACCCGCATGCCGTGGGCGAGGGCCCGCTCGACGACGGGGGCGAACATCTCGAACTGCGACTCGACGGTCCGGTTCAAATTGCGCTGGGCGAACGACTCGGTGGCGCTGCCGAAGATCGCGATGTCGGTCACGCCCTGCTCCAGAGCGCGGTCGAGGCCCCGCTCGTTGGGGACGAGCACCGGGTAGCGGACTCCCGGCACCCGGGGCAGGCTCTCCAGCAGCTCCCCTGCGTCGGCGAGCTGGGGCACCCACTTGGGGTGGACGAAGCTCGTCGCCTCGATGGTCGTCAGCCCGGCCTCGGCCAGCCGCCCGATGAACTCGCGCTTGACCTCGACGGGCACGACGGCGGACTCGTTCTGCAGGCCGTCGCGCGGGCCCACCTCGTAGATCGTCACTCGCACGGTGTCACCCTCGCCAGGACCGCGTCCAGCTCCACCGTCTGCCCCGGCCGGGCCCGCAGCTCGGCGAGCACGCCGTCGGCCGGCGCCGTCAGGGTGTGTTCCATCTTCATCGCCTCCACGACGACCAGCGGCTGCCCCGCCGTGACCCGGTCGCCCTCCGCCGCCTTGACCAGCAGCACCGTTCCCGGCATCGGGCTGCGGACGACCCCGTCGCCGGCGAGCGCCCCGCCCGCCCGGTCCTTCGGATCGCCGGGCTCGTGCCGGGTGACCGGCCAGGCGCGGCCACCCTCGGCCAGCCACACCGTGTCGCGGTTCCGGGCCACCGCGTACCTCCGGGTGATCCCGCCGAGGGTGACCGCCGCCTCACCGGAGCCGGTCCACTCCAGCCGCGCCCGGCCGAGTGAACGCTCGTTAACTTCGATCTCCGCGTCACCGGCGGCGCCCCGGACCCGTACGGGCACGCCGAGCCGGTGCACGGTCCAGGCGGGCTCCCCGACGCGCCAGCCGTCCGCGACGTCCCACGGGTCGTCCGCCGTACGCCCGGAGACGTCGAACCCGGAGACGTCGAACCCGGAGACGTCGAACCCGGAGACGTCGAACCCGGAGACGTCGAACCCGGAGACATGGAATCCGGCGTGGAAGACGAGCGCGGCCGCCGCCAGCACCTCGTCCGGCACCCCGCCGCTCACCAGGTCGCCGAGCCGCCGCTCGACCAGCCCGGTGTCGAGCCGCCCGGCCGCGACCTCCGGGTCGGCCAGCAGCGCGCGCAGGAACCCGATGTTCGTGGTCACCCCGAGGATCACGGTCGAGGCCAGCGCCCGGTCGAGGGCCGCGAGCGCGCCCGCCCGATCGGGGGCCCAGGCCACCGCCTTGGCCAGCATGGGATCGTAGTCGCTGCCCACGGCCGTCCCCCCGGTCAGCCCGGAGTCGAACCGCACGCCCTCGCCCGCCGGCTCGCGCAGGGCCAGGACTCGGCCGCCGGTCGGCAGGAAGTCGCGGGCCGGGTCCTCGGCGTAGACGCGGGCCTCGACGGCGTGGCCGCGCAGGCGCACCTCGTCCTGCCCGAACGGCAGCAGTTCCCCCGCCGCGATCCGCAGTTGCAGTTCGACCAGGTCGAGGCCCGTGACCATCTCGGTGACCGGATGCTCGACCTGCAGCCGCGTGTTCATCTCCATGAAGAAGAAGTCGCGGGGATGGGAGCCGGGAACGATGAACTCGACCGTGCCGGCGCCGACGTAGCCGACCGACCGGGCGGCCCGCACCGCCGCCGCCCCCATGCGGGCCCGCGTCTCGTCGTCGAGCAGCGGCGAGGGCGCCTCCTCCACGATCTTCTGGTGGCGCCGCTGCAGGCTGCACTCACGCTCGCCGAGGTGGACGACGTTCCCGTGGCCGTCGGCCATGATCTGGATCTCGATGTGCCGGGGCCGGTCCACGAACCGCTCGATCAGCAGGGTGCCGTCCCCGAACGCCGCCGTCGCCGTACGGCGGGCCGACTCGACGGCCGCGGCCAGGCCCTCGGCGGACTCGACCCGCAGCATGCCCTTGCCGCCCCCGCCCGCGGACGGCTTGATCAGCACGGGGAAGCCGATGCGCTCGGCGACCTCGGCCAGGTCGTCGTGCGGTTCCGCGCCGCCGGGCACGACCGGCACGCCCGCGCCGGCGACCGTCTCCTTGGCCCGGATCTTGTCGCCCATGGCCTCGATGGCCCCGGCCGGCGGGCCGACGAACACCAGGCCGTCGGCCGCGCAGCGCTGAGCGAACTCGGCGTTCTCGGCGAGGAAGCCGTACCCGGGGTGGACGGCCTCGGCGCCGCTCGCCCGGGCGGCCTCGACGATCGCGTCGATGTCGAGGTAACCGCGCGGGAGCCGTACGGCGAGGTCGGCCTCGCGCACGTGGCGCGCGTCGCGGTCGGCGTCACTGTGGACGGCGACGGCGCGCACGCCCAGGGCGCGCAGCGTACGGATGATCCGGACGGCGATCTCGCCCCGGTTGGCGATCAGGACACTGGAGAACATCACTCACATCCGGAAGACGCCGTAGCCGACGGGTTCGAGGGGGGCGTTCGCGGCGGCGCCGAGCGCCAGGCCGAGGACGGTCCTGGTGTCCACCGGGTCGATCACCCCGTCGTCCCACAGGCGGGCGGTCGAGTAGTAGGGGTTGCCCTGCTGTTCGTACTGGGCCCGGATCTCGTCGGCGTCGGCGTCGCCGACCATGGTGAGCACGGTGGCGGCCTGCTCGCCGCCCATCACGGAGATGCGGGCGTTCGGCCACATCCACAGGAAGCGGGGCGAGTAGGCGCGGCCGGCCATCGCGTAGTTGCCCGCGCCGAACGAACCGCCGATGATCACCGTGAACTTCGGCACCCGGGCGCAGGCGACCGCCGTCACCATCTTCGCGCCGTGCTTGGCGATGCCCCCGGCCTCGTACGCCTTGCCGACCATGAAGCCGCTGATGTTCTGCAGGAACACCAGCGGGATCGACCGCCGGTCGCACAGCTCGACGAAGTGCGCGCCCTTGAGCGCCGACTCGCCGAACAGGATGCCGTTGTTGGCCACGATGCCCACGGGGTGCCCGTGGATCCTGGCGAACCCGGTGACCAGGGTCGGGCCGTACTCGGCCTTGAACTCCAGGAACCGGCTGCCGTCGACCACCCGGGCGATCACCTCGCGCACGTCGTACGGCTGGCGGGTGTCCTGGGGGACGATGCCGTACAGGTCGCGCGGGTCCCACACGGGCGGCTCGGACGGCGCGACCTCCCAGGGGCGTGGGCCTTTCGGGGCGAGCGTCGACACGATGTCCCTGACGATCTTCAGGGCGTGCGCGTCGTCCTCGGCGAGGTGGTCGGTGACGCCGCTGACGCGGGCGTGGACGTCGCCGCCGCCCAGTTCCTCGGCGGTGACGGTCTCGCCGGTGGCGGCCTTCACCAGCGGCGGCCCGCCCAGGAAGATCGTGCCCTGGTTGCGGACGATCACCGCCTCGTCGCTCATCGCCGGGACGTACGCGCCGCCCGCGGTGCAGGAGCCGAGCACGGCCGCGATCTGCGGGATGCCCCGCGCCGACATGGTGGCCTGGTTGTAGAAGATGCGGCCGAAGTGCTCGCGGTCGGGGAAGACCTCGTCCTGCTTCGGCAGGAAGGCGCCGCCCGAGTCGACCAGGTACACGCACGGCAGGTTGTTGTGGAGGGCGACCTCCTGGGCGCGCAGGTGCTTCTTGACCGTCATCGGATAGTAGGTGCCGCCCTTGACGGTGGCGTCGTTGGCCACGATCACGACCTCGCGTCCGGCGACCCGTCCCACGCCGGTGATGATCCCGGCCGCCGGGGCCTGGTCGTCGTACATCCCGCCGGCCGCGAGCGGGGACAGCTCCAGGAAGCGCCCGCCGGGGTCGAGGAGCGTGTCGACGCGGTCCCTGGGCAGCAGCTTGCCGCGCTGGACGTGCCTGGCCCTGGCCCGCTCGGGGCCGCCACGCGCCGCCGCCGCGAGCCGTTCCCGCAGGTCCGCCACCAGGCGTTCGTTCGCCTCCGCGTTGCGCTTGTACGGCTCGCCGCCCGGGTCGCACCGGCTCTCCAGCACCGGCCAGTCACTCGTGCTCATGCTCGGATGTTAATCATCATTAACAGACTCCGTCTACCATGGTGCCGTGAAGACCGGGAGGACCGTGAAGACCCCTACCCGCAATCGGCGGGCCGAGATCCTCGAAGCGGCCGCGGACCTCTTCGCGGCGCGCGGCTTCCACGGCGTGTCCATCGAGGACATCGGCGCGGCCGTGGGCGTGTCGGGACCGGCGCTGTACCGGCACTTCAGCGGCAAGGAGGCCCTGCTCACCGAGATGCTGCTGGACATCAGCGAGCGGCTGCGCGAGCAGGGGGCGCGGCTGGCGACCACCGCCGACCCGGACACGGCGGAGGCCGCGCTCGACGCGCTGCTGTCCGGGCACATCGAGTTCGCGCTGAATCACCCCGCGCTCATCCGCGTCCACGAGCGCGAGCTGGACAACGTGCCGGAGCAGGCCCGCCGGGCCATCCGGCGGCTGCAGCGGCTGTACGTCGAGGAGTGGGTGACCGTGCTGTCCGAACTGCACCCCGCGTGCCCGCCCGCGCGGCTGCGTGCCGCCACGCACGCGGTCTTCGGCCTGCTCAACTCCACCCCGCGCAGCGCCGGGGAGCTCGCCCCCGAGGCCATGGCCGACCTGCTCCGCACCATGGCCCACGCCGCGCTGGCGCGGCTCTGAATCCCCCCGCCGCCGGGCTCGCGCCCTGCTTCCGGCGTAGGTCCGGGCCGTACGCCGCATCGCGGCTTTGACCGCCCGACCGATCAGCCGATCAGCATCTTCCGGGCGGCGCGTTCGATGTCGGACTCCGACAGCAGGACGGTGTCGGCGGCCGGGCCGAGCGGCACAAAGCTGTCTTGCGAGGTCACCCGGGCGATCGCACCGCGGAAGCCGTTGTCGACGAGCGCCGTGACCACGCTCTCGGAGACGCCGCCGGTGCGGCGGGTCTCGTCGGCGATCAGCACGCGGCCGGTCAGCTCGGCCGCGCGCATGAGGTCGTCGACCGGCAGCGGCGACAGCCACCGCAGGTCGAGCACCCGGCAGCCCATGTTCTCCGCGGTGAGCCTGACCGCCGCCCGCAGGCTCATGCGCAGGCCGTTGCCGTACGTGACGATGGTGAGGTCGCGGCCGTCGCCGTAGGAGCGGGCGCGGCCGACCGGCACGTGTGTCTCGGCCCAGCGCGCGGGCGGCGCGTACGGCGCGAGCCAGCCGTCGTCGCCCTCCTCGAAGAGATCACGCGTGTGGTACAGCGCGATGGGTTCCAGGAACACGCAGACGCCGCCGTCCGCGCGGGCGGCGGCCAGGCAGGTGCGGAGCATCGCGGCCGCGTCGTCGGGCCGTGCCGGAGACGCGATGATCACGCCAGGAATATCGCGCAATGCGGCAATTGAGTTGTCATTATGGAAATGTCCCCCAAAGCCCTTTTGATAGGCATATGAGGCGACTCGTACGACCAGAGGATTGCGATACGCGCCCTGCGAGAAGAACTGCATGGTCGACGCCTCGCCGCGAATCTGATCAAGCGCGTTGTGCAGGTAGGCCAGGTATTGGATCTCCGGCACCGGCAGCAGCCCCGACACCCCGGCCCCGAGCGCCAGGCCGAGGATGGCCTGCTCGTCCAGGAGCATGTCGAAGACCCGCTCGGCCCCGAACCTGCGCAGCAGCCCACGCGTCACGCCGTACACCCCGCCCTTGCGGGCCACGTCCTCGCCGAACACCAGGACCCCGGGGTCCAGCGCCATCGCGTCGGCCAGCGCGCGGTTGACCGCCTGGGCCACCGTCAGTTTGCCCTCCTGCTCCGGCAGGGTGGCGAAGGCGCGCTCGCGCGCCTCGGCGGGCGCGGACCGCACGGCCTCGGCGGCCACGGCCTCGGGACGGCGCGGCGCGAGCGGGGCCATCACCTCGGCCGCCGTGGCGAGCCTGGGCCGCCGCGCGCACTCCATCGCGAGCTTCAGCACGTGGTCGCGCTCGGCCTCGTAGCGCGCCAGCAGTTCGTCCGGCTCGGCCAGGCCCGCCTCCACGAGCAGCCGCGCCGTACGGACGAGGGGGTCGCGGTCCAGGTCGGCGGCGATCTCCCGGCGGGTGCGGTAGCCGATCTCCACGTCGGAGCCGGCGTGGCCCATCAGGCGCACGGTGCGCAGGTGCAGGAACGCCGGGGCCCGGTTGACGCGCACGTGCTCGACGGCGCGCAGCGCCACGTCGTAGGTCTCGGCCAGGTCGCAGCCGTCGGCGTGGAAATACTCCAGCAGGGGGTGTCTGGCCTGCTCGATCCACTCCGGCGGCGTCTTCACGCTGATGCCGAGGCCGTTGTCCTCGCACACGAACAGCACCGGGATCTGCAGCCCGCGGAAGCGGCCGTACGCGGCGGTGTTCAGCCCGGTCAGCGCGGAGGCGTGGTTCATCGACGCGTCGCCGAAGCCGCAGACGGCGACGGCGTCCCCGGGCCAGGGTGAGGGCAGGCCGAGGGCGCGGGCCCGCTCGATCGCGAAGCCGACGCCGACGGCGCGCGGCAGGTGGCTGGCGATCGTGGAGGTCTGCGGGATGACGGCGAGGCCGGGGTGGCCGAACACCTTGTGCCGGCCGCCCGCGATCGGCTCCTCGGCCGACGCGGTGATCCCCAGCAGCACGTCGCGCAGCCCCTCCTCGGCCAGTCGGCCGGCCTGAGCCGAACGGGTCAGGTAGAAGGCGCCGGACCGGTAGTGCAGGAGCGCGGGGTCGTCCACGCGGAGCGCGGCGGCCACGGCGGCGTTGCCCTCGTGCCCCGACGACCCGATCGTGTAGAAGCCCTCGTCGCGCTCACGCATGAGGCGGGCGGCGACGTCGAGGAGCCGGCTGCCGAGTTGCACGGCGAACAGTTCACGGCACCGCGTGCCCGTCAGGCCCGTGCCCGGCCGCACCGGCAGGTCCGGATCCCGGGAGGGTCCGGGGGTCAGCGCCCCGACGGCCTCGGCGAAATGCGTCTCCACAGCGTCCCGCACCACACGGCCGATTATGTCGCACGATGCACGCTCCGTCCCGCACAGCGACGACTCCGTGCACGAGCGGTTATGGATCACGCCTTTTGACACGAATCGATGACGATAGGTCAGAGCACTAAACCATCACCGGTGTTCGCCCGTCTACTCGTAATGAATGACGTGGCACCCTCAGGCCGCGTTCAACCACCGGGAAGGATGGTTCACCGGAATGTTGAAACGCATTCATGCCGTGATCGCGGCAGTGGCTCTGGGAGGGGCGGCCCTCGTCGCGCTCCCGGCCACCGCCGGCGCGGCGACGGCAGCGGGTCCCAGTGACCTGACCGTCTCCCCCAGTCCTGTGGTCGTCGGCACCGACGCGGGCACGGCGGCGACCTTCACCTACAAGGCGTCCGCGGAGGGCGCGGCGAGGCTGGTCGACCGCGACGGCCGGGCCGTCCCGCTCGACCCCGCCCCCGCGGGCTCCGGCGCCTACACGGCCAGGTACGGCTTCACCTTCAGGGACGAGCCGGGCGTCTGGAAGCTGGAGGTGCGGGCCGACGGCGGCACCGCGAGCAAGGAGTTCCAGGTCCACTGGACCACCGACCTCGACTTCGACGCGGCACCGGACGTCGTCGACCGGGGCGACCGGATCAGGCTGACCGGCGCGCTGACCTACCGGGACGGCGACGGCCGGCAGGCGTACGACGGGCAGCGGGTGTACATCGCCTTCAAGCCGGTCGGCGGCTCCTACAGCCGGGTCGGCTCGGTGACGACCGACCGGCGCGGCCGGTTCTCCGTCGACGAGAGGGCGGTCGGGAGCGGCTGGTGGCGGGCCGAGTTCGACGGCGCCACCGACGCCGAGCCCGCGACGAGCGACAGCGACCGGGTCGACGTCAGGGCCCAGGCCAGCCGCACCCGGATCACCGGATTCGACGCCTCCCCCGAGCCCGTCGACGCCGGTGACACGCTGCGCCTGCGCGGCCGGCTGGAGATCTCCGGCTTCGCCGGCTGGAGCGGCTACCCGGGCCGGCAGGTGAAGATCCTGTTCAAGCCGGCCGGCGGTTACCGCTGGCAGTACGTCACCTCCGACTGGACCGACTCCTACGGCCGCTTCTCGGCGGACGTCACGGCCAGGACCTCCGGCTGGTGGCGGGCCGAGTTCGACGGCGCCGGCGGAGCGGGATACTCGGCGAGCGCGACCGACTACGTGACGGTCCGCGTGCCCCGGCCGACGCCTCCGCCCACGCCCGTGCCCAAGGCCGACACCCGGGTCGCCCAGTTCAACGCCGCGCCGGAGCCGGTCAGGTATCACAGGTACCTCACCTTCCGGGGCCAGCTCCAGGCCTGGGACGACGGCTGGGAGGGCTACGGCCACCAGAAGGTGACCGTCTGGTTCAAGAAGGCCGGCGGCTCCTGGCACTACGTCAAGACGCTGTCGACGAACAGCTCCGGCAGGTTCTGGGGCAAGACCAAGGCGTCGGCGTCCGGCTACTGGAAGGTCGTCTTCGCCGGGAACGGCGAGGCCGATCGCTCCACCAGCCGGAGCGACTGGGTGCGCGTGAAGCGCTAGAGGATCCGCCAGAGGATCACTGAGCCGGCCCGGGGCGCCCCGTACGCCCCGGGCCGGTTCGCGCATGCCGCCCGGCTCGAGAGCAGACGCCATCGACGCTGTGGGCCCGCACTCTCGATGCGCGGGTTCTCAGTGCCCGCGCGGAAGCCGGTAGAGGGTTCGCGGCGATGAGAACCAGTCCCGGTCGATGAACCGGCCCGTGATCCGCCCCACCATGCACAGGATCCGGTCGAAGACCTCGACGGTGCTCATCCCGTCGCCGAGTTCCACACCGCGCGAGTACGGGGTGAGTTCTTCGACCTCGCCCACCCCGCCGGGATAGGGCGGGGACACGTCGCCGATGCAGACACCGTCATAGGTGTACAGGTTGTTGAGGTGACCGGTTTCCCGGATGAAGAGAACATCGAAAACGCGTCGGCGCCCCGCGCTCAACGTGTCCGTCATCTCCTGGGATGGCGTCGTGCCGCTCAGGGTGAGCATGTGGGCCCAGCCGGGCGCATGTTCGCCCAGCCAGACGACTATTTCGTCGGAGTAGCGGTCATGGGACCGCATGGCTGCCGGGAAGTCACATACGGTCCCCGATGCCGGGTCGACGCCCAGGCGTCTGACCACGTCGCCGACGTCTTCCGTCTGCACCCATTGACCGCTGAACAACTCATGCAAGCCGTGCTCACGCAGCAGATCCCATTGGCCTTCCAGGGGGAAGGTGCCCGACATCGTTGATTCCTTTCGGTCGGAAGGCGGGAGGGAGCGTCGTCCTGCTCCCCCTCCCGCTCACTGGAGACCCGGCCTCGGGCTTGCGACGAATTTGAGCAGGCTTGATCATTCACACCCGCAAGTGCTCAGAATCCCGCCCGCTCGGCACTAGCCGCTTCAGGCCTCTCTCCGCCCACAGCATTGCTTGAACTTGCGTCCGGCACGGCTCCTGCATGGACAAGGGCCGTTCCTGCTGGGGCGCACCACGGTCAGCGGGACGGCACCACCAAGCGCCTTTCCCAGTGCTATGGCACGTATGAGATAGGAGGGATCCTCCGCCGCCATCCCCTGCAGGTTCCTGCCGAGTACGACGATCAGCGAACCCTCACTTGCCCTCCGATACCAGCGGGGGAGGAAGTTGAGTGGCATCCGACGCAGGAGTTGGCCGTGTGGGCCCGTGATCGAGAGATTGTTGTCCTCGAGTCGCGCCTGGACTTCCTTGCCGACGCAGGGGATGTCGCGCAGGTCCAAGGGCTGACCGTCGTCCAGTCGGAGCATCTTCTGCAGGTTGGTGAATCCTGCCTGATGGTAGGTCTCGAGGACGAGGTCTTCGAGTCGCCCGTCGTCATGCGCCGCCCACCCGCCATAGCAGTCGGCGACGATCCCAGCTCTATCGCCGCCGAACAGGATGCATTCCACCTCAAAGATGACTTTCGGCTTCTTCGAGGTCCTTCCCTGCGTCTGGATCACTTTGGAGGATATGCAGTGAGGGTGCGCGAGTCGTACTGCCTCGTGGCCCATCTTCCGATCGTGGAAGAGGAGCAGTTCGGCCTCCCCTGTCTCCTCGATCAAGAGATCGCAGGCCGAACATACCTGCCGGGAGTTTCCGAGATGGGCGATGAGCTGTTCGATGTCGAGTCCGGTCAGTGCCCGTCGTACGGCATCCGAGACGTTGATCTTCCTCCTTTGAGCGATGGTGGCCGAATAGCCGGCCTCTCGATCGTCCTCGATGACGACCCTGTAATCAGAAGAGCCGAGCTGGGAGGCGAGGGCCTCCATCACGCGGTCGTCGAGGTATTGCCCGGCACCTAGCAGGTCGTTGAGTGAGGGCTTCTCGGCAATTGGTGCCGCGTCCCAGTGAAGCCTTGCGAGCAGCAGAAGTGCGTCGCCCGCGGATGACCAATTGCCGAGTCTCTGATGGAGAACGAAGGCTTCACGTGCATAACTGCGTGCCTTCACGGCGTCTCCGAGATCTCGGTAGGAGCGGGCCAGGTTGAGCAGACATGGTGCGCGCATGGTGTCGTCATCGACTTGGACCACGAGCGCCAGGGCCTTCCGGAATTCAGCGACCGCCTTCTCGTGATCAGCGAAGCACGCGTGGTACACGCCGATGTTGAGATGCAGGCTGGCTTCGACCGACTGCATGCCCAACTGCTTGGTCAGCGGCATCAGTTTGGCGATGCTGACAACCGCCTTCTCCTTCTCCTCGTCCTCACCATGAAGTCGGCATATAGCCGCCATGCTCCGGGCGGTAAGGAGCAAATGAAGGTCCTTCCGCTCCGTAGCGAGCTCGGCAGCCCTGTTGTACTGATCAAGCGCCTTGGACCACTCCTGTCTGCGGGCGTGAACACTCGCAAGAGCCATCCTGCATTGCAGAATGCCTGGCTTGTCACCGGACTGCTCGCACTGGTCGAGCGCCTTGGTGATCGCGGACATAGCTTCCCTATGGAGATCTCGACGCGAATAGAGGATGGCGAGCGCGCGGTATGCCCGAGCCCTGGTGGCAGGCGACACGTCGTCCGACAATCGGGAGATGATTGACTCCAGGATCTGGGCGCCCTCCTGCCATCGTCCCGCGACGATGAGTGCTTCCCCTAGAGCTGTCCTGACCTGAGCCAGGGCCTTTTTGTCCTCGGTACCCTCCAGCAGGCGAACCGCCTCTGTCAGATGGCCGACGGCCTCGCCAATCCGGCCCAGGTGCCACAGATATTCGGCGTTCCTCTGCAGAGTCGCGGCGATCAAGATGGCGTTGCCCAGGTGGCGGGCCATGCTCCGGGCGTCAGCGAAGTATGCCTCCGCTTTGTCGAGATGCCCGATGCCTCCGTAGTAGGACGCCAGATAGGCCAGTGCCCTCGCCGCATGCTCGTAATCGCCGATCCCCGCGGCGAGATCAACACACTCCCCGAGGCGGTCGACAGCCTGGTAGACATCTGCTCTCTCCGCGGCCTGACTGCCGAGCCGAAACAGCGCCCGGACCTGTCCCTGAGCGTCGCCTGTGTCACGGTAAATGGCCAGCGCGGCTTCGAGGGGTTCAACGGGAGCTGAGCTCGGCCGTTCCGCTACGGGGGTTTCGGCCAGCTCCATCAGCGCCTCTGCCTCCCAGTGCCGGCTCCCAACGGCTCGTGCCCGTTCGACGTCAAGCGAGGCCTCCTGTGCCGCTTCAGCCAACCTGCCCGTACTGCGGAGCAGCCCGGCGATCGCTCCGCGGTTCCATAGGTCCGCACCGCTACCGGGCCGAGACAGGTTCTTGCTGTTGTGCAGGTACCGCTCGGCCCGGCGGAGTTGGCCGAGAGCCAGGTAGGCCTGCCCCAGGTTGGCCAGAGCCAGGGCCAAGATCCGGGAATCCTCAAGCATCCGCCAGAAAGGCAACCCGCTGCGCAGGTAAGGGACTGCATGACGCGCTCGGCCGAGGTTGATCAGCAGCGTTCCGAGCGCGAGCTGAGCAAGGTGCGTCAGGTATAGATCCCCGGCCTCGTAAGCGGTCTGGGCGCTGCGCTGAAACAGCTCGGCAGCCCGCTCGCTTTCGCCGAGATGGCTGGCGGCTATGCCCAGGTTGTGCAAGGCCGTCGCGGTCCAGCTGGGTTTGTCGGACTGGCTACCGGCGTCGAGCACGCACTGATAGACGCGGTCCAGATCAGTCCAGTGGCTGCCCAGCGACAGTGAGGCTGTGAGCTCGGCCGCGAGAAGGACGAGTGGCCCCCAAACCTGATGCTGCCGGGCCAGCTCCGTCATGGCGACGGCTCCGAGGCGATCCGCGTTCAGGTCACGCAAAGCATGTGCATTACTCCGCGCAGGCACCTTGGCTTCCTTGTCCATGAAGCCGATCGACTCCGTCGCGGACCGTGCCCGCGCAGCCAGCACGAGGCAGGTCTGCCGGATTACAGCTTCCCGAAGCTCCGTTGGGATCGGGGCCGACTTGAGCCGGGCGAAACGATGCAGGATCTCGTGGAGAACGAACCGGTCCTCGTCGACCTGCTCGATGAGGCTGAGTTCGAATAGCGAGTCCAGCAGCTCCATCACGGCGTCTACGCGAGTTTCCTTGAGTTCGTCCTGTGACAGCAAGGTGGCAGCGGCGACGTCCGGGGTGACGGACATGTGAGGCAGGATCCCGAGCCTGGTGAACAGCTCCTTCTGATCAGGGCTGAGTGCGGCGAAGCTTCGCTCGATTACCGGCTCCAGTGCGGTCTGACCCGCGCGCAGAGCTCTCAATCCTCGATCCGGGCTGGTGATGTCGTCCAGGAACCGGTCGACGCCGACTTTCGGCCGGCGCGCCAGGTGGGCGGCTGCGATGTGCAGCGCGAGGGGATGTCCGGCACATGCTTTGGCCAGGGAGAACGCCTGCTCGCCGGTCAGCCTGGCAGGTCCGGCGATCGCCCTGACGAGTGCGGCGCTGTGCTGGTCGGGCAGCGGTCCCAGCTCGATGAGACGCACAAGCCCGGTAAGCCCGCTGAGTTTCGCACGGCTGGTGCATACCACAGCAAAGGGGCCATCCATCCGGACGATTTCGAGAAGCGCCTCCTCTGAGGAGACATCGTCGATGAGTAACAGAACTCTGCTGCGGGACAGTGTCGCGCGCAGCACGGCGAGTTGGCGTGCACGGCCTTCGGGAAGCGATTCACCGCGGGGGCCCAGCGTGTGCAGGAGTGGCGGCACTAAATCCGCCGGATGCTCGCCGTTGGCGAACAGCGCAAGGTCGATGTGGAACTGCCCGTCCGGGTAGACGTCCGCGACGAGTCGGGAGATGCGCAGCGCGACAGCGCTCTTTCCGATCCCTGGAGGACCGGTCACTACGACTACCGGCCTAGCATCACCGTCTGGCCTCTCAAGCAGCCTTCGCCCCTCGGCCACCTCTGTCTCCCGCCCGAACAGTGGGCGCAACTCCCTGGGAAGGGAAGGGGCCGTCTGAGTATCGGCCAGAGGAGGGGCGGATGCCATCTGCTCGACGTACTCGTGCAGGCGCGCCAGGACGTCGCCGGACAGTACGGCATCAGCGTTAGCATGGCGAACGTCCTCGTTGTTGTCCAGCAACCGGCAAATCTTGTCGTAGTGCCAGACGTCCCAGCCTTTGAGTGGAAGGCCGAGTTGGTCCACCCGCTCCTGTAAGGCTTTCCGGACGCGGTCGATGCCGCCGCTACCTGGAACCGGTGACAGAATGACGTTGCTGGTGATGAGCAGGTACTCGGGCAGACGCCCCCTTCGTACGCGATTCGACGCCGGATTGGCCCAGGCACGGAGTTCGGAATCAATCTGGTCGATGAGCCAATCGGCGTCCTTCGCGGTGCCTTCCGGACGCTTGCGGAACTTGGCCTGCAGCACTCCGTAGCCCGCCCAGGGTGCCTTTGACGTGGGAAAATGGGTTACGCCCTGAAATGAGGCCTCGCGTCCACCGTCAGGGCCATATCCGAAAATCTCCACGGATAGCCCCAGTTCCTTGAGGGCAAGAGCCTGGGACAGTTCTTCGAACCGCTGCGGCCCCAGGTTGGTGAGTGCGTAGTCGGCCATGGTTAGCATGATGGGACATGGCACTGACAAGAAGACGCCCTGGAACAGAGATTCGTACGGGTCGTGCCGCTGCAGCAGAGTTGTCGATCCTGCCCCTAAACGCGATATTGCATGTTTCCTCCCAAGGCTGGCGAGCCGCCGGATGTGCTCTACAACCAGTCGCGGCGTTTGAACACCAGGTAGAGCGTGAGGCAGACGACGCCCATGAGCATGATCGCCATGGGGTATCCGAGCAGCCAGTGCAGCTCGGGCATGTGGTCGAAGTTCATCCCGTAGATCGTGCCGACCAGCGTCGGGGCGAACAGGATGGCCGCCCACGCCGAGATCTTCTTGACCTCGTCGCCCTGGGCGATGCTCGCGGCGGTGAGCTTGGTCATCTCCTCGTTCTGCTGCTGGCTGACGAGTGTGGAGTTGACGACGAGGATGTCCTGGAGCATCTGCCGGAAGCCCGCCACGCGCTCGGTGACCGTGATGGCGTGGTCGGACACGTCGCGCAGGTAGCGCTGCAGCTCCTCGTTCACGCCGTATTTGGGCGAGCCCGCGATGAAGCCGTCGAGCATCGGGACCAGCGGGCTGGTGGCCCGCTGGAACTCGATGACCTCCCGTGACAGGGCGTAGATGCGCCGGGGCGCGGCCGGGTCCCCGCCGAAGACCTGCACCTCGATCTCGTCGATGTCGTTCTGCAGCCCGGCGACCACCGGCGCGTAGCCGTCCACCACCGCGTCGAGGATCGCGTACAGCACGGCCTGCGGCCCCTGGCGGAGCAGGTCGGGGTCCGACTCCATGCGCCGGCGCACCTTGGACAGGTCCGGCGCCTCGCTGTGCCGTACGGTCAGCACGAAGTCGGGGCCGACGAAGACGTGCAGCTCGCCGAAGGCCACCTTCTCGGGCTTGTCGAGGTACTGGGCCGCCCGCAGCACCACGAACAGCGTGTCGCCGTACCGGTCGGCCTTGGGCCGCTGGTGGGCGACGATGGCGTCCTCGATGGCGAGCTCGTGCAGGCCGAACTCCTCCGCCGCCTTGATCAGCTCGGCCTCCTCCGGCCGGTAGAGGCCGATCCAGGCCATCGCCCTCGGCCGCGAGCGCAGCGAGGCGATCGCGTCGCCCAGCGACAGCGGCGAGTCCACGCGCTCGCCGTCCACGTACACCGCGTTGTCGATCACGCTCTGCCTGAACGTCTCCTCCTCGCCCGCACGGGGGTCCATGGAGTGCTCGGGAGCCTGCTCCGGTTTCGCCCTCATCAACCCGCTCAATCCCCGCAGTCCACGCATACGCCGCTCAGCCACACGTAGAAGGTAACCACCTTCGTCGTGCTTACTCAGCCGCACCGTACGGACGAGAGCGAAGGCACGGGGAGCACGGGCGGAGGCGGCGGGCCGTACGATCTCGGGGGTGAACCCCCTGAAGGCCCTGTGGAACCACCTGACCGCCACCCAGATCGCGCCCCCGCTCTGGCTGGTCGTCCTGTCCGGGTTCGCCGCCCTCGCCGTCGTCGCCTACCCGGCGTCGTGGCACATCTCCCGCGGCATGATCACGATCGCGCACGAGGGAGGCCACGCGCTGGTCGCGGTGCTGACCCGGCGCAAGCTGCGGGGCATCCGCCTCCACTCCGACACCTCGGGCGTGACGCTCACCAGGGGCAGGCCCACGGGACCCGGCATGATCGCCACAGCCGCGGCGGGGTACGTCGCGCCCTCCCTGATCGGGCTCGGGTCGGCCTGGCTGGTCTCCGGCGGGCGGATCACGATGCTGCTGTGGGCCGTGCTCGCGCTGCTGACGTGCATGCTGCTGATGATCAGGAACTTCTTCGGCGCCGTGTCGCTGCTCGCCGTGGGCGGCGCGGTCTTCGCGCTGTCGTGGTTCGCCCCGCCGGACGTCCAGTCGGCCTGCGCGTACGCCGCCGCGTGGTTCCTGCTGCTCGGCGGCGTACGGCCGATCCTGGAGCTGCAGACCAAGCGCCGCCTCGGCCGCGCCCCGGACTCCGACGCCGACCAGCTCGCCCGGCTGACCCGCGTGCCCGGCACGCTCTGGGTGCTGCTGTTCCTGCTCGTCTCCGCCGCCGCGCTCGTCTACGGCGGCTATCTCCTCACCGCCCGCTGGCTGCCCGTCTGAGCCCGTTGGCCCGTTGACCTTGACGCGACGTCAACGTCTCTAATGAGGGCATGCGGATCGGAGAACTCGCCGCGCTGGCCGGGGTGTCCACCCGTACCGTGCGGCACTACCACCATCAGGGCGTGCTGCCCGAACCGCCGCGGCGGGTCAACGGCTACCGCGAGTACGGCCTGCGCGACGCGCTCCGCCTCGCCCGGGCCCGCAGGCTGACCGAGCTGGGCCTGTCGCTGGACGAGGTGCGCGACGTGCTGGCCGGCGACTCCGCGCGGGAGCTGCGGGAGATCCTGCTGGAGCTGGACGCCGACCTCGCACGACAGGAGGCGGCGATCCGGGCCAGGCGCGGGCGGCTCGCCGCGCTGCTGAGCGAGGAGTCGCCGTCGCCGGACGACGCCGTCTCGCCGCGGATGGCCGAGTTCCTGCGGTGCCTCGAACCCGTGCGCGACTCGCCGTTCGCGGCGGCGGACGCCGAACTGCTCGCCCTCCTCGACGCGGCGGCCGAGCCGGACGACCGGGACCGGCTGCTCGCGCTGATGCGGCCCATGACCACGCCGGAGGCGCTGGCCCGGGCCGAGGTGTTGTACCGGAGGCTGGCGGAGCTGGACGGCGCCGACCCCGCCGATCCCCGCGTCGGCGCCCTCGCCGCCGACTTCGCCGGCCACCTGCCGCGCGAACTCGCCGCCGCGCTGGCCCGCGCGATGCCCGGCGCCGACGACCCGTTCTTCCGGGCCTTCGTCGCCGATCTGTCCCCCGCGCAGGCCGAGGTCGCGCGGCAGGCCATGGCGCTGCTGGCGGGCGGGGAGTCGTCGTGAGGCACGCCGTGAGCTACAGCCGGGAGCAGACGCCGACGATGGCGGCGCTGCTGTTCGTGCTGGTCCTGGAGACCGTGGGGGCGGATCTGCTGCTGCGCCGGTTCGGGCTGCCGGACCTGCCGCGCCTGGTGATCCTGGTCCTCGACGCGGCGTCGGCCCTCGGCGTCCTCGGCGTCATGGTGAGCTGCGCCCGCCGCCCGCACACCGTGTCACCGGACGGGCTGCGCCTGCGCTACGGCCGCCTGTTCAGCCTGGACGTCCCGGCGGAGCTCATCGCGTCGGCGCGGATCGATCGCCGCTACGACGAGCGGAAGCTCGTACGTCTGTCGGACGGCGAGCTCGCCCTCGCGGTCTCGTCGCAGACGAACATGGTGGCCGAGTTGCGCGAACCGATCGAGGTGCCCCGTCCGCGCCGTCCTTGGCGGGCCGTACACACGGCGGCGGCCGTCCGGCGGGTGCGGTTCTTCGCCGACGACCCGGCGGCGGCGCTGCGGGCCGTCGCCGCGCTCACCACGACGATCACGGGCGAGCGCGCTCCCTGACCTGCCGTTCATCACCTCATGTCGGTCGGTCTGGTGCGGTCACCCCAGGTCATCCCGGTGGCGTACGGCTTCATGTGCTCACTTCCTGGGTCGACATGATCCGGGCCAGGTCCTTCGTCGCCGTCTCCAGCTCCGTCGTGTTACCGGCCACGGCGAACGTGTAGCGGTCCGGGCGGATGACGGCCGCGGTCGCCGAGTTCGCGGCCAGCCAGTCGTCGACGTACGGGCCGGTGTCCGTGACGACCACGACGCCGAGTCGCCGCCACAGCTTCGCGATCTCGGCCGACACGGCCGCGGTCACGTCTCGCCTGCCGACCACGGCGAAGTTGTATCTGGTGGCGTCGTCGAGTTTCGCGCCGTCGGCGGCACGGGGCTGGGGGCTCAGCAGGCCGGCCGCCCCGTCCGGTCGCTCGGCGAGCCCGGGCCCCAGTGGCGGCCGAAATGGCGGGAGGGTTTGGGGTTCGGCCAGTTCCGGGTGGGTCTCGCCGGTTCCGAAGGATTCGATGAGGTTGGATTGCCGCGCTGATTCGATGATGTACGGGCGGACGTGCGCGACGTCGCCGGCGAGGAGCAGCCTTCCTGATCGCCAGCCGTGCGCGAGCCGGGCGTGCCACTCGTAGGTGTCGGTTCGCATGATATGCGGTAGCTGCCCGGTTCGATCCAGGGGCTGAGCTTGTCGTACACCGACTGCGGGCGTTCGAGTTCGGCGGCGTCGTCCCCGTCGAGCAGCATGAACTCGAATCGCAGCATCGGCGGGAAGATCGGCACGTACGTGACGGGGCGCTGTCCCTGGCACAGGATGAAGCCGGTCGCCGGGGGGAGCGCCGAGGGGTGCCGGAACGGATGGATGTCGACGATGAGCGAGCGCTGCGTGCCCCGCAGGTCCTCGAGGTCGGTGCCCATCGCCTGCCTGACGAACGAGTTCGCACCGTCGCAACCCACGGCGTAGGCCGCCTTCAACGCGGTCACCCGGTTCGTCGTACGGTCCACCAGCGTGAGGTTCACCGCGCTGGAGTCCTGATCGATCGCCGTGACCGCCCAGCCGAACCACAGGTGACGTGCGGGCCGACCGAACACAGCGGCCGGGACATCGCCGCGGAGCACAAACTCATCTGCGAACGCGCCATCGAGCGAGATGTCCCGGGCACGATCGAAGCACTTCGCGACCACATCGAGCGCACCACGACGATACTGCTCGACGAGTACGGACGCCGGCGCGGCGACCTCGACGCGAACCCGGCCTGAGCGACACCGGACGCGCCCGGCCCGAGCGACACCGGACGCGCCCGGCCTGAGCGACACGGACGCGCCCGGCCTGAGCGACACGGACGCGCCCGGTCGTGCGGCGGCCGATCTCCGCGATGCCGTTGAGCCGAGCGCGATGCCCCTCAGGCCCGTCGCCCGCCGTCTACCGACATCGCGATCCCGGTGACGTAGGACGCGGCGTCCGAGCAGAGCCAGACCGCCGCCGCCGCGACCTCCTCCGGCGTGGCCAGCCGGCCGAGCGGCGTGATCGCCTCCTGCCGCGCGATCATGTCGGTGCCCGCCGCCACCTTCTCTAACCCGGCGGTGTGGGTCGGGCCGGGGCAGACGGCGTTGACCCGGATGTTGTCCGGCGCGTAGTCGACCGCGGCGACCTTGGTGAGGCCGATGATGCCGTGCTTGGCTGCTACATAGGCGGGGGCGGTCGGGATCGCGTACAGGCCGCCGTTGGAGGCGATGTTGACGATCGCGCCGCCGCCTTTGAGCAAGGGCAGCTCATACTTCATGCACAGGAAGGTCCCGGCCAGGTTGACGTGGACCACGCGCTCGAACTCGCTCAGGGTCATCTCGTCGAGCCGGCGGTGGTGCGAGGCCATGCCTGCGTTGTTCACGGCGAAATCGAGGCCACCGTACGCCGTGACCGTGCGCGCGACGGCCGCCTGCACGGAGCGTTCGTCGGCGATGTCGACGGTGACGGTCAGCGCTTCCCCGCCATCTTTTCTGATCATCTCGGTGGTCTCGGCCGCCGTGCTCTCGTCGATGTCCAGGACGGCGACCGAGGCGCCGCCCTGGGCGAATGCCAGTGCCGTCGCGCGGCCGATCCCGCTGCCGGCGCCGGTGACCAGGCCCACCTTTCCGGAAATGTCGCTCATGTCAGTGGTTCGTGGTTCGCCCAGGCGACCTTGTACGGGTGCCGCGACTGCCAGCGGTCGATGACCTCGTGCAGGCTGGGCGCGGTGAACGCCTTCGCCAGTGTGTCGATGTCGGCCAGGGAGACCTGCACGATCGCGGTCGCGATCAGCGCTGGAATGGCCTCCTCGCCGGGGATGGGGATGTGCCGCCGGGCCACGACCGACTGCGCCAAACCGGTGTCGAGCATGGCCCGTTCGATATCCGCGAGGTACTGGTCGAGTTCGGCGGCAGGCAGCGGCTGATCGAAGGAAACGATCATCGTATGGGTTATCACGCGTCAATTCTTGATGGTGTGCACCGTCGGTGTCCAAGACCGCTTCGACATTCGGCGATAACCTGGAGGCATGGTCGAACTGGAGACTCGCGAGCTCGAATACTTCATGGCGGTCGCCGACGAGCTGCACTTCGGCCGGGCCGCCGTCCGGCTCTCGATCGCCCAGCCGGCGCTGTCGAAGGCGATCCGGCGGATCGAGACCCGGCTCGGCGTCCCGCTGTTCGTCCGCTCCAGCCGCCACGTCGAGCTCACCCCGGCCGGTGAGGCGTTGCGGGAACACGGGCGCCATGCGCTCAACGCGGTCGCTGCCGCCGTCCGGAACGCCCGGCGCGCCGGCGACGCCCAGACCCACCTGCGGCTCGTGCTCAAGCCCGGCGGCGACGCCGGCCTGCTGTCCGGGATCCTGGCCGCGTACGCCCACCAGCCCGACGCCCGCCGGGTCGACGTCCTGTTCAGCGGCCCCGCCGACCGCTCCGACTTCCTGCGCGACGGCCGGGCCGACGTCGGCCTGCTCTACGTGCCGTTCGACGATCTCGACGGCCTGGCCCACGAGACGTTGCACACCGAGGACCGCGTGGCCATCGTGCCGTCCGGGCACCGGCTGGCCGGGCAGGTCTCGGCGCGAATGTCCGATCTGGAGGATGAGACGCTGCCGCGCTGGAAGGGGGTCCCCGGAGGGAACGGCGCCGGTCCCGAGGTCGCCGACGTGGTCCAATTGCTTCACATGATCACGCTGGGCCGGATGATCGGGGTGCTGCCCCGCTCACTGGTCGAACCGGCCCCGGCCGGCCTGGTCTGCGTCCCGGTGGCCGACGCGCCGCCCAGCAGTCTCGTGCTCGCCTGGAACGAGCAGGACCGCCGGCCGCTGGTCGCGTCGTTCGTGGCCGCCGCGCTGGATGCCCGGTCACATCGGACGATCTCGGGGCGGGTACAGCAGCTGCCTTCGGCCTCCACCCGATGACGGTCTTGCCGACCACGGCCCGGGCGGCTCCGGCCCCTGATGCCTGCTCACCGTTCGGCGGCGCGCTGCGTCCTTTACATCGTAGATTCGTTGGATGCGTCGTGGATGAGAGCGATGTCGGCGGGGTCGGCGGGCCCCCCGTTCTCGGCGGCGGCCTGGGCCACGAGGAGCTCGCCGGTGTGGGCCACGTGGGCGCGCATCGCCGCGGCGGCGGCGGCCGGGTCGCCCCCGAGGACGGCGGCGAGGATCGGCTCGTGCTCTGCGGCGACGTCCGCCAGTGAGCGGGACCGGTCGACGGTGGAGGCGCCCAGCGTCACCGTGGCGTCCCTGAGCCCGGCGACGACCCCGGCGAGCCGCCGGTTGGCCCCGGCGGCGAGGATCGCGTCGTGGAACGCCCGGTCGTGCCGCATGAACCGCGGCTCGTCGTGGTCGGCCGCAGCGGCGCGCATGGCCTCCAGCTCCTCGCGCAGCGCGCGGGCGAGGCCGGGACCGGCGTGGCGGGCCGCCCGCCGGGTCGCCGGCACCTCGAGCAGCAGCCGCAGGTGGAACACCTCCGCGATCTCCCGGGGATCGCGGCGCAGCACCCGGAAACCCCGGCTCCGCTCGAAGCGCACCAGGCCGGCCTCCGCCAGCCGGAGCATCGCCTCGCGTACGGGGGTGCGGGAGACGTTGAGCTGCTCGGCGAGCCGGTACACCGAATAGAGCTCTCCGGGCCGCAGCTCTCCCGAGAGGATGGCCTCCCTGACCGCCTCGATGACCTGCTCGGTGAGACTGGACGTGCCGGCCACCGCTCGCACCGTCTGACCACCCTCCGGAGGGTCGTGGGCCCGCCCGCGTACGGCGGTGCATTGACATGCAGCATGCTACATGTCAGGTTGCCCATCAGGTATGGCCCCGGGTCCGGGCGCAGGAGACGCCCGGGAACCGCGGCTTTCCCGGCACCGGCATCGCGCGTGCCCTCATGACCCCCGCGAGTGGAAGGCCCAGCGATCGTGATCGTCCCGAGCAACCCCGAGTCCGTCTTCACGTACGGCGCGCCCGCGCTGAAGTTCGGCCCCGGCGCGTCCGCCGAGATCGGCTTCGACCTCGGGCAGTACGGCGTGCGCCGCGTGCTGGTGGTGACCGACGCCGGCGTGGCGGCGACGGGCGCTCCGGCGCGGATCGCGGAGCAGATCGCCGGGTTCGGCATGCACGCGGAGGTGTACGACGGCGTGCGCGTCGAGCCCACCGACGAGAGCCTGCTCGCGGCGATCGGGCACGCCCGCGCGAGCGGCCCGTGGGACGCCTTCGTGGCGGTCGGGGGCGGGTCGAGCATCGACACGGCCAAGGCCGTCAACCTGCTGACGACGAATCCGGGCGAGCTGATGGACTACGTCAACGCGCCGATCGGCGCGGGCCGCGCCCCCTCTCGGCCGCTCAAGCCGCTGGTCGCGGTGCCCACGACCACGGGCACCGGCTCGGAGAGCACCACGATCTGCGTGCTCGACGTGCTCGGGCTGAAGGTCAAGACGGGGATCAGCCACGCCCGCCTCCGCCCGGTGCTGGCCGTCGTGGACCCCGGCCTCACGATGACGCAGCCGCCCGAGGTGACCGCAGCGGCGGGGATGGACATCCTCTGTCACGCCCTGGAGAGCTACACCGCCCGGCCCTACACCTCCTACGAGCGCAGGCGGCCGGAGGAGCGCGTGCCGTACTGCGGGTCGAACCCGGTGGCGGACATGTGGTCGGAGCAGGCGATCCGGCTGCTCGCGGGCTCGTTCCGCACCGCCGTACGGCACGGCGACGACGCGGAGGCGAGGGGCGCGATGGCGCTGGCGGCGACGTTCGCGGGGCTGGGATTCGGCAACGCGGGCGTGCACATCCCGCACGCCAACGCCTATCCGATCGCGGGCCGTGTGAGGGACTTCCACCCACGGGGCTATCCCGGTGGCGAGCCGATGGTCCCGCACGGCATGGCCGTGGCGCTGACCGCGCCGGAGGCGTTCCGGTTCACCTTCGAGGCGGACCCGGCGCGGCACCTGCGCGCGGCCGAGCTGCTCGATCCCTCGGCGGCGAAGCCGGACGAGCCGGCGGAGTTCCTGCCCGGCGTGCTGACCGCGCTCATGCGCGACGTGGGCATCCCGAACGGCATCGGCGGCGTGGGATACGCGGAGGGCGACGTGCCGGCGCTGGTGGAGGGGGCGATAAAGCAGCAGCGTCTGCTCACCACCGCCCCCAGGCCCGTGGAGGAGGAGGACCTCACCGGCATCCTGACCCGGTCGCTCGCCCTCTGGTGAGCCCGCCTTTCCCCCCGCGCTCCCGCGGAGGTGGAAGCGGCCCAGGGATGTGGACGTCCTCAGCAGTGCTTGGGCAGCGACATGCGTGTGATCAGGGGGTACAGGCCGGGGTCGAACCGGCCCTCGGCGTGCCATCGATACTCCCGCGGCCAGGCGAGGGGCAGGCTCTTGACGAACTCGGTGCTGGTGCCGCACGGTTGCGGAGCGCTTGACCTTCTCCTGCCCGTGACCGCTCCTGCCCCGACCGCTCTTTGCCCCGGGGTCAGCGGTGCGACAGCGTGGAACCGGAACGGCCCTTGACCACGCGGAGCTGGGCGGGGATGCGCACCCGAAGCTCGGCGACGTGGCTGACCACGCCGACGGCCCGGCCACCCTCGCGCAGGCCGTCGAGGATGTCGAGCACGTCGTCGAGCGTCTCATCGTCGAGGGTGCCGAAGCCCTCGTCCACGAAGAGGCTGCCGATCTCCGCGCCGCCCGCCTCGGCGGTCACCACGTCGGCCAGGCCCAGCGCCAGGGCCAGCGAGGTGATAAAGCTCTCGCCGCCGGAGAGCGTGGCGGGGTCGCGTTCCACGCCGGTCCAGGCGTCGAGCACGCGCAGGCCCAGCCCGCCGCCCGAACGGCCCCGGTCGCCCGCGGACCGGTTCAGGTCGTGCCGCAGCAGGTAGCGCCCGCTCGACATGCGGTCGAGGCGCTCGTTCGCCGCGTCGACGACCTGGCGGAGGCGCTCGCCCAGCACGTACGCCGACAGCCTCATGTGCCACCGGTTGTCACCGGACGTGCCGGTCGCCAGCTCGGCGAGCCGGCGCGCCAGGCCGTGGCGCTCCTCGGCGGGCCGGTAGGCGCGCAGGGCGGCGTCCAGTTCGCCGGCGAGCCCCGTGAGCTGGTCGAGCCTGCCCTTGGCCCGGTCGTGCGCCGAGGTGCGGGCGGCGTGGTCCCGCTCGGCCCGCTCGTGTCCGGCCTCCAGCTCCGGCAGGTTCGCGGCGGGCTCGGCCGCCGCCGCGACCAGTTCGGGATCGGCGAGCAGCCCTTCGACCGTGGCCCTCTCGGCGTCCAGGTGTCCCAGCCGCTCGGACATCGCCTCCCGGTCCTCCGGAGTGCGCACGGCGGCCGCCGCGTGCTCCACGCTCGCGAACCCCTCGCCGGTGGCGGCCCTGGCCGCCTCGGCCAGCGCCGTCTCGCTCTCGCGGTCGGCGGCCGCCGCCTCGGCCGCCGCCTCGGCGGCCTCCCTGAGCAGGTCCGCCTCCTCGTTCAGCCGGTCGAGGCGGACGCCGAGCGAGGCGTCGCCGCCGCGGGCGGCGTCGATCACCTCGGCCAGCCTGCGCTCGTCGGCCGCCAGCCTGTCCCGGTGCGCGCGTGCCTCGGCGAGCGCGGCGCCGGTGCGCGCCACCCGCGCGCCCAGCTCCTCCAGCTCGGCCGCGAGCCGGGTGGTACGCGCGGCCAGCTCCTCCTCGGCCGCGGCCAGGGACCGGGCGCGTTCCAGGTCCGCCTCCGCCGTCGGGAGGTCGCCCTCCAGACCGGCGGCGAGCCGCTCGCCCTCCGCGAGCAGGGCGTCCCGCCTGGTCCTGGTCTCGGTCAGCAGCCCGGTCAGCTCCGCGGCGCGGTCGCGGGCCGCCTCCAGCTCAGCGGCGAGCCGCCCGGTCTCGTCCTCGGCCGCCGGGACCGCCGTCTCGGCCGCGCGCAGCCGCGACAGCTCCTCGCCCGCGTCCGCGAGGGCGGCGGACGCGTCCTCCTGGGACAGGTCCCCGGCGCGCGCCGCCGCGTCGCCGAGCCGCGACGAGAGCGCGGCGACGGTCGCCTCCGCCTCCTCCCGAGCCCGCTGCGCGGCCTCGAACGCATCCTGCGCCGCCTGCTCGTCGTCCGCGGTGGCGGCCCGTCCGGCGGGCACGGCAGGACGGGGGTGTTCCGTGGCGCCGCAGACGGCGCAGGGCGCCCCGGCCACGAGCCCCGCAGCCAGTTCGGCGGCCATGCCGTCGATCCTGGCCTGGCGGACCTCCTGGAGCCGGTCCCGGCGCTCCTGCGCCAGGTCGACGGCCGCGCGCCGGTCGTGCTCGGCCGCCTCCAGCTCGGCGGTCAACGCGTCGCGCAGCCGCGCGGCCTCCAGCCGCTCCCCCGCGAGTTGGGCGGCGGCCTCCAGCGCGGGGACGCGCGCGGCCATGTCGCGCAGGCCCCTGAGCCGCTGCTCGGCGCCGGACAGCAGCGCGGGCAGCTCCGCCTGCGCGGCCCGTGCCCGCGCCTCGTCCTCGGCGAGCCGCGTCAGTTCGTCGTCCAGCAGCGCGGCCTGCCCGGTGACCTCCCGCAGCCGCAGCGCGGCGTCCCTGGCGGCCGTCAGGCCCGGCAGGCTCGCCGCCGCCGTACGCGCCCGGGCGAGCCGTTCCTCGACGTCGAGCCGCTCGGCGGGCAGGGCCGCCAGCCGCCGCGTCAGCTCCGCCTCCTGCTCGGTCAGCTCCGCCAGGCCGCGTTCGGCGTCCGCGCGTTCGTTCCGCACCCGCCGCAGGCGCGCCTCCTCCGGGAGGATCTGGCGCACCCGGGCGACCTCGTCGCGCCGCTCCCGCTCCAGCACGGCCAGTCGCTCGGGATCCGGCCGCTCGGAGTCCAGCCGCTCGGAGTCCGGCCGCTCGGAGTCCAGCCGCTCGGAGTCCAGCCGCTCGGAGTCCAGCCGCTCGGAGTCCAGCCGCTCGGGATCCGGCCGCTCGGGGTCCGGTCCCCGCACGTGCCCCGCGGTGTCGTCGGCGCCCGGCCACGTGACACCCGGCCACTCCGCGCCCGAGTCCGCACGCCTCTCCGCGCCCGGTCCGGCGTCGAGGCGCGAGGCCGCCAGGCCGGGAAGCGCGCGGAGCACGGCGTCGGCGGCCACCCGCCGCGCCTTGGCCGCGGCCTCCGCCCGCTGGCCGGCCTGCCGGATCAGCGGCGCGACCCGGTCGGCCCGCGCGGCCTCGTCGAGCATCGCCTCCAGGTCCGACCGCTCGTCCGCCGCCGCGTCGAGCTCCTGCCGCCTGGCGAGGGCGGCGGCGTGCCTGCGCTGCCGGTCGGCCAGGGCCTTGCCCTCCTCCAGCCGGGCGCGGGCCGACAGCAGCGCCTCCTGGCTCGCCGTGCGGGCCGCGACCGCGCCGGCGAGCGCGCCGCGGGCGAGGTCGAGCACCTCCCGCGCCCAGGCCGCGGGATCGTCGGCGTCCTCCGGCAGCGGCAGGTCGTCGCCCGCCGCGCCGCGCATGCGGTCGAGCACCGACTCGACCCGCTGGCCCAGCTCCTGCGCCTCCCGCCAGGTGCGCGTGCGGTGGTCGGCCAGCCATCGCTCCACGTCACTGAACACGCGCACCGAGAAGAGCCGCTCGAGCAGCTCCCGCCGCTCCTCGCCGCCGGCCCGCAGGAACTTCGCGAACTCGCCCTGCGGCAGCATCGCGACCTGGCAGAACTGGGCCGCGGTCATGCCCGTCAGCGTGTTCACGAAGTCGCCGGCCTCGTCGCTGCGGGTGCTGCGCACGATCCACTGCCCGCCGGGCTCGGTCAGCTCCTCGATCCGGGCTTTGGCCTTCTCCTCCACGAGGCCCGAGCCCCTCAGCTTCGGCCGCATCCAGGCGGGCGAGCGGGTGATGCGCAGGCGCCTGCCCCGGATCGTCAGCTCCAGCGTGACCGACGGCCCCCGGTCGGGCGGCGCGTGGTCGCAGCGCAGGCTCCGGGCGCTCTCCCGCTGGCCGGGCACCCTGCCGTACAACGCGTAGCAGACGGCGTCGAGCACGGTCGTCTTGCCGGCGCCGGTCGGCCCGTGGATCAGGAACAGGCCCGCCTCGCCGAGCGCGTCGAAGTCGACCTCCTCCGTCCCGGGGAACGACCCGAACGCGACCAGGCGCAGCCGATGCAGCCTCACCGGACCTCCTCACTCGTCCACGGGCCGGGCGGGCCGCTCATGCCACCCCTCGCCTGGCGGCTCGGGTCTCGTCGTGCCGGAGACCGCAGGTGGCCGCGTCGCGAATCGCGACTGTGCTTACCGATTCGCTCGCTCACGCGCTCTCCTTGATGCGGCACGCCTCGACCGCCTCCTGCAGCAGGCGCCGTTCGTCGTCGTCCGCGGGCTCACCGCGGACCTCGCGGACGAAGTCGAGCGCCACCTCGATCTCGGGCCGACCGGCGATCCTGGCGCGGCCCACCGGTCCCGCAGCCGCGCCGTCCGGCTCGAAGGCGAGCGCCAGCGTGTGCGGGAAGCGCCGGCGCAGCCGCTCCATCGCCTCGCGCGGCCGCACCGGATCGGTCAGCGTCACCTGCAGCCAGTGGTCCTCGTACCGCTCGAAGCGGCCGTCGGTCAGCAGGTCGTCGATGCGGCCCCGCACCGTGCTCACCGGCCGGGGCACGGGTGCGGGGACGAACTCCGTCCGGCCCGCGTCAAGGTCGGCCAGCCACGAGCCCTTGGTGTGGCCGGCCTCGGAGAAGGAGTAGGCGATCGGCGAGCCGCTGTAGCGGACCGTCTCGCTCATCACCTGACGGCCGTGCAGGTGCCCCAGCGCCGCGTAGTCGACCCCGGAGAACGCGCTCAACGGCACGTGCGAGACCCCGCCGACGCTGATGTCCCGCTCGCTGTCGCTGGCCTCTCCCCCGGTGACGAACGCGTGCGCGAGCACCACCTTGCGCGCCGCCGGATGCGCCCGCACGCGGTCCATCGCGTACGTGACGGCCGCGGTGTGGCTGCGCTCGGCCAGCTCCCACGGCCCCCGGACGAGCTCGGGCTCGAGGTAGGGGATGCCGAAGAACGCCACGTCGCCGATCACGACCGGTTCCCAGGCCCTGCCGGGGTCGGTGCGCAGGTGCACCCGCTCCATGAGGTCGGCGCCGAAGCCCAGCCGTACGGCGGAGTCGTGGTTGCCGCTGATCAGCACGGTGTGCGCGCCGAGGGCCTTGAGCCTGGCCAGCGCCTCGTTGCACAGCGCGACCGCGTCGACGGGAGGCAGGGCCCGGTCGTAGACATCGCCGGAGACAACCACGACGTCCACGCGCTCGGCCCGCACGGTCTCGACCAGGTGGTCGACGAACGCGGCCTGGGCGCCGAGCAGGCTCTCGCGGTGGAACGACCGGCCGAGGTGCCAGTCGGAGCTGTGCAGGACACGCATGTCGCAGGAAGCTAACAGGTCCCGCCGACAAACGCGGCCCCAACCGCCCCTCTGGTGCACGACGCAAAGGAGGAGTAATGACTTAGCCTGGGTTCGGTATCGCGAGCACGCATGGGGGAGCGGCCTCATGAACGTCGGCCGGGGCACTCTCGGGGTGATCGCCGGTGTGCTGATGGTGGTCCTCGCCGCCGTCGGCCATCTGCTCTCCCCACCGGCCTTCGATCCCCCACCTCTGTCCGCTTCGCCCCAGTTTCGCGATATACCTCCCCAGCCCGCCGCCGAAGTGCGGCCGGTCGCCCGCACCGACCGGTTCCGTACCGAGACGCTGCTCGTACCGGCGAAGAACGAGACGCTGAAGGCGACGATCAGGGCGCCCCTGTCCCCGGGACGCCACCCCGCGATGGTGTTCGTGCAGGGCTCGGGGTCGGGCGACGGCGGGGAGTTCACCCAGCAGGCCGAGTGGCTCGCCCAGGCGGGCATCGTGACGCTGGCGTACGACAAGCGGACGGTGGGCTACTCCTTCCGCAGCCGCGACTTCGGGCTGCTCGCCGACGACGCCCTGCGCATGCTGCGGGTGCTGCGCGGGCGTCCCGACGTCGACCCGGCGCGGGCCGGCCTGTGGGGCGTCAGCGAGGGCGGCTGGGTCGTCCCGATCGCCGCCGCGCGCGACCCGCGGGCCGCGTTCGTGGTCCTGGTCTCCTCTCCGAACGTCTCGCCGCTGCGCCAGGTCGCCTGGGCGCTGAACGAGCAGCTGCTGCGCCTGCACGCCCCGACCGGCGTACGCGACCTGCTCACCCGGGCGATGGGCGGGGTCGGCTTCGACTTCCTGCGGTACGACGGGGTGCCCGCCCTGCGCGGGATCACCCAGCCCGTCCTGGCGCTGTACGGCACCGACGACCCGTCCATCCCGTTCGTGGAGAGCACCGAGACGCTCACCCGCGCCCTGACCAAGGGCGGCAACACCGACTACACGATCCGCTTCCTCGCCGGGGCCGACCACGCCATGCGGATCCGCGGCGGACCGTACGCGGCGGACTACCTGCCCGCGCTGGCCAACTGGATCAAGGACCTGCCGCGTACGGCGAGGCCCTCGGTGGCGATCGCGGGGGCGACGCCGGTGCAGCGCTTCGAGGCGGCCGACGTGCCGGCCGCGCCGTGGTGGGGGAACAGCACCATCCTGTGGCTCACGCTCTGCCTGGCCGCGGTCGGATACGTCGCGGCGCCGGTCACCGAGATGGTCGTCCGGCTGCGCGGTCGCGACCTGCGGCTGCAGGCCAGGATGGAGGCCAGCGTGCGGCTGTGGCCCACCATCAGGCGGCGGCTGCGCCGGATGGCCTGGACCGGGCTGGGGGAGCTCGCCGCCGTCCTGGCGTTCATCACCCTCATCGTGCTGTTCTCGGTCAACCAGGCCGGCGCCTGGCCCGCCGTTCAGGCCGGATGGCTGGTCGTACGCCTGCTCGCCATCGTGATGCTCGTGCAGACGGTCACGACGTTCGCGGCGGTGATCGGCGGCCTGCGGGACGGCTGGGAGCCCACGCCCTGGCAGAAGAGCGTCCTCGCCGGTGTGCTCGGCGGAACCGCGCTGCTACTGGTGACCGCCGCCTACTACGGCCTGTTCGCCTTCCCCTGGTAGGCCGAGCCGCGGGTCGAGCCTCGGTCAAATGCCGGTATGGACTGCTCCGGCTCGGGCCGGTCACGGGTTTTCGGCGGCCGGTGTCGCTTCAATTGACGCGTGGTCACCCCTGATCTGGCACCTCCGAACGGCGCCCCGCAGGCGACGCGTCGCGGCGGGCCGGCGTTCAGAGCCGCCGCGCTCATCGGGTGGGTGGCGCTGTCGGCGGTGCTGCCCGGCGCGGCGCACCTGCGAGCGGGCCGGTGGCGCGCCGGGCTGCTCCTGCTCGGCGGCTACCTGACCGTGGTCGCCTGTGTCGCGGGCGTGGCCGTGGGCGCCGACGCGGGCCTCGCCGGACGCGCGCTGGGCTGGCTGGGCCAGATCTCACTGGTGTTCGCGGCCTGTGCCGTCGCCTGGTTCTGGCTGGTCATCCGCTCGTACGTCGTCCTGCGTCCCGGGCGGCTGCCCCGCTCGGGGCAGGTCCTCACCGGGCTGGCCGCGGGCGTGCTCGCGGTCGTCGTCGCGGTGCCGTTCGCGGTCGCCGCCCGGTATGTACGCGTGTCCGAGCGGACTCTCGACTCCCTGTTCGCCGCGCCGGGCGGGGCCGTCCAGGCGGGCGGCGCCGTACGCCCGGACGACCCGTGGGCGGGCCGCGACCGGGTCAACGTGCTCCTGCTCGGCGGCGACTGGGGCAGCAACCGGATCGGGATGCGCACCGACAGCATCAACGTCGCCAGCGTGGACGTGCGGACGGGCAACACCGTGCTGCTCGGCCTGCCCCGCAACCTGGAACACGTCCGCTTCCCTCCGGGCAGCCCCATGGCCGCCCGGTTCCCGTTCGGTTTCCAGCTCCCGGAGTATCGCCCCGGCTGGCGCGAGGACCTGCTGTTCTCTGTCTGGCAGTACGCCGACGACCACCCCGAGCTGTTCGGCGGACGGCGGCACATGGGCGCCGAGGTCCTCAAGGAGACGGTCGGCCACATCCTGGGCCTACGGATCGACTGGTACGCGCTGGTCAACATCTGGGGCTTCGCGAAGATGATCGACGCGCTCGGCGGGCTCGTCATGACGGTGGACCGCGACATCGTGTACGGCCTGCACAACGAGGGCGCCGTCAGGGCGGGCACCCGGCGGCTGAACGGCAGCGAGGCGCTGTGGTACGCCCGCTCCCGCACCTTCAGCGACGACTTCGACCGGATGCACCGGCAGCGATGCGTCCTCGGGGCCCTGCTCTCCCAGGCCGACCCGGCCACGGTGCTGACGCGGTTCACCGAGATCGCGGCGGTCACGCGCAGGATCGTCCGCACCGACGTGCCCCGGCCCATGCTGGAGCACCTGGTGCCGCTGGCCTGGAAGGTCAAGCATGCCTCGATCACCAGCCTGCAGTTCGTGCCGCCCCTGATCAACACCGCCTATCCCGACTGGGAGCGGATCCGGCTGCTCACGGCCAGGGCGATCCACGCCTCGGTCCACGCCCAGGCCGGCCCCTCCGCCACGCCCTCGCCCGCTCCGGGGCCGCGCCGGCACCGGCACTCCCCGACGCCCTCCCCCACGCCCGTGCTCTCGCCGCCGGGGACGCCGAGCCCGATCGACGACGGCTGCGGGGCGCCCCACACGGCGATGGCACGCTGACCCCGCCGGCGGCGAGAGCGCCACACGGCGATGGCGCGCTGACCCCGTCACTTCCCGTCCGCGGCGGTGAGCGCACGCGGGGGCCGGCGGCCGGAGACTCGCCGCGCACCGGGCAGGGGGCTCAGCCCCGCTCCTCGTCCCGGCGGTCCCGGCGTTCCGCGACGCCCGTCTCGTACGACCCGACCAGGCGGGCCAGCTGACGGCCCGCCGCGCGCAGGGCTCTTCGCCGCGGAGGACCTGGGCCGTCACTTCGGCGCCTTCCAGCGTGCTGATGACCGTGGTCGCCAGGTCCCGCGCGTCCTCGTCGCGGACGCCCGCGTGCAGCAGCCGTCGGACGCCGCCGGCTCGCGGATCAGACGCGGAACGACTCGCGGGCCATGCGGCGCACCCGGTCCTCGTCCACGGTGTGCCCGAGACCGGGCTGGGTCAGCGGCACGGCGACGACCCCGCCGGACGCGCCGACCGGCGGGAGCACCACCTGGGCGCTGCGCGGCGGCTCGGCCACGTCGCTGGGCAGCGAGCAGCCCGGCAGGCTGGCGACGGCGACCGTCGCGGCCCGGGCCAGCCCCGCGCCGAGGCCGCCGGCGCAGACGATGTCCCACCCGGCCTCCACCGCGCGGTCGTGCGCGAGCCGTACGGCGCCGAGCGAGCCGAACCTCGCGGGGCGCAGCAGCATCGCCCGGCCCGCCTTGAGGCTCACCGCCTCGTCGAGCTCGCTCACGGAGGTCACCTCGACCGCGACCGCGGCAGACACCCGGTCCTGCAGGTCGGCGCTGGTCAGCAGGTCCTTGAAGGGGCGTTCGATGGCCACCACCCCGTAGGCGTCCAGCGCCTCCAGCTGGGCGATCTCGGTGTAGGCGCCGCGCCCGTCCACCGCGATGGCCAGGCCGGGGTAGGCGGCGCGCACGGCGCGCAGCGGCTCGACGTCCCAGCCGGGATGGACGTCCAGCGTCACGTGCCCGTAGCCCGCGCAGACGTGCCGGTTCACCCGGGCGACCATGCTCTCCAGCGAGCGGTCCGCCGCCAGCCTGACGGTCGCGATCAGCGACGTACGGCTGCCGCCGAGGGCGTGGGCGAGCGGGACGCCGTTCATGCGGCCCCACAGGTCCCAGCAGGCCATATCGCCGGCCGCGCCGCCGGGGATCTCCCCCAGCTCCGACGGGTGCTCCCAGTCGAGGCCGATGAGCGCGGGCAGGGCCCGCTCCAGCGGGCCGGCCTCGGCGGGATCGACGGCCTCGCCCCAGCCGACCATGCCGCCGTAGTCCGTGATCTTGATCAGGACGGTCTCCGGACGCCTGCCGTACGGCAGGGTCATCCTGAAGACCTCCAGTTCCCGGACACGCGGCACTCGGATCCCCTCGCTTCTTTCCCCGGATCCCGCCGGCGGCTCGGGGAGCCTTGCGTCCGGCCGGCCTGCTCCACGGCGGGATTTCCGGGATTCCCTAGACCTCCATGGTGCCCGCTTCGCGGCGGTGCTCGAAACGGCCCCCGACGAGCGTGGCCGTGCCCGCCATGACGACGAGCAGGCCCAGGCACGTCAGGTAGACCCACGGCCGACCCCCGTACGCGGCGAACAGCGCCCCCGTGATCGCGACGGCGACGACGGAGAAGACCGACTCGCCGATGCTCAGCGACGCGCTGTTGCGGCCCTCCTCCCCCGGCGCCGACAGCTCCAGCACCAGCACCGACAGTGTCGGGAAGACCATGCCGATGCCCAGGCCCGCCACCACCCAGCCCGCGAAGACCACGACGGCCGGCGTGGCGGGGATGACGATCAGAGCGGTGACGCAGATGCCGGCGGCGATCAGCGTCGCGCCGAGGCGGATGGTCAGCGCCCGCGCGTGGGGCCTGCGCCCCTGGATCCACGAGCCGAGCGACCATGCGAGGGCCCCTCCGGTGAGCGCGAGCCCGGCCTCGGCCGTGTTCAGGTGCCGCTCCTGCACCAGCATCAGCGGGACGAACACCTCGGCGGCGAAGAACGACCCGGCGGCCAGGCCGCGCAGCGCGATCACGGTGGGCAGGCCGCGGGCCGCGCGCAGCGTCCCCTGCGGCAGCAGTCTCGGCAACGTCAGCGCGAGGACCGCCAGCCCGGCGACCGCCAGAAGGATCCCCGCGCCCGCCGCGCCGCTGCCGTACTGCAGCAGGGCCGCGCCGACGGCGGCGCACACACCCCAGGCGAACCGGGGCAGGAAGGCCCGGCCCATCGCCTCCTTCGGCTGCCCGGCCGACGCGGGCAGGCCCCGCCACATGATCAGCGCGGCGGGGACCGACAGCACCGCCACGCCCAGGAAGATCCAGCGCCAGCTCAAGGTCTCCGCGACGGATCCGGTGACGGCCGGGCCGACCACGGACGGCAGCACCCACGCCGCGGCCAGCGCCGAGAACACCCGTGGATGCATGGCGGAGGGGTACGCCTGGGCGACGAGGACGTACAACGCCACGTTGAACAGACCGCCGCCGAGCCCCTGGAGGAACCGGCCGACGAGGAAGATCTCCATGGCGGGCGCGAACCCGGAGACGGCCAGCCCGGCGACGAATCCCGCCACGCCCGTCCACAGGGCGGGGAACGGCCCCCGCGCGTCGCTCCAGCGCCCGCCGACCACCGTCGCGATGACGTTGGCCGCCATGCCGCCGCTGAACGCCAGGCCGTAGAGGTGGTAGCCGTTCAGCTCGCGGCCGATCAGGGGCATCGCGGTGGCCACCGCCAGATACTCGAACGCCACCAACATCACCAGGGCCACGATCCCGACGCTCAGGGCGCGGTATCGCTGGCTGAAAACAGTTGGGGCGGTCATTACCGAAGTCATGATACGGACATTACAAATCACCGGCCGGGAGCGGCCATGCGACCTTGGTCGTAGGACCGGCGCTCGATGGCGGCCGCCATGAGACCGGGAAAGGCGTCCGGCGTGCAGGCGAAGGCCGGGACGCCCATCGCGGCCAGCGCCGCCGCGTTGTCGTGATCGTACTGCGGCGCCCCCTCGTCCGACAGCGCGAGCAGCACGATCACCTGCACTCCGGCGGCGGTCATGGCGGCGATCCGGCGCAGCATCTCCTCTCGCGGCCCGCCCTCGTACAGGTCGCTGATCAGCAGGAAGATCGTGTCGGCCGGCCGGGTGACGAGGCTCTGGCAGTAGGCCACGGCCCGGTTGATGTCGGTGCCGCCGCCCAGCTGGGTGCCGAACAGCACCTCGACGGGGTCGCGCAGCCGGTCGGTGAGGTCGGCCACGGCCGTGTCGAAGGCCACGAGCGAGGTCTTGAGCGAGCGCATCGAGGCGAGCACCGCCGCGAAGACGCCCGCGTACACGACCGAGGCGGCCATCGATCCGCTCTGGTCGACGGCCAGCACGACCTCCCGCCGGACGGCCCGCTGCCCGCGGGCGTACCCGACCAGCCGGGACGGCACGACGGTCTTCCGCTCGGGGAGGTAGTTGCGCAGGTTCGCCCGGATCGTACGGTCCCAGTCGACCTCGGCCGCCCTCCTGGGCCGGTGGGTCCTGGCCGAGCGGTCGAGGGCGCCGGTGACGGCCGCGACGGTGCGCCGCGTCAGCCGCGCCTCCAGCTCCCGCACGACCGTGCGGACGACGGCCCTGGCCGACTCGCGGGCCCGCTCCGGCATCAGCCGGTTGAGGGACAGCAGCGTGCCCACCAGGTGCACGTCGGGCTCGACGGCCTCCAGCATCTCGGGCTCCAGCAGCAGCCGGGTCAGGTCGAGCCGCTCGATGGCGTCCTTCTGCATGACCTGCACGACGCCGGCGGGGAAGTGTTCCCGGATGTCCCCCAGCCATCGGGCCACCCGTGGCGCGGACGCGCCGAGGCCGGCGCCGCGCCGCTCCTGCCCGTCGTAGAGAGCCGTGAGGGCGGCGTCCATGCGGGCGTCCGCTCCCTCCAGCGTCCCCTCCGCCGCGCCGCCCAGCACCAGCCGCCAGCGGCGCAGCCGCTCGTCCTCGCCGCCCATCAGGGCCTCCCGCCCGTCTCTCGTCCCAGGATTTCGCGCACGGTTCGCACGGCCCCCGCCGCCAGGCCGTCGTCGCAGTCCGCCCCCTCGGCGCCGCCCGCTTCCGAGGAGCCCGGTGCGGAGGAACGGAGTGTGGAACCGGAGCGGACCCGCCCGCCGATCATCCGCCGCTCCGGCGCCGGGAACGCCCCGAACGTGCGCCGCAGCAACGGCAGCACGTCCACGAACGCCTCGGGGGACAGGCCGGTGAGCCAGGCGTCCACGGTGGCGAGCAGGCGCGTGTCGTGGACGAGCAGCAGGCCGCCCCCGGACAGGAAGCCCTCCATCCAGGCCGCCGACCGGGCCGGGGGGTTGCCGGGCGACATCGACCGCGCCATGCGGGCGGCCACATCGTCCTCCAGGGCCTCGGCGTCGGACAGGATCCGCACGATCCGGCCGTCGAGCAGCCCCGGCAGGTCGTCGCGCCGGGCGATCCCGGCGAGCGTCGTGAGCCACCGGCCGCTCCCCATCAGCCCGGCCGCGGTGTGGACGCCGTCCATCAGCGCCGCCATCTCGCGGGCCGCGTCCTCGTCCAGCCCCGTCAGGGCGGGCGACAGCCCGGCGCAGATCCGCGCGAGCATCGACTCGGTGACGCCCGCGAGGCCCTCGGTGCCGCGCACGTCCCCGTAGCGGCGGGCCCGCACGAGCGCGGGCAGCGCCCCCATGAGGTGGCGCACCTCGCCGTCGAGCGCCGCCCGGTCCTCGATCCGCCCCAGGACGTACGGCAGCGCGTCCGGCAGGTGGGCGAGCAGGCAGCGCTCGACCAGCGCGGCCAGCTCGGGCAGGCCCGCGCCGCCCGCGAGGGCCCGCACCCGGGCCGCCGCCGCCGCCTCGACCGTGATCCCCCACACGGCGGCCTCGATGAGGGCCACGTCGAGCTCAGGACGCCACTCCAGCGACCACGACTCCTTGAACGTCCCCTTGCTCCGGGCCCGCCGGGCCGTCCCCCAGGGCACGTCGAGCAGGGCGAGCCGGTGCAGCAGCCGGCTGCGGCCGAGGTCGAGCGGCCTGCGCAGGTCGAGGTCGTGCTCCCCGGCCATGGCCTCGGGCTTCATGCGCAGCCGCCGCTGCTCGTCGCGCAGGTCCCGCCGCAGCGGCACCATCGGCGTGGCGTCCGGCACCCGCCCGAGCCGCTCCCCCACGACCATCCGCCGCTGGACCAGCTCGACCGGCAGCTCGTCGCCGTCGCACAGCACCGCCCTGACCGCCTCGGTGACCTCCGACAGCCCGGCGAGCGGCCTGCCGCGCAGCGCCGCCAGTCCCTCGGCCAGCCGTACGGCCTCGATGACGTGCGCGGAGGAGACGGGCAGGTCCTCCTCCCGCAGGATCGCGGCGGCGCGGGCGAGCCAGCGCTCCACCGGGCGGTCGGGCGCCGTGAACAGGTGCTCGTACCATCCGGGCGCGGCGACGCCCGCGCCGTAGCCCGCGCCCGCGGCGAGCCGTCCGTGGGTCCACGGCACCCACGTCATCTCGACCCTGACCTTGGGCAGGCCGCGCAGCAGCCGCTCGTCCTCGGCCGCGGAGGGCGGGCGGCCCGGCCCGTCCGGCGCCTCCGGGCCGGACCCGGCGGTGAGTCCGGACCCCCGGGCGCGGCGTCCCGGCGGGGACGGCGTGGGCGGGGTCAGCGTGGGCGGGGTCAGCGCGGGCAGGGTCAGCGCGGGCAGGGTCAGCGCGGGCAGGGTCAGCGCGGGCAGGGTCAGCGCGGGCGGGGTCAGCGCGGGCAGGTGCCAGGCCCCGCATACCACCGCGATCCGGGCGAAGCCCTCCCGTGCCGCCTTCCGCACCGTCCTGCGCATGTACGCCTCGCGCCGGGCCTCGACGCCCTCCGCGGCGTGCCCCTCGCGCACGGCCCGCATCGCCTCGGCGACCACGTCGAGCGTCCCGGCCTCGCCCCGGTGCTCGACCAGGTCCTCCCACCACCGCTCCGGGTCGTCGTACCCCGCCGCACGGGCCAGCTCGCCGATGGGGTCGCGGCGTACGGGGTCGGCGCCCAGCGCGAGACCGTGCGCGGCGGGCAGGTCGCAGAACCGCACCTCGACGCCCGCCCTGGCGGCGTAGGCGATCGCCTGCCACTCCGGAGAGAACTCCGCGAACGGCCAGAAGGCGGCCCGCGACGGCTCCCCCGGCACGTACGCCAGCAGCGCGACGGGCGGGCGCATGCCGGGGTCGGCGGCGAGCGCCAGCAGGTTGTCGGCCTCGGGCGGGCCCTCGACGAGCACCAGGTCGGGCCGGATCCTGTCCAGCTCGTCACGCACGGCCCTGGCCGATCCCGGCCCGTGGTGCCGCACCCCCAGCACCGTCAAACGCGGTACCGACAAACGCGGCACCGACACCTCCGGGCCGGACGAGGCACCGGCGGCGATCTCAGCCGGCATCGCGGCAGGCCCGGTAGAAGTCGCGCCAGTCGCCGCGGTCGCGGACGACGGTCTCCAGATACTCCTGCCACACCACGCGGTCGGACACCGGGTCCTGGACCACCGCTCCGACGATGCCGCCCGCGACGTCGGCCGGGCGCAGCACACCGTCCCCAAAGTGGGCGGCGAGCACGATCCCGTTGGTGACGACCGAGATGGCCTCCGCCGTGCTGAGCGTGCCGCTGGGCGACTTGACCTTGGTCCGCCCGTCGGCGGTCACGCCCGCGCGCAGCTCCCGGAAGACCGTCACCACGCGGCGGATCTCCTCCAGCCCGGTCACGGTCTCCGGCAGCTCCAGTGAGCGGCCGAGCTGCGCCACGCGCCGGGCGACGATGTCGACCTCCTCCTCCGTGGTGGCCGGGACCGGCAGCACGACGGTGTTGAACCGCCTGCGCAGCGCGCTCGACAGGTCGTTGACCCCGCGGTCGCGGTCGTTGGCGGTGGCGATGACGTTGAAGCCCTTGGCCGCCTGCGCCTCCTCCCCCAGCTCCGGGATCGGCAGCGTCTTCTCCGACAGCACGGTGATCAGGGCGTCCTGCACGTCGGACGGCATGCGGGTGAGCTCCTCGATCCGGGCCAGCCGTCCCTCCGCCATCGCCCGCATGACGGGGCTCGGCGTCAGCGCCCGGCGGGAGGGGCCCTCCGACAGCAGCCGCGCGTAGTTCCACCCGTAGCGGACGGCCTCCTCCGCCGTGCCGGCCGTGCCCTGCACGAGCAGGGTCGAGTCGCCGCTGATCGCCGCGGCGAGGTGCTCGGACAGCCAGGTCTTGGCCGTGCCGGGCACGCCGAGCAGCAACAGCGCCCTGTCGGTGGCGAGCGTCGCCACCGCGACCTCGACGATCCTGCGCGGGCCGATGTACTTCGGCGTGATCTGGCCGCCGTCCCCCAGCACGTACGTCGTCACCGCCCAGGGCGACAGCCGCCAGCCCGGCGGGCGCGGCCGGTCGTCGGTCTTCGCGAGGATCGCCAGCTCGTCGGCGAACTGGTCCTCCGCGTGCGGGCGCAGAACGGTGGTCACGCAAGCTCCTTCAGCATGTCGAAGCGGAATCGCAGGGTCGCGGCCAGTTCGGGGACCTCCCCGGCGTGCTCGTGCATCGCGGGGTCGAACCGCTCGCCCGCCAGCCGGATCAGCTCGCCGGCGTTCCACGGCTGCGTGCGCGTGGTCTCTACGATCTTCTTGAGCACGGCCCTCGCCAGCCGGTGCCCCCACGGCCGCGGCACGCCGCCCAGCATCATGACCATCTGGCCGTCCACCGGATGGCCCGCCACCAGCTCGGCCGCCCGGTGGGACCGCTCCTCCGGCGGGAGCACGGCCAGCAGGTCGGTCAGCGGCTCGGCCTCGAACAGGGCGCGCGCCCACGTCGCGTCCCGCTGCAGGATGGCGGCCCGGGTCCAGCCCATGCGGACCTCCCGCTCCCAGTCGCCGATCCCGGCCCCGGCGATCTCGTCCGGCGGCATGCCGAGGTGACCCGGCCAGAACGACAGCGGCGTGTGCGCCACCACCTGCTGCAGCCACCAGCCCCGCGTCTCCATCCCGGCGGGCGGCCGCGCCCTGACGCCGTCGCGCTCCATCGCGGCGTCGCAGGCCGGCGGCGGCTCCGCCCGGAGCCCGGAGCCGTTCCCGGTCACGAACCGGCGCGCCCGTGCGGTCATGCGGAGCGCCAGCCGCGACCGCGGCAGGCGGGTGAGGAGGTCGGCGGCGGCCTGCCGCACCTCGCGGCGCCGGTCGTCGAGCACCGCCTCCAGGAACGGCTCGTCGGCCATGCCGAGGCCGTCGGCGAGGATCGTCACGAAGACGGCCCGGTCCTCCGGTGTCTCCGCGCTCCAGCCGCGTTCCAGCAGTTCCCGCGCCGCCGCGGGGTCTCGGCGGCGCAGCGCGGTCAAAAAGGCGCGCCTGTCGCCGCTCGTGCCGAGCTCCCACACCTCGTCGGGCGGCACGGGCGCCGGCTCCGCCAGCAGGTACGCCCAGGCGGAGTTGAGACCGGCGAGCCAGCGGCCCCGGGCACCGGTGACCGCCCCCACGCAGGCGCGGATCGACCGGTCCCGCGCCCCGAGGTCGAGCAGCCCGGGGATCATTTCGGCCGGAACGCGCACCCGCCGCGCGGCGGCCGTCTCCAGCCACTCGGTCAGCAGCCTGCTCTGCTCACCGGCGAGCATGCGGGCCAGCCGGTCCGCGGCGGCGGCGGGCACGAGCGGCAGCGTCTCCGCCGCCGCCGGGGCCGGCGGCCCGCCCCTGCCCGGCCGCCGGCCCGCGCGCATCCGGACCACCTGCTCGGCGGCCTGCTCCAGCAGGCTCTCCGGCGGGACGGCGCGGCGGTCGGCGCCCACCAGCGCGGTGGACACCGTCTCCTCCCAGGAAGCGGTCACCATGCGGCACTCCTCCTTCCGGGAAAGCCGCGAAGCCTTCTCTCGCGGGAACACCAGGCGCCACGCTCCGCGGGGAGCGGCCTGACCGGGGTCATAACCGCACCACCGCGCCTTCCTCGTCCCAGGTCGTGAGCGGGAGCATCCCGCGCGGCGTCCACTCGGCGGCGACCGTCACCGGCCGCCCGCCGGAGACGGCCAGCAGCCGCCACGGGACGCCCGCCGACGGGTGCAGGGGCAGCGCGTTCCCCTCCTCGTCGGCGAGGCCGTCCTGGCAGGGGATGACGCCGGCGAGCACCAGCGGCCAGGAGTCGGTCCAGGGATCGGCCGCGAGCACCTCGGCGATCAGCGCGGGCACCCGGGAGACGTTCGTCCCCGGCGGCGGTCCAGCGTCGACGAGGCCCCGCCGCTCGGCCACCAGGGCCCGCAGCGGCGACGCCCCCGGGTAGAAGGCCAGATCCGCGTCGATCGTCGTGCCAGGAGGCGGGAACGGGTCGAGCGGCTGCCCGACCGGCGCGAACGACAGCACCATCGCCACCCGGCCCGTCGTGCGGCCCGCCAGCCACACCCGCCGGGCGACCAGGCGCTCCTGCTCCTCGTCGCGTGTGCCCACGACGTCCCAGTGGTCCCGCACCGCCGGGGTGGCCAGGACGGACTCCCTGGTGACCGGGAAGCCGACCCGTGCCCGCACGGTCTGCCGCAGCGGCCCGGGCAGGGCGGCGGCGCGGCGGTAGGCGACCGCGAGCAGATGCAGCAGCGCGTACTCCTCGAGGAGAAGGCTCGGCCAGTCGTCGGCGGCGAGCACGCGAGAGAGCCGGGTGACCGTGCCGGCCACGCCGGGGGCCTGCGCGTCGACCAGCCGCCTGGCCAGGTCGTCCCAGTCCGCCGGGCCTGTCTGGCGTGCCGGTGCGATCCCCTGCCCGATCTGGTCGGCGAGCCACCGCTCCAGCTCCGACAGGCCCGCCGCGACCCTGCGCTCCCGTTGCTCGGCCTGGGTGCGCCTGGCCGCCGCCCGGCCACCGGCCTCGGCGCCGGCTCGGGCGCGGCCTGCCTCGGCGTCGCCCGTGCTCTGGGTCGCGGCCCGGCCCCACCGTTCCTTCACCCGCCGCACAGTAGCCACGCACTCCGACAAAACCGGGCCCGGCCGCGGACGGCCGCCGCACCGGCCAGGAGCGCGGCGGGCGGAACTGTCGGGGCCGTCTGGCAGGGTCGAACCCATGAGCGAGATTCCCGAGGCGAACTACTCGAAGAAGTGGGACGACGACTCCCGGACCGCCCCTCCCCTCGTCGGCGACGAGCGGGAGGTCCTCACGGCCTGCCTCGACTGGCACCGTGAGACGTTCGCGCTCAAGTGCTCGGGCGTTCCGAAGGAGCGGCTGTCGGACAAGGGGGTTCCGCCGTCCGGGCTCAGTCTCCACGGCATCCTTCGTCACCTCGGGGGCGTCGAGCGGTGGTGGTTCCGCATCCAGTTCGCCGGTGAGGACGTTCCGCTCCTCTACTACTCGGACGACGACCCCGACCAGGACTTCGAGGATCTGGGCGGGGACGTCGACGAGGCGTTCGCCGTGTGGCGGGCGGAGTGCGAGCGCTCCCGCGAGATCGTGGCCGCCGCCCGCTCACTGGACGAGACCGGAGTGCACCGCGCCAGCGGACAGCCGATCTCGCTGCGCCGCATCCTGGTGGACATGATCGCCGAGTACGCGCGCCACAACGGGCACGCCGACCTGCTCCGCGAGCGGATCGACGGCGCCACCGGCCGGTGAGGCACGCGAGGCGGGCACAACCTGGACGATCGGCCGACGCGCGCCGCCGGAGCCGTCTCGCCTCCCCGATCCGGCCTGCTCGCCCCTCACGGCCGCTCCGGGCGCCTGGCGCTCCGCGCGGGAGCAGCCGACGCCATGCCGACGTCATGCCGACTTCATGCCGATGTCATGCCAAGGTGCCGTCCGGGCGGTCGCGCGACCGCCGCCTCACTGGTCGAGGAGAATGCCGTGTCCGGCGTCCACGGTGACGCGGGTCCCGGTGACGGCGTGGAAGCCCCCGTCGGCGACCGTGGCGATCACCGCGGCCACGTCCTCGGGCTCCAGCATGCGCCCCAGGACCGAACGCCTGCCCAGTGCGGCCTCCACGTCGGGGGTGCGAAGCCCTGCCGAGGCGTCGGTGCGAACCGCGCCGGGGGCCACGATGTTGACGGTGATCCCGCACGGCCCGGCCTCTCCGGCCACCTGCCGGGCGAAGGCCTCGAGCGCCGCCTTCGCGGACGCGTGCGCGACGCCTCCCGGACGGACGAGGCCGGCGGCGACGCTGGAGACGTACACGATCCGGCCCTGTCGCTCCTCGCGCATCCTCGCGAGAGCGAGCTTGCTGACGTGGAACACGGCGGCGAGTTCACCGGTCACCTTCCCGGCGAAGTCCTCCCAGGCCATCAGCTCCAACGGGGCGAACGGCGGCTGGATGTTCGCGTTGCACACCAGGACGTCGAGGCGGCGGCAGGCCGCGATCAGGTCCTCCACCTGCCGCGGCTCGCGCACGTCGGCCCGGACGGGCTCGGCGGTCCCCCCGGCCTCCTCGATCGCGTCGACCACTGCTTTGACCGCCGCCTCGTCCCGGCGGTAGTTCACGATCACGTGATATCCCCGCGTCGCCAGTTCCCGGGCGGTCGCGGCGCCGATCCCCCGGCCGGCACCTGTCACGAGTGCGACCTTCTCCATCTCCGTCTCCTCTCGGCTCGATGAGTCACGATAGGAAGCGGGCTTTCTTCTGGTAAGGACGTACCTTTAGGTAAGCTCATGAGATTAAAGTCGGGACCCAGGCCGGACGGTGGAGGCGGAGCCGTTGAGTGACGCGTTTCACAGCGACTGCGCCGCACGCATGGTGCTGGAGCATGTCACGAGCCGCTGGGGCGTGCTGGTGCTGACCGCGTTGTCCGGCGGACCGCACCGGTTCTTCGAGCTACGCGAGAAGATCGAGGGCATCAGCGAGAAGATGCTCTCCCAGACGTTGCGCACGCTCGCCCAGGACGGCCTGGTGCACCGCACCGTCGTGCCGTCGGCGCCGCCCCAGGTGAGTTACCGGCTGACGCCGCTGGGCGCCGGCATCAGCGAACCACTGCGCGGCCTGACGGCCTGGATCCGCGACCACGCGGACGCCATCGTCGCCGCCCGGGCGGCGCACGGCACGCCGGCCGCCTCGCCCGGCGAGCAGGCGAGCGCCTCACCGTGAGCGCCCTCATGCCGTGCGAGGCCGCCGGCCCCCTGACGCCCGATCACCGGCCGGCTGCCCCGGTCACAGGTCGATGTCCGCGACCGTGCCCACGGGGGTGACCAGACGGCCCAGGCCGTCGATCTCGATGCGCACCTCGTCGCCGGGCGTCAGGGTGAAATCCGACTCGGGCACCAGGCAGGTGCCGGTGGCCAGCACCACCCCGTACGGATACCGGTCGGCGCGCAGGAGGTGCTCCACCAGGTCGTCGATCCGCCGGTGCAGCTGGCCGGTGCTCGCCGAGCCCGCCCAGATCTCCCGGGAACCGCGCGAGATGCCGAGACGGATGCCGAGGGCGTAGGGGTCCGGCACCTCCCAGGCGGGGCGGATCCCCGGCCCCAGCGCGGTGCCGCCGAGGTAGACCTTCGCCTGCGGGAGGTACAGCGGGTTCTCGCCCTCGATGGAACGGGAGCTCACGTCGTCGCAGATGGTGTAACCGGCGATCTCCCCGTTGGCGCAGACGACCACGGCCAGCTCAGGCTCCGGGACGTTCCAGGACGAGTCGGGCCGTACGGCGATCGCCTGCCCGTGCCCGCGCACCCGCCAGCCGAGCGACTTGAAGAACAGCTCGGGGCGGGGAGCGTCGTACACCATCTCGTAGACGTCGGGGGCGCGGCTCTCCTCTCTGCGCGCCTCCCGCGATCTGCGGTAGGTGACCCCGGCGGCCCAGACCTCCGTCCAGTGGTCCACGGGGGCCGCGAGCGAGGCCAGCGTCACGGCCTCGCCGGTCGCCGCCGCGAGGGACCGGCGGAAGTGGCCGAGGCCGGACGAGAGCGCCTCCCCGAGCGAGAAGTCCTCGGGAAGCAGGCGGTCGCCCTCCTCGTCGCGGACCGCCCAGCGCGCGGGGCCCGAGGCGCCGGTGTGATCGAGGAGGTAACCACGAACAAGTCGCATATGTACGCCTTCACGAGTCGATGGGAGGTGCCGCCCCCAGCCTGTACGAGCCGGGCCCGGCAGGGGAAGAACGACGGCCGACCCGCGGCCGGGGCGCTTATGTCGGGCGCCCCGGCCGTACGACGAGCAGCATGCCGTCGCGGATCACCCCGAGCGGAGGTGGCGGGCGGGGCCGCGGAGCCCAACCGGGCCCCGCCCGCCTGCTGCCGGGGCGGCGCGCCATCGCCAGTTCGCCGCCGCGGCAGGCCGGTAAGCGTGGCAGCGGTGCCGTCACGCCGAGACGCCCGGTCAGACCGGCCGGTGGGAGATCGGGCCGGTCAGCGCGAGAACCGCGCCGTCACGGTGACGTGCCCGCTCAGGCCGGTGAGGTCGATCGTGTCGCCGGTCACCGGCAGCGTACGGCCGCCCGCCTTCGCCCCGGTCAGGGTGTGACCGGCGGGCACGCGCAGCCTCAGCTTCACCGCGGCGCCGCGGAGGCCGGAGGGCAGCCGCACGTCGGCGCGGACCACTCCCTTCGACAGCTGGGAGGTCAGCGTGTAGCCGACCGGGCCGTAGACGGTGGGCAGGTCGCCGGCTCCCACGGTCTTGCCGTCCGCCAGCCAGCCGCGGGGTGTGGCCGAGGCGAGCCGCAGGCCGGTGGGCCTGCCGAGCTCGTCGCCCTCCTCGTGCACCAGCATCTCCCGCAGATCCTTGAGGAACGAGGCGTTGTTGGCGCTCAGCGGCGACAACCAGGTGCCGCGGTGGAACTTGCCGGGGCACGGGTCGAGGTTCGCCCCCTCCCCGACCATGAACGTGTCGCGGGAGAACCCGTGGGCGAGCTGCCCGTAGAAGGAGAGCACCTGCCGGTCTGCCTCGTCGTTGTTCGCGAGGAACCGGTTGTACTGGTAGCCGTAGACCTGGTCCACGCCGGTGCCCTCGTAGCCCGCGAGCCCGTCGGGCTTGCAGTCGCCGATCGCCTGGCCGGTGTAGTTGAACCGCACCATGCCGAGGAAGGTGCCGCCGTGCGTGTGGACGTACTTCAGCAGCTTCGCGTTCTCCTCCTGGGTGAAGAAGCCCGAGGCGTAGCCGTAGTAGGCCAGCAGGTTCCAGTAGCTGGAGTCGCGGCTCTGCGTGATCGTCTCGTACGGCTGGTCGCCGGACAGCAGTTCCCTGGGCACGAACAGGGATCCGTCGGGCAGTTCCACCTTCGACGCGTCGATCACCGTCCGCAGGTTGCGGCCGAAGGTGTCGAACGGCCCCGCGTAGGCGTCCACCAGGTCCTGCCGGCCGGTCCGCCGGAACACCTCGACCATGTCACGCCAGCCCCACCACGAGACGAGCTGGGCGTGCGTCCAGTATCCGGCGTTCCAGTTGTCCTCGCAGCAGCGCTGCTTCTCCAGGATGCCGTGCGGGTCGGCTGCGGCCTGCCGGACGTAGTCGTCCAGGTAGCCCCGCAGCTTGTCCAGGTTGCGCTCGACGAACTTCCGGTCGCCGGTGAGCCGGTAGTAGCGGGCGGCGGCCAGCAGCTTGGCGCCCTGCTCCCAGTTCCGGTACATGACGGGGTAGGCGGGGCCGCCCTCCTTCGTCAGGTCGAGCAGCGTCTGCAGGTTGTTGCGGTAGTCGTCGGTGAAGCCGAACTCGCCCAGCGCGGACACCGTGTCGACCATCTCCGGCACGTACTGCTGCTCGTAGAAGTTGCCGATGCTGTAGCGCCAGCCCATGGTGAGGTTCTGGATCAGCAGGTTGCGCAGCGCGTCGGTCGCGTACTCCTCGGGGATGGAGATCTTCGCCCCGCCGTCGAGCTTGCCGCGCCAGTAGCGCGCCACGTCCTCGCGCGCCGCTTGGTACCTGCGCAGCGCGGAGACGCCGTCGCCGCGCACCTCGGCGGGGTTGTTGAGCACGACGAGGGTGACGGTGCGCGCGCCCCTCGACAGGTCCAGGTCGTAGGTCAGGTCGCCGCCGGTGAGCGCGGGCCGGCCGTCGGCGAGCAGGTAGACGTTCCGCCCGGCCTTCACCTTGTGCCCGTCCAGCGTCAGGCCGGGGCTCTTCGGGTCCCGTACGTGGACGCGGAACCTCGCGGCACGAGCGGTCCCCCTGCCGGTGGCGGTGATCTTCACGAAGCTCACCAAGGAGGAGGTCTCGGGCACGCGGGCGGCGAAGGACTCCTGGACGTAGTCCACCCCGGCGGCGTCGCGGTAGCCCGTGCGCAGGACCGGCAGGTAGCCGTCGAGCAGGGTCTGCCCGGTCAGTCTGCCGAGGTCGGAGCCGTAGCGCTCGGCGCCGTCGGCACCCACGAAGAACTGGGCCTGCCAGAAGTTCGCGCAGCGGGCGGTGAACGCCTCCGAGTAGTCCTTGGTCCAGGGCGCGGCCTCGCACGGGGTGTGCCAGTCGGCGGTGACGCCGCTGCCGTCCGCGGTGTGCAGCGCGTAGTGGTTGGAGGTCGGCTCGGGCGGCGACTGCGTCTTCGCCGTGTCGCCCTGCGGCAGCGTGAGCGGCAGGTAGTGGTAGCCCGTGTCGGAGACGCCGAGGGCGCCGTTGTCCGGCTCGCCGGTCGCGACGCCGCCCGTCGCGATGGGCACCAGGTAGTCCTTGATGTTCTCGAAGGTGGGGCCCTCCGGCATGGAGATCAGGTGCTCGCCCCACAGGTCCGTCCCGGACCGCAGCGCCTCCCGCACGCCCTCGACGTACGGCTCGCTCAGGTTCGGCCAGACCTGCTGACCGCCCAGGGGCGGGGGCACCGGCTCGGCCTGCGCGGGGGCCTGTAATGGCCCCGCGCAGATCGTCGCCGCGACGATCCCGGCTAAGAGGATGCTTCGACGTCGGTGCATCCGGGTTCCTCCTCGGTGTGGGTTCGGCGTGCGGCGATGGCGCGTGCTTGGCGGATGCGGTCGAGGGCCGCGAGCGGGCTCAGACCGTAGTGATAGAAATCCACGCGATCCAGGCAGAGATCGCGGGCGACGCCGAGTTTGCGGGCGAGGTTCTCGGCGGAGTCGCAGTCGGGGCTCATCGGGCGCAGGGCGACGCCGAGACGCGCCGCGGGCCCGGCCTGGGCCCGGTAGGCGGCCGTCTCTGCGCGCACCCGCATCGGGTCGCGAGCGTAGGCGGTGACGGTGATCGGGCAGATGCGGCCGACCCCGGCCGGGTCCACCCCCAGTTCCCCGGTCGCGGCGACACCGGGCGGGCCCTCGGGACGGCCGTCCGCCCAGCCGAGCAGCCCGGCGGACAGGTCGAGCAGCCGGAATCCGGCCCCGGCGCGGGCGGCCGCCGCGGCCAGGTCGGCGACCAGCGCGGTCACCCGCTCGCACCGCGCGGCGAGGTACTCCCGCAGCCCGGCCCGCCACACCCGGCCGGCCGGGCCGGGCGCGGGCGGGTCGCCGGTGAGACAGGCCTCGACGTGCGCCCAGGCCGCGGCGAGCAGGTCCGGCACGTCCACCCCGCGTTCGCCGCCCGCCTGGCGGCAGTGCCGGCAGAAGCACAGCCCGAGCAGGAGCGCGGCGGCCGGGTCGAGGGAAACCGACCGGCGTTCGTGCCCGTGGCCGTGCTCGAACGGCAGCCAGTGCGGCGCCTCCGCAAGCACCGTGCCGATCGGATAGCGGCACACGTCCTCGGTGAGCGCCACCGCGTACGCCCGCACCTCCGGGGAGGCGGGGCACAGCACGTGCGGGTACGCGTCGCCGTACAGGTTGCGCACCACACCGGGCCGCGCCCCTGGGCCATCGTCGTGGAGGTACACGATCCAGGCGTCCACCTTCACGCCGTACGACCCGGCGGCGCCGCACAGCTCGCCGAGCAGGTCACGGCCCATGGCGAACTCGCTTTCCGCGGGCCGCAGGGCCGGGCCCGGATAGCGGTCCCACTCCGGCCTGAAGCAGACGCCGGCGCCGCCGTCCGCCACCGCCCGCAGGGGGTTGTGCGGCAGCAGGTCGCGGGCCGCGTGGTAGGCCACGGCCGGCGCGATCCGCTCGACGCCCGCGCGCTCGCGGACGTTGCCCAGGACCGTGCCGACGCCCTCCCCCGCCAGGTCCAGCGGGCCGCAGAAGATCGAGAACTGGGTCACTACATGCCGACCGTGAGGCCGCCGTCGACGACGAGCGCGTGACCCGTCACGTACGAGGCGTCGTCCCCGGCGAGGAACGCCACCGCCGCGGCGATCTCCTCGGGGGCGGCGAACCGGTGCAGCGGGATCCGGCCGGTGAAGTGGGCCTTGGTCTCCTCGTCCCAGCCGCTCTCCGCCCAGATCTCGGTCCACGTCGAGCCCGGGCAGACCGCGTTCACCCGCACGCCGAACCGCGCGTACTCGACCGCGAGCGTCTGGGTGACCGATACCAGCGCCGCCTTGGACGCGTTGTAGTGCAGCATGTCGGGCTGGCCGCGCATCGCGTTGACCGACGCCACGTTGACGATGGAGCCGCGGCCGGCCGCGCACATCGCCCGCCCGGCCTCCCTGCTGATGAAGACGGCGGCCTCCACGTTGACCCGCAGCGTCTCCCGCAGGTCCTCGGGGCTCAGGTCGGCCAGCGGGATGCGCGGCGCGACGGCCGCGTTGTTCACCACCACGTCGTACGGCACCGGCCGCGCGCCGATCAGGCGGGCCATCGCGGCGTGGTCGGCGACGTCGGCGACCAGGGGTTCCACCTCGCCGCTGAGTTCCGCCACCGCGGCCGCGAGCCGGTCGGCCTGGACGTCGCAGGCGGTGACGCGGGCGCCCTCGGCGGCGAGGCGGGCGGCGACGGCGCGGCCGATGCCGCGGGCCGCCCCCGTCACCAGGGCGGTGCGTCCGGCGAGCCGGGTCATGCCGGCACCTCCGTCATGGTGTCCACCCGGAAGAGCGCGGCGGCGTTGGCCCCGAGGATGCGCTCCTTGTCCTCGCGGTCCACCCGGGCGTACACGCATCCGCCCAGTTGGAGCGCGGCGTTCATGAACGGCATGTCGCTGCCGTAGACCAGGCGCCCGGACCCGAGCTCGCGCACCAGGAACTCGACGACGCCGTCCCAGGAGAGCGGTCCTGTGAGGTCGAGGTGGATGTTCGGGCGGCCGGCGACCACGTCCACGACCCGGTCGAGGCCGTAGTCGAGACCGGCGTGACCGAGCAGGAGCGGCACCGAGGGATACTCGTCGGCCAGGGCCGCGAACACCGCGAGCGGATCGCCCGCGAAGTAGCTGTGCGACAGCACCGGCACGCCCCGCTCCGCGGCGAACTCCCAGACCGGCCGGTACGCGGGCCCGTCGAGCGGATAGTCGCCGTGCAGCTCGGGGTGCAGTTTGACGCCGCGGAAGGCCGGGTCGGCGAAGCACCGCTCCAGCTCGTCGCGGACCTCCCCCGCGTAGTTGGGGTTGATGCAGCAGTAGCCGAGCACCCGGCCGGGATGCCGCCGCGCGGCCTCCATCACCTGGTCGTTGCCGAACCGGTAGTCGGCGTAGATGCCGGCGTGCGCCGCCACCACGGCGACGTCCACGCCGAGCAGGTCCATGACGCCGACCATCGCGTCGATGTCGTTGCCGGGGATGTGGAAGTTGCGGAACGCGCCGAGGTGGCAGTGGGCGTCCACGACCAGCGGCCAATCAGTGGGCGGGGTCCTGTCAGCGGGCATCGGCGACCGTCTCCTTGATCTCGACGTCGGACAGCAGCCGGGTCAGCGTTCCCGACGCGATGAGCTCCTTGTCCGCCTCGGGCAGGTCGGCGCGGTCGAGGTGCAGCCGGGCCCCGCCCAGGGAGCGGAGGGGGAAACCCGACCCGAAGACCACCCGGTGCGGGCCGAAGCGGGCGACCAGGTCCTCCAGGCCGCGGTGCACGTTGAACCCGGCCGACTGCACGAGCAGGTTGCCGAACCGCTTCAGCAGGGGATACAGGGTGCGGTTGTTGCGGCCCTGGATGTCCATCAGGATCACCGGCAGCCCGGGATGGTTGTCGGCCAGGTCGTGGATCTCCCGCCACGGCGGCTCGCCGCGCCGGAAGAGGGTGAAGTCGACCGCGAGCGGGATGCGCACGCGCTCGAGCTCGGCCAGCAGCTCTCCGGAGCACCATGAGGCGAGCGAGAACCGATGCCCGGCCATCACCGACGACGGGAACACCCGCGCCATGCGCACGCCCGCCGCCAGCAGATCGGCCACCAGGCGCTCCGGCTCCGGCATCTCCCCGGTGTGGGGCGGCAGCACCACGCCGACCGGGCGCAGCCGCTCCCGCACCCCCTCCTGCGCCTGCTCCAGCTCGCGCAGCAGCAGGTCGTTGCCGGTCTGCGGGGCGTACTCGTGGGCGAGCACGTGGTAGACCGCCGCCTCGTGGACGCCGACCCGGTCCATCTCGGCGACCAGGTCGGCCGCGCTCACCGCGCGGGTGAGGTGGGGCCGGTGCCCCGCCGGGCGGCCGATGAAGGTGTTGCAGTCGAGATAACGCAAAAGATCCTCGCTTGTCAGGACACACGGAGTGAGGGACGGACCATCGCGCCGGGGTCGATCCGGTAGGCGTCGAGCTTGTCGCGGTCGAGCTCGACCCCCAGCCCGGGACCGGTCGGCGGCAGCAGGAACCCGTCCTCGACGACCAGGCCGGTGCGGACCACGTCGTCGGCGTGGTAGAGGTGCCCGGCCACGTCGCTCGGCTGGTCGAGCCGGGGCGAGCTGAAGGCCACGTGCGCGGCGGCGGCCGTGCCGATGCCCAGTTCCGGCATGCTCCCGATGGCCACCCCGGTCCCGGCGGTCGCGCAGAGGTCCGCGATCCGCCGGGCCCGGACCGGTCCGCCGGACTCGGGCACGTACACGTTCACGATGTCGGCGGCACGCGCGCGCAGCACCCGCCAGGCGTCCCCCGGCGACCACACGCTCTCGTCGGCCATCACCGGCACGGGTGAAAGGGCGCACAGCTCCGCCATGCCGTCCACGTCGTCGGCCGGCAGCGGCTGCTCGACCGACATCACGTCGTACGGCTCCAGCCTGCGGATGAGCCGCAGCGCGTCCTTGGCCAGAGGGCAGGCCATGTTGAGGTCCACCCGGATGCCGAGCCGGGGCCCGAACTCGGCCCGCAGGGCGGCGACGACCTCGACGAGCCTGTCGTGGTCGCCGCCGCCCTTGGCCTTGAGCGTGCCGAAGCCCTCCCCCACCAGCCGGCGGGCCCGGTCCAGGACCTCTTCCACCGGCGCGATGGGCAGCGACATGGACAGCGGCACGCGGTCGCGCGCCCGGCCGCCCAGCAGGTTGTAGACCGGCTGCCCGGCGGCCTTCCCGGCCAGGTCGAGCAGCGCGGTCTCGACCGCGGCGACGGCGGCCAGCGTGTGCCTGCCGAAGGCGAGCAGTTCCGCCGCCGCGGCCTCGAACCGGGTCAGCTCGAACGGATCGGCGCCGGCGACCGCCGGGGCCAGCAGCCGTTCGACGAGGTCGCAGAGCGCGGCGCCGTTGCCGTGCCAGATGAGGGAGATCTCGCCGAGACCGATCGTGCCGTCGTCGGCCTCGGCGATGACGATCCCGTAGTCGGAGGTCGCCTGGACGCCCAGCGCGGAGGTGAACGGCTCGCGCAGCGGCACCGAGACGGGCACGGCCTCCAGCCGTGTCACTTTCATGCGGTTCATCCCTTGGTCGATCCGGCCAGGACGTCGGAGAAGAAGAAGCGCTGGAGCACGAGGAAGATGACCACCACCGGCAGCGACGCGATGACCGCGATGGCCGCGATGTGGTGCCAGTTCGAGGTCAGGGTCGACATGAAGTACTGCAGGCCGACCGAGATGGTGAACTTCGCGTGGTCCCGCATGATCACCAGGGGCCACAGGAACTCGCTCCACGTGAGGGTGAAGACGAGGATCGCCGACGTGGCCAGCGGCGCCTTCACCAGCGGCAGCATCACCCGCAGGAGCAGCCGCGGCGGCGAGCAGCCGTCGATGACGGCGGCCTCCTCCAGCTCGTCCGGCAGTCCACGGAACGCCTCGCGGAGGATGTAGACCGACAGCCAGAGGGTCATCGCGCTGGTCGGGATGATGATCCCGAGCAGGTTGTCGGTGAGGCCCATCTCCTTCACGGCGATGAACAGCGGCAGCATGATGGCCGGGAAGGGGATGACCATGGTGCTGAGACCGAGCAGGAACAGCAGGCCCCGCCCCCTGAAGTCGAACCTGCCGAGGGCGAACCCGAGCAGCGCCGCGGCCGACACGTTCAGCAGGACCGTCCCCAGCGACACCAGGAGGCTGTTGGCGAAGTAGCGCTGCACATCGGCCTGGCCCCACACGTACGCGTAGTTGTCCAGCGTCGGATGGGCCGGGACGATCTCCGGCGGCACCGTGAAGACGTCGCCGCGGCTCTTGAACGAGGTGGACACGAGCCACAGCAGCGGCCCGGCCGCGACGAGCGAGGCGACGCCCAGCACGGCGACGATCACGACACGGCCGGCCGGGCCGAACGCCCCCTTGGTTCCCGCGCTCACGACGCCCTCCTCGCGAGCCGCAGCCCGAGGAGCACCAGCCCGAGGACGACCACCAGCAGCACGACCGCCATCGCGCTGCCGTACCCGAACTTGAAGAACGAGAAGGCCGACTCCCAGATGTGATAGGCGGTGTTCTTGCTGGCGTTCACGGGACCGCCCCCGGTCATGACGTAGATCTCGTCGAAGGTGCGCATCGCGGCGACGAACGCGATGACGGAGCTCAGCACGATCGAGCCGCGTAGCTGCGGCACCACGATGCTCGCGAAGGTCCGCGCGTGCCCGGCCCCGTCGAGGGAGGCCGCCTCGAACAGGTCGCCCGGCATGGTCGACAGCCCGGCCAGGTAGATCAGCAGGTAGATCCCGAACGCCCGCCACACGATGACCCCCACCACCGACCAGATGGCCCAGGCCGGGTCGGAGAGCCAGGAGACGGGACGGCCCACGACGCCCAGGGTCACCAGGACGTAGTTGACCAGCCCGTTGTCGTCCAGCAGCCACTTCCACGCCACGGACGAGACGATGATCGGCACCACCACGGGCAGGTAGAGCACGGTGCGGAAGAACCGCCGGAACGGGATGCCCCGGTGGATCCAGTACGCCACCGGGAGCGGCAGGCAGACGAGCAGGACGGTCACCACCACGGTGATGACGAGCGAGTTGAGCAGGGTCTGCCTGAAGACGGCGTCCGAGGCGAGCGCGGTGTAGTTCCCCGCGCCGACCCAGGAGGCGGGGGTCAGCCCGTTGAAGTCGGTGAAGCTGAAGACGAGCGTGTTGAGCGCGGGATAGAGGACGAAACCGCCGATCAGCCCCACGGCGGGGACGGCCAGGAGCCATCCCCAGCGTGAGTCCCTGACCCGGCGCCAGGAGCGCGCCGCCCGGCGGCCGCCGGCCGCGCGGATCCGGCCGGTCGGGAGTGCCGATTCGCTCACTGGGTCCCCGAAAGGATGCGGTCCCAGTCTCCGGCCGCCTCGTCGAGCGCCGCCTTCGGCGTCTTCTGGCCCAGCAGCGCGGCCTGGAAGCGCGTACGGAGGGAGGCGAACAGCTCGGCGACGGCGGGATGCTTGGGCCAGTAGAACTTCACCTCCTGGTCGACCAGCACCTTGGTCTCGGGGGACGACTGGAAGTAGGGGTCCTTGCCGACGGAGGCGAGCCCGGGGATCACCGGGGCCTGCTTGGCCAGTTCGAGCACGGTGGAGCTGAAGTAGCGGGCGAAGTCGAGCGCCTGCTTGGGGTTCTTGCCGGCCTTGGGGATCGCGAACTGCTGGAGGAATCCGTTGGCCGCGCCTCCCGCGCCCTTCGGGTGCTCGGCGACCCTGAACTGCTTGAAGGTCGCCTCGTCGGTGTTGTCCTTCAGCCAGCGCAGGATCCACGGCCCGAGGAAGACCATGGCCGTCTTGCCCTGGGCGAGGACCTTGGCCCCGTCCATGACCGCGCCGTTCACGGAGGTGCGGTCGATCCAGCCCTCCTTGACTCCCGTGGCGTACTGCTCCAGGTGGGCGACCGCCTCGGGGGTGGCGAAGGCCGCCTTCTTCCCGTCCGGGGACAGTAGCGGCACGCCGGCCTGACCCGCGAGGATGTCGGACGGGTTACCCGCGTCGTCGAAGTCGTCCAGCGTCTGCACGAACCCGGAGGCGCCGGTCTTCTCATGGATCTTCCGGGCGGCGGCGAAGACCTCGTCCCAGTTCGCCGGGGGTTTGTCCGGGTCGAGCCCGGCCTTCCGGAACAGCTCCGCGTTGTAGATGAGCGCGGAGACGCTGCCGTAGAAGGGGATGGCGTACGCCTTGCCGCCGATGACGCCGGCGTCCCACAGGCCGGGGGTGTACTCGGCCCCGATCGACTGGACGTCGGGGGCCAGCTCGTCGATCGAGTAGATCGTGTTGGTCGACGCGAACTTCGGCAGGATGAACGGGGTCATGTTGACCACGTCCGGAGTGGCGCCGCCGCTGATGGCGGCCAGCAGCTTGCTCTGGGTCTGCTCGAAGTCGGGGATGTCCACCCACTTGATCTTCACGCCGCTGTGCTGCTGCTCGTAGGTGCGGATCGCGCCCTCGATGTACGGCGTGTAGCCCTCTTTGAGGTTGATGGTCCAGAACTCCAGGGAGACCGGGCCGGAGCCCGAGGACGAACCGGATGACGCCGTCCCGCCGGTCGTGCCTCCGAAGACACCGCAGGCGCTGAGCACGCCCGCGGTGAGCAGGAGGGCACCTGCCCTGAGGAGGTTGCGACGCTGTATCGGCTCCACGGTCTGCTCCTTTCTCCCCTGGGGCTCCGGGGAGGGGCAAGGATTTACGACTATGTTCGGAAATAGTTCGTTTAGTTGCCCTAGTGTGCAGGCCCCCGTGGGGCGCGTCAAGAGTCCGAAATGCGGGCTTCGGTCAGGCCGACCGGCCGGCGCCCTTCAGCCGGCTGTTGATGTCCAGCCGGTACAGGCTCTTGGGCCGGCCCCGCTTGGCGGGCTGGGAGAGCCCGACCGGAAGGGCGAGGCCGTTCTCCCGCAGGACGCGGATGATCCGCCGGCCGCTCGGTACGCTGACCCGCAGCGCCTGCCCGATCTCCTCCGCGCTGGCGCCCGCGCCGTCCAGGCGCCGCTCCAGGTCGGCGAGGCGCGACAGCGTGGACACGCCGAGGCCGACCCGCCCGGCCAGCTCGCGCAGCCCGCGGTCGTCGGTGCGGTCGTCGGCCTTGTAGGTGTAGCGCAGCGGGTCGGTCGCGACCCCGATCGGGCCGATGACCAGGCCGTCCTCGGTCATGAGATAACCGGCGTCGCCGCCCTCGGCCATGGCCCGGCGCACCGCCATCTCCGCGTGCCGCACCGAGTCCCTGACCGACTCCCCCACCCCGAAGCCGACCGCCATGCGCACGCCGAGCCGGGACCGCGCGTCCTCCAGCAGCGGCACCGCGGTCCAGGAGGCCGTGATCTGCTCGAGCAGGCCCTTGTGCGCGAAGACCAGCACGGACTGGTCCCCCCGCGGCTCGATCCAGGCCTCGCCGAACTCCGGCGCGTCGAAGAACATGCGCAGGGTGTTGACCCGCTCTACGCCCGCCTCGTACAGACCGGAGTCCTCCAGCAGCCGGTACACGGCGGCGGCGAAGCGGAGGTTGGAGTGCCGGGCCGACACCGCGCGCAGCACCACCTCGTTCATCGCGGACCGGATCGAGGCCACCGTCGGCACCGAGCGGAGCACCGGGACGTCCATGCTCTCCAGCAGCCGCGCGTAGACGCCGCTGCGCCCCGTCACCGCGTAGTGGGTCTGGTGGCGCCGCCGCGTCTCCAGGTGGAACCGCACGATGTCCTCGACGTCCTGCCCCGGCGCGTACGGCAGCGCGCGCATCGCCATCACCGGCAGGCCGAGCTCGCGGGCGAGCTCCTCCACCACGTGCTCGTCGAAGGTGTCCACGCTCGCCGGGGCGAGAGCCAGCCCCCGCTCTCGGGCGCGCAGCAGGGCCAGCGCCAGGTCGATCGGGCCCTGGCGGGCCGCGGCGACCGGCATCTCCTCGGGCAGCAGCGCCCGGCACCGGTCCAGGGGCATCGGCCCGGCGAAGAACACCGCGTCGACGTCCTGGAGGACCTCGCGGACCGCGAGCTCTATCTCCCCCTCGTCCTCGTAGCGCACCCACCGGGCCTCCACGCCCTGCAGGCCGGCCAGGGCCGATTCGAAAACGCTCTCGCTGGACGTGGGCACCACGAGGCCGAGCCGGGTGCGCATCGGCGACCGGGTCTCCAGAGGGATGGGCTGCATTTCGGACACGCTAACAAAATAGTTCGTAACGACCCGTCTCGCGGCCCGTCCGGCAGAGTCGCGGGCCCCGCGGAGGCTCCGGGCGTCCGGAACCCCGGCGAGATCGGAAGGCCTTCCCCTCTCGACGGTGTGCGTAAATAGCTCGTAATGTGGGTGCCCGACCCCGCCGCGGCGATGCCCGGCCGGGCGGAAAGCCGTTCACGCGCATTGGAGCCAGCATGCGGTCCCACGTCCTGAGCGAACTCACCAGCGCCGAACTCGCCTCGCTGTCGCCGGAGGCGACCCTGGTCATCCCGGTCGGAGCGACCGAACAGCACGGATCCCGCCTCCCGGTGGGCACCGACGCCGTCGTGAGCGAGTGCGTCGCGGGCATGGCCGCGGCGAGGACGCGCTCGGCCGTCCTCGTCGCGCCCGTCCTCGCGTACGGCTCCTCGCATCACCATCTGCCGTTCGCCGGAACGCTCTCGCTGCGGGGCCGGACGCTGCTCGTCGTGCTGGGCGACCTGCTCGACAGCGCGGCGCGTACGGGCTTCCGCAGGATCGTCGTCTTCAACGGCCACGGCGGCAACGACGACCTCGTCCGCCAGGCCGCCAGGGACGCCGTGCTCGACCACGACGTCACGGTGGCCGCCGCCTCATACTGGTCGCTCGGCGGCGACAGGCTCGCGACCATGGCGGGCGAGGCGGGAATCTCCCACGTCCCTGGCCACGCCGGGGCCTTCGAGGCGGCCCTGCTCCTCGGCCTGGGCGTGCCGATCGCCGAGGACGGCACCGCACCCGAGCGAGCCGGCGGCGTGCTTCCGATGACGGCGGACGGCGTCTTCGTCGCCGAGCACGGCTGGATCGCCCGGATGAACGGCACCACCGACCCCGTCACCCCGGCGACCCCCGAAGCGGGACGCCGTCTGCTCGACCACCTCGTCGCCGAGTTCGCCGGGTTCCTCGACCGCTTCGCGCAAGCCGCCTGACCACGAGCCCTCTCACCACGAGCCGCCCGGGCACGAGCCGCCCGGGCACGAGTCGCCCAGGCACGGGCCGCTCAGCCCCTGGAACGACCTTCGCGCGCCCGTCCGGGGCGGCAGGTCCATCCCGCACGCCACCGGGGCCGGCCGCGCCGCCGAGCCGCGCCCGCCGATCGCCCGCCCGCCGATCGCCCCTGCCAGGCCGAACGCGGCGTACGTACGCCGGCGGGTGTCTCGCGCCGGCGTCCGGACCCCGCAGGCAGCCCGAGTAGCCGTCACTCCGAACGGAGCCACGTGTCCCCCGAGATCAGCACCGAGATCACCACCGAGATCACGCCCGAAGACACCACCGCGGCCGGCCCCGGCACGGGCCGCGGGACCACACCCGAGGGCCTGGACGCCGTCCTCGCCGCGAGCGCGGCGAGCGCGCGGGCCCTCGCCCGGACGACGCCCGAGCAGCGGGCCGCGATGCTGGACGCCCTCGCCGCCGCGCTCGACGCCGACGCCGGAGAACTCGTCCCGCTCGCGCGCGCCGAGACGCACCTGCCGGACTCCCGGCTGAGCGGCGAACTGCGGCGGACCTCCTTCCAGGCCCGTCTGCTGGCGGCGCGGCTGCGGGAGGGACTACTGGCCGACGTACGCGTCGACCACGCCGATCCGGACTGGCCGATGGGACCCCGCCCGGACCTGCGCCGCACGACGGTGCCGCTCGGACCCGTGCTGGTGTTCGCCGCCGGCAACTTCCCCTTCGCCTTCGGCGTGGCCGGGGGCGACACCGTCAGCGCCCTGGCCGCCGGCTGCCCGGTCGTGCTGAAGGCGCACCCCGGATACCCCGGCCTGTCGAGGCGTACGGCCGAAGCGGTGGCCGGAGCCCTGACGGCGGCCGGGGCGCCTGAGGGGGCGTTCGCCCTCGTCGAGGGCGTGGAAGCGGGGGTCGCCGCCGTACGGGACGAGCGGATCCGCGCGGTGGCGTTCACCGGCTCGCAGCGGGCCGGCCGTCACCTGTTCGACCTGGCCTGCGCGCGCGAGACGCCGATCCCGTTTTACGGCGAGCTCGGCAGCACCAATCCCGTCGTGGTCACGCCGGCCGCGTGGCGGGAGCGGGCCGGCGAGATCGCGCGGGGGCTGGCCGCCTCCTTCACCCTCGGCTCCGGGCAGTTCTGCACCAAGCCCGGGGTCGTGCTCGTGCCCGACGCCGCGGCGCTCGCCGCCGCCCTGCCGCCCCTCACCGCGGGACGGATGCTGACGCCGGAGACGGCCGGGCGCTTCCGCGGGTCGCTCGCGGAGCTGGCGGCCGAGCCGGGGGTCGAGGTCGCGCTGTGTGGCGAAAACCTGTGTGACGAAAACCCGGGTGGCGAAAACCTGTGTGGCGAAAACCTGCGTGGTGACGACCCGGGTGGCGGGGCACCGCGTGGCGAGAGGCCGCGCGGCGGGAACCCTCGGGGCGAGGAGACGTGTGACGCCGAGGTGGTCCCCGTGGTGCTGCGTACGACCGCCGCCGCCGCGCTGGCCAGGCCCTCGATTCTCGCCACCGAGTGTTTCGGCCCCTCGACTCTGCTGGTGGAGTACACGGACGAGGCCGAGGTGTACGACGTCGTCGCCGCGCTGGGCGGGCACCTCACGGCCACCGTCCAGGCCGGATCGGACGGCGACCGGCTCGCGCTCGCGCTGGTGCCGCTGCTCGCCGAGCACGCCGGGCGCGTGCTGTGGAACGACTGGCCGACCGGCGTGACGGTGAGCGACGCCCAGCAGCACGGCGGCCCCTACCCGGCCTCCACCGCACCGGCGACGACGTCGGTGGGAACCGCCGCCGTGGCACGCTTCCTGCGGCCCGTGGCCTTCCAGAACGTCCCGGAGGCCGCGCTGCCGGCCGAGCTGCGCGACGGCGCGCCCGGCCCCCGCCTCGTGGACGGCCGCCGGGCCGGCTGACCACATCGCGGAGAATCGCAGAAGGGATCACCGGGATCAGCACGCGACGGGCCTTGCGGTGAACGCTCCGGTGCGGCGGATTCCACCGCACCGGAGCCCTCCGTCACCAGGAAGGGGAGGATCGGCGGGTGCGCCCGTCGCGAGGATGTGCCGTCCTCGCCCGGGAGGGCGCCGCACAGGGCAGGGACTGCCCGAGGCCCTCAGGGATCAGCTCCGGGTCCATTTCTGATTGTCGCCGCCCCAGCAGGAGTAGAGCTGGATCTGGGTGCCGTTGCTCGTGCCCGCGCCGACGGCGTCCAGGCACAGGTTCGACTGCACGCCGACGATGGTCCCGTCGGAGTTGAGGCGCCACTTCTGGTTGTCGCCACCCCAGCAGCTGTAGATCTGGACCTTGGCGCCGTTGCCGGTGCCCGCGGCGTCCAGGCACTTGTTGCCGTAGACCCGCAACTCCTGGGCGGAGGTGTAGGCCCACTGCTGGTTGCTCTGACCGTTGCAGTCCCACAGCTGCACCTGGGTGCCGTCCGCCGTGCCGGCGTTCGGCACGTCCAGGCAGCGGCCGGAGGCGACGCTCTTGATCTGGCCGCCGCCGCCGCTCGGGGGCGGGCTGGAGCTGCCGGTGGGGGAAGAGCCGCCTATGGTGATGTTGGAGTTTCCGCTGCTCTGGTATCCCTCGGTGGCGAGGATCTGGTAGTCGTGGCTGCCCAGGTTCATGCCGTAGCGGGCCCACGCGTCGAAGTGGTTGCCGGTGGTGATGCTTCCGCCGGTCCTCTTCTGCTGCCGGACGCTCCAGTACTGGTTGAACGTCTTGTTGCCCTCGATGGAGGGCGCGTTGTAGCGGGTCGTCTGGTAGATGTCGTAGGTGCCGCCGTCGGTGGTGACGGTCCCCTTGTAGGTCCCCGTGGGCCGGTAGGTGCCCCAGTTGTCGACGACGTAGTACTCCACGAGCGGGTTTCTCGTCCACCCGTAGAGAGCCAGGTACGCGTTGCCGGACGGGTTGAAGCTGCCCGAGTAGGTCACGGTCCTGCGCCCGCCGGTGCTCCAGCCCTTGCCGGCGACGAAGTTGCCGGTGTTGCGCCAGGAGGTGCTGTAGTTGCCGCCGGACCCCAGCTCCATGGAGACCGTTCCCTGGCTGTCGGTCCAGAACGAGTAGAAGTAGCCGTTGTTGGTGCCCGTCTGGTTCGTGGTCACGGCCGCGTGGGCGACACCGGGCAGCATCGCCACGGCCGCGGCCAGCACCACGGCGCAGGCCCGGCCGACCAGCAGCCGGACGCGGCCGCGTCTGCGGCCTTTCCAGTGAGCGGGGGCGTTCATTGCGCGCTTCCTCCTCATGAAGGCTGGCGGGGGGCCAGGCAGCGTGGGCTGGGGCGGCCGACGTGAGCGCCACCCCGCGCGCCGGCGTCGCTACTGCGAAACTATCGGCGCAGTGGCGAAAGTATCGGCTCGCCTCGCCGAGCCGTCAACGAATTCCCGACCGTTTCGAAAAGGTTCTCTCGATCCCGCATCACGAGAAGGAAGACATCGTCCCTGGTGAATGGCGACGCCTATGCGATTGAGCACTCAGTGCCCGGAGCGACGTCGCTGAAAATTACAGGGCCTTCCCGATAACGCTTCGCCGGTCAGGTACGGCCGCATCGGATCCCTGGGCAGGTGGAAGCGCGGGGGCGGTTCTGTCGGAGCCGCGTGTCATACTCACCTGCGTGGTTGCGCGTACGCCGCAGAAGGTGCTGATCGGGCGTTCCGCCGAGCTCGATCGGCTCGTGGGCGTGCTCGACGCCGCCGCGGCCGGGCTCGCGGGGGTCGCCCTGGTGGGCGGCGACGCGGGGATCGGCAAGACGCGGATCGTCACCGAGCTCTGCGACCTCGCGCAGCGGCGGGGGTTCGTGACACTCGTCGGCCAGTGCGCCGAGCTCGGCGACGCTTTGCCGTACCTGCCGCTCGCGGACGCCCTGCGCGGCGCCGCCGCCGATCCCGGCGGCCCGGTGGGCACGGCCACCGCGGCCCGCCCCGCCCTGCGGCGGCTGCTGCCCGGCGACGAGTCGGGCCCGGCGGAGGCGACCACCGGCGGGCTCGCCCAGCAGCGCCTGTTCGGGTCGGTGCTCGACATGCTGTCGGAGGTGGCCGGGCGGCAGCCGGTCCTGTTCGTGTTCGAGGACCTCCACTGGGCCGACCGCTCGACCCGTGACCTGCTGGTCTTCCTCACCCGCATGCTGCAGCGCGAACGGGTCTGCCTCGTCGGCACCTACCGGACCGACGACCTCCACCGCCGCCACCCGCTCCGCCCGGTCCTGGCCGGCCTGCGGCGGCTGCCGCTGGTCACCTCCGTCGAACTGCCGCCGCTCCGCGACGACGAGATGGCGGAGTATCTCGCCGCCCTCGACCGGTACGGCGAGGGCGCCGCGGGATCGGCGGCGGAGCGCGGCCTGACGACCGTGATCGAGCGCGCCGGGGGCAACCCGTTCTTCGCCGAGGAACTGCTGGCGGCCGGCGCCGAACGGGCGCGACTGCCGGGAACCCTCGCCGACCTGCTGCTCGCGCGGGTGGAGGCCCTGTCGGACACCGCCCGCCAGGTGCTGCGGGTCGCCGCGGTGGCCGGCCGCCGGGTCGGCCACGACCTGCTGCGCGACGCGACCGGGCTCGGCGACCTGCCGCTGGAGGACGCGCTGCGCGAGATCGTCTCGCGGCGGCTGCTCACCGCGGGCAGCGACGGCTACGCGTTCCGGCACGCGCTCCTCCAGGAGGCCGTCTACGACGACCTGCTGCCGGGCGAGCGGACCCGCCTGCACACCACGTTCGCCGCGCTGCTCGCCGAACGCGGCGGCTCCCCCGCCGAGCTGGCCCATCACCACCTCGCCGGGCACGACCTGCCGGGCGCGCTGCGTGCGTCGGTGGAGGCCGGGCGGCTGGCCGCCGGGCTCGGCGCGCCGGCGGAGGCGCACCGGCACTTCGAGCGGGCGCTGGAGGTCTGGGACCAGGTGCCCGGGGCCGAACAGTTGGCCGGGGAGAGCCGGGCGAGGATCGCGCTGGCCAGCTCCGCCGCGGCGGCAGCGGGCGGCGACTACCACCGGGCGGCGGAGCAGTTGCGGCGGCTGCGCCGCGAGGCGAGCGACCCGGTCCTGATCGCCGAGACCGGTGAGCGCCTGTCCTACTATCTGGCGGACGCGGGCGGCGACGAGGCCGAGGCGACCACCGCGGCCCGGGAGGCGGTGGACCTCGCGCCGCACAGCCCGCTGCTGGCCAGGGCCCTGGCCACCTACGCCCGCGCCCTGTCCCGGGAGTACCGCTTCGGGGAGGCGGCGACGACGGCGTCCAGGGCGCTGGAGGTCGCGCAGGCGACCGGCGCCCGCGACGCCGAGGCCAGCGCCCTCGTCTCGCTCGCCGTGATCGATGAGGAGATCGGGAGCAGCGTCGAACGCGCCGTCGACCTGCTCACGCGGGCCACCCGCCGCCCCTCGGGCGACCTGTCCATCGACCTGCGGGCGCGCTTCAACCTCGCCCGCATCCATTACGAGAACGGCGCCCTCTCGCTGGCCGCCCGCATCACCGAGGACGGCGTACGGCTGGCCGGGGAGACCGGGCTCGCCTGGAGCACGTTCGGCACCGACCTGCGCTTCCTGCACTACCTGGTTCACTACGCGGACGGCGACTGGGACACCGCGGAACGGCTGGCGGGAGGGTTCGGCGTCCGGGTCGGCACCCGGGCCGAGGCCCAGCTGTCGTCGTTCGCCCTCTTCGTGGAGGTGGGCCGGGGACGCCCGGGCGCCGACGAGAGACTGCGGTGGCTGTCCCGCTTCTGGCCGGACACGCTGGTCGGCTACATGGCGCGCGGCATGGCGGCCGAGCAGGCGCTGTGGCGCGGCGACCCGCACACCGCGCTCGACCACGTCGACGCGATCATCGCGGCGCTCGAGCCGTTCGATCCCAGCGTGATCCGCATCGCGGCCACCGGCCTGTGGGCGCTGGCCGACCTCGGCCGGACCGGCGAGCCCTGCGACGACCTGCTGCGGCGGGCGCGGTGGGCGGCGGAGAACGGGCCGAACGGCCCGCGCGCCCGGCTGGGGCCGGAAGGGGTCGCCTGGCTGGCCCGGGCGGAGGCCGAGTGGCACCGCGCCCACGGCACGGCGGACCCGGAGGTGTGGCGGCGCGCCACCGCGGCCTTCGGATTCGGCTTCGTCTACGAGGAGGCGCGGTCGCGGTGGCGCCTGGCCGAGAGCCTGCTGCGGACGGGCGACCGCGCGGCGGCCCGCGCCGAGTGGGAGCGCACGGTGCGCGTCGCCGCCACGCTGGGAGCCCGGCCCTTCCTGGAGACGCTCAGGTCGGTCGGCGCGCGGGCCGGCTTCCCCGATCCCACAACCACCGGCCACACGACCACCGGCGCGACGGCCACCACGACCGACCCCGCGCCGGGGGTCCCCGGGGCGCGGAACGGGACGGCCGGCATGAACGGCCAGGAAGCCGCGCGGGAACCGGGACGGCTGGCCGCGCTCACCGCGCGCGAGCGGGAGGTGCTCGCCCACGTCGCGGACGGCCTGGCCAACCGGGAGATCGGCGAGCGGCTGTTCATCTCGCAGAAGACGGTCAGCGTGCACGTCTCGAACATCCTGGCCAAGCTCGGCGTGACCAGCCGCACCCAGGCCGCCGCGATCGCCCTCCAGGAGGGGCTGTCGACGGGCAGCGCGGGCGGAAATACTGTGTAATCGAGGCTCGGCACCAGAAACAATTTCCGGAGGTCAGCGGTGACTCGGCAGATCGTTTCCGTCGTGGCGGGTGAGGAGCTCCCTTCGGGCACGCCGTACGAGTCCGTCAACCCGGCGCGGCCCGCGGAGACCGTGGCGACCGTCCTGCTCGCCGGCGCGGACGACTTCGCCGGCGCCTGCCGCGCCGCGGCGGCGGCCCAGCGGGAGTGGGCGCGTGTCCCCGCCCCGGTGCGCGGACGGGTGATCGCCTCGATCGGCCGCCTGGTCGAGGCCAACACCGAGGCGCTGGCCCGGCTGGTGACCGAGGAGATCGGCAAGCCGTACGCCGAGGCGCTGGGCGAGGTCCGCGAGATCGTGGACACCTGCGACTTCTTCCTGGGCGAGGGCCGCCGCCTCTACGGGCAGACCGTGCCGTCGGAGATGCCCGACAAGAGCCTGTTCACCTTCCGCGTCCCGGTCGGCGTGGCGGCGGTCGTGACGGCGGGCAACTTCCCGGTGGCCGTCCCCTCGTGGTACCTGGTTCCGGCGCTGCTGTGCGGCAACGCGGTGGTGTGGAAGCCCGCGGAGTACGCCGCGGCCTCCGCGCACGCGTTCTACCGGCTGTTCGCGGCGGCCGGGCTGCCGGACGGCGTGCTCAACGTCGTCTTCGCCGACGGCGGCCAGACGTACGAGGGCCTCGACCGCGCGCTCGGCGAGGGCACCGTGCAGAAGGTCGGATTCACCGGGTCGAGCGCGGTCGGCCGGGTCATCGGCGAGTTGTGCGGACGGCACCTGCAGTCGCCCTGCCTGGAGCTCGGCGGCAAGAACCCCATGGTCGTCATGCCGGACGCCGACCTCGACCTCGCCGCCGAGGGCGCCCTGTTCTCCGGGTTCGGCACCGCCGGTCAGCGGTGCACCTCCCTCGGCACGGTCATCGTCCACGAGGACGTCCACGACGAGTTCCTGCGCCGGTTCACCGCCGCCGTGCGCGACGCGAAGATCGGCGACCCGAACGGCGACGTGCTGTACGGCCCGCTGCTCGACCACAGATTCGCCGAACGGTACGAGGAGTACCTGGGCTGGATCCAGCCGCACCACACCGTGCTGCCGGGCCCGGTCGGCCGGATGGACGGCGAGGGCCTGTACTACCACCCCGTCGTGGTGGACGGCGTCCGCCCGGACGACCGGCTGTTCCTGGAGGAGACGTTCGGCCCGATCGTGGGCGTGACGACGTTCTCCACCCTCGACGAGGCGATCGACCTGGCCAACCGGCCCGGATACGGCCTGTCGTCGTCCATCTACACCACCGACCCGAAGGCGGTGTTCCGGTTCCGCGAGGGCGTCTCGGCCGGCATGGTCAGCGTCAACAACTCCACCTCCGGCGCGGAGGCCCACCTGCCGTTCGGCGGGAACGGCAAGTCGGGCAACGGCAGCAGGCAGAGCGGCATGTGGGTGCTCGACCAGTTCACCCGCTGGCAGGCGATGAACTGGGACTACTCGGGCCGCCTGCAGAAGGCCCAGATGGACGTGGCGGAGATCACGCCCGACCTGGGCTTCCGCCTCTGACGGCTCACGACGCCGACGCCGGCCGCGGAAGGTGCGGTGAAGGCGGTATCGCCGATCCCCGGCGGGGCACGCCCACCGGGGATCGGGTCGCAGGGCGTCTCAGGCCTCCGGGCCTCGCCTGCCGTCGTAGCCGAGCAGCCGCATCGCGACCTCGGGGTCCATGGCCGCCGCGAGCAACTGCGCTCGTTCGGCCGCCCGGTCTCTGGCCTCCTCGGCCCGCCGCCGCCCCGCCTGATGGGAGCGGACCAGCAGGACCGCGACCGCGATGCCGCCGATCACCGCGACCAGCGCGACGGCCAGCAGGACGGCCGTGCCGGCGGGCACACCCGCGACGGTGGCGGCGCCCCCGGCGCCCGCCACACCCCGCGGCGAGGCGAACAGCAGCACCCCCAGCAGCGTGAGCAGCACCACCGCCACGACGACGCCGACGACCGCCCACAGCGCGCCGTACGACGTGCGGGACGGCGGGGCGGGCGACGGCAGGAGCGGCGAGACCGGGGAGACCGGTGGCGGGGCGCCGTTCCACGGCACGAAGTCCGGCTGCGCCGGCTCCGCGGGCTGCACCGCCGGGGCGTGCCCGTTGCCGCCGGCCAGGCCGTTCGACGGCGGGGCGACCAGCACCGGCGCGGCGCCGCCGGAGGACGCCGCCACGACCGACGCCTCGATCACCCGCGTCCGGGGCAGCGGAAGCTCGATCGGGACCTCGCTGTGCGCCTGGTGGGCGGTCGCGGCGGCCACATGGTACGCCTCGATCTCCTCGTAGAACTCGTCGGAGGTGTAGACGGTGCCGTCGATCAGCGGGCCCATCCTGCCCTCGATGACCGCGACCACGTCGTCACCGTTGAGCGTCTTGTGCTGCTCCAGCGCGTGCGCGACCGACAGCACCTCGCGGCGGTTCTCCCGCAGCAGTTCGGCCGTCTTCTCCAGCAGCCGGCTGAGGTTGAACTCGATCCGCTCGGGGAGCATGTCGGGCACCATCTCGTCGCGCCGGCCCACGGGAGTGCCGGTGAAGCCGGTGCCGCCGCCCCCGGGCTGCGGCTGGGCCGCCTTGCCCTCGCGCAGGCCGAGCTCCTGGAGGGCGGGCAGCGAGGCCACCCCGATGCCCATGCCCCAGTGGGCCTCCATGAGGCCGGTGATCGCCGTGGCGCTCTGCAGGTCGCCGGAGACGCCGGAGGAGTTGTCCTCGCCGAAGAACATCCGCTCCCCCGCCAGCGAGGCGAGGGACACCATGATGTCGGCCTCGTACTCCGACTTCCACCGCGTGAACTGGTCCTCCGGCTTGATGCTGGCCACCATGCCGAGATAGTCGGCGCCCTTCTCGATGGTCGCCAGGTCGATCTCCAGGTGGTGGCGGGTGCGGTAGGCGGCGACCGCGTGGCACGCCTCGTGCACCGCGACCGCGTGCCGCTCGCGCTCGATGTACTCGACGTCCTCGGGCGGCCCGAGCTGCTTGAGCCGCTTGGCCCGCATGACGTCCGACCAGGTGATGGTCTCGCGGCCGTCCCGGATCGCGGTGATCAGCGACTCGTTGACCAGGTCCTTGATCGTCGCACCGGTGGCGTACGGCGTGATGGTGGCGAGCTTGTCGATCTGCTCGTCGGTGAGCTGGTGGCTGACCTTGTCGAAGTAGCCCTTGTACGTGCGGATCCGGCCCGCCTTGGAGGGGTAGCCGACCTTGTAGATGCGGTCGATGCGGCCGGGCCGCAGCAGCGCCTCGTCCAGGGCCTCGGGCAGGTTGGTGGCCATCATGATGAGGATGCGGTACTTCGGCGGCGGCTTGGGCCGCATGCCGAGCAGCCTGCGCACGTAGCGGTTGACGAAGCCGCGCGGCTTCTTCAGTCCGGAGATCTCGGTGAGCAGCGCCTCCAGCGTGCCCATGCCACCACCGCCGCCGCCCATGCCCGCGCCGTACACGATGCGGTTGACGAAGGCTCCGGTGCGCGGCATCCGCGGGGGCGCGGCCTCGGCGGCCGGACCGGCGGCGTGACGGCCGAGCACGGTGCGGGTGTGCGGGTCGAGGTAGGCGAAGCCGTTGCAGCCCGCGTCCTCGAACGGCGCCGGCACCGACCTGCCCCAGCCGCCGGGCCCGCCCTGCGCGAGGGCGCCGCGGTTGCCGAGCGAGTCGGCCTCGTCGAAGAACACGATGACGCCGCCGTACCGCAGGGCCAGCTTGCGCAGCTTGCGGAACAGCGACTTCACCTTGAGGACGCCGACGCCGAAGAACATGTTGATGAACGCGCCCGGGTCGACGAACACGTACGGCTTGCCGGTCGAGCCGGCGACCGCCTCGGCCATCAGCGTCTTGCCGGTGCCGGGCGGGCCCCACAACAGGATGCCGCTGGGCACGTAGCCGCCCCTGGCCTCGATCTCGTCCGGCTTCTCCAGGAAGACGATGTTCTCCTTGACCCGCTCGACGACGTGGTCCTGGCCCCAGACGTCGGAGAAGCGCGTCTTGATGTCGTCGGGGTAGTAGACGTCGACGCCGCCCCTCGAGAGGAACCAGAAGATCGCCACGAACTGCCCGACGGCGACCACCATGATCAGCACGAGCTGCAGGACCATGGGGAGGAAGCCCCACACGGTGGCCGGGACGCTGAACAGCGCCTGCAGCGGCGAGACCTGCTGCACCCTGCCGAGCACCAGCGCGATGACCGCGATCCAGACTGCCCACTTGATCGCCCGCGCGATGCGGTAGCGGTTCCAGTCGTTGAACCTGCGGTGGGTCCATCGGTTCCAGCCGCCGAAGACCTTCTGCGTCCAGAACCGGTGGTAGCCGGCCGAGCGTTCGCTGATCAGGAAGTGGACCTGCCGGACCACCTCGGCGCCGGCGAGCCACAGGATCCAGGACGCGTCCCTGACGGTCAGCGCCAAGGCGTCGCGGAGGGGCATGATGCCCTCGTACGTGGCGACGGTGTTCCACACCAGCACGCCGAACGCGACGGCGAGCAGGATCAGGAACTTCGTCCGGTCCCACAGCGGCAGACGTTTCCTGGTGACGGGGTCGCGGTCCACCGGACCCGACCCCGGCTCGCGAAGCCCCTCGTGGTGCTTCGGTGGGAGGGCCGTGCTCATGTGAGGGGCTCCTTCACGGGTTGATGAGGCGCTTGACCTTGAAGGACTTGACGACGGTGTCGATCTCCGCGGCCCGTTTCCGGTAGCACAAAGGTGAGCAGCGGATGAGAAGGGTGGAGACCGTCGTCCCGTCGGCGGACAGGTAGGCGGTCTCGTCGAAGGTCTGCACCGGGCCGCCCAGCAGACGGTAGTTGAACACGCTACGCACCCCGCGCACGCCGTCCGTGACGGGCAGCACCTCGTCGGCCAGCAGCTCGAAGCCCTTGTAGGCCGTGGCCTCCTCCATCTTCTTGCGCGTCTCCTCGGGCACGGCCACGTAGAGCCCGCTGGAGTTGCGCAGCTCGTTCAGCGACACCGCGTTCTGCGCGTCCTCCGTGAGCTTCTCCACCTTGGCGAAGACGAACGGCTGGTCCTCGGCTCCGGGCGAGCCCTGCAGCAGGTGCCCCGCGGACGGCTCGGCATGGGCGTCGAAGGCCGTCGTCCACACCAGCTGTTTCACCACCTGCGCGGTGGCCGACTCCGTTTCGCCGAAGACCTCCTTGTCGAGGCTCTTCTGGTCGATCTGCCGCCAGGAGGCGGGGACCTTGAAGTAGGTGCCGCCCGCGTCGTCGCGTACGTAGGTGTAGTCGGGGCCGGCACAGCCGGACAGCACAGAGGCGGCCACCGCCGCCCCCACGACCGTTCCCACCACCCCGGTCCTTACCCGTGGTCTTTCCACCAGGGCCTAACCTCCGCTTTGCGGGTCTACGAGGTAGTAGTGCCCGTTTTCCAACTGTCCTTCTCACGGTAAGTCTGCGACGCGCCGGAAAACTAGACCGAATCTTGCCCGGATCTTGGCTCCTCCTGTTACACGGAGGTCACCCGCTTCACCGGCGGGACCCGGCACCGGGACGCCGATCGCGGCGGCGGACTCACCTCTGATGCCGATACCCAATGGACGACGATCGAAAGCGGGCCCCGGCACAACAGCCGCCGCCCGGACCCGGGAGCCGATGATGTAACACCTGACTGCCTCGAACACGACAACTTGATGCATGCCGTCAGGAATCACCGTGGGAGGGGCTGGCGAACATGAAGCAGGTCTACGAAGAAGACGGCGCCGGCGAGAGGCCGGACGGCTTCTTCGGGGTGACGGCGGAGCGCATGTTCTCCGAGGTGTGGTCCCGGCAGGTCCTCACGGTCAGGGAACGGCGGTTGCTGCTGCTCGGCCTGCTCGTCGGCCAGGACATGGACGACATGCTCCGACTGCACCTCGACACCGCTCTGCGCTCGGGCGAGCTGACCCCGGCCGAGCTGCGCGAGACGGTCGTGTTCCTCACTCTGTACGCCGGATGGCCTCGCGCCGCCCGGCTCAGCGCGAAGGTGGAGGAGCTGATCAGCCGCACCGCCGAGGTGTGACCGCCGCCGAGGGCGGCGGGCGGGCCGGACCGACGGGCCGGACGGGACCGACCCGTGCGGTGGGTACGCTGCCGTCATGCCCACCGCACTCATCACCGGCGCGACCGCCGGGATCGGCGCCGCCTTCGCGCACCGCCTGGCCGCCGACGGATTCTCCCTGGTCCTCGCGGCCCGTGACGAGGAGCGGCTCGCCGCCTCCGCCGCGGCCCTGCACAAGCGGTACGGCGTGGCGGTCGAGCCGCTGTGCGCCGACCTGACCACCGAGGAGGGGATGGCGGCGGCCGAGGAACGGCTGCGCTCCGGGATCGACCTGCTGGTCAACAACGCCGGGTTCGGGCATCACGGCGGCTTCCTGGACACCCCCGTGGAGGACGAGGTCCGGATGCTGCGGCTGCACTGCGAGGCGGTGCTGCGGCTGACCCGGGCGGCCCTGCCGTACATGATCTCCAAGAGGCGGGGCGGGGTGATCAACGTGGCCTCGGTCGCGGCGTTCCTCCCGGGCGGCACCTACAGCGCCACGAAGTCGTGGGTGGTGAACTACAGCGCCTCGGCGGCCAACATGGTCAACCGGCACGGCGTGCGGGTGATGGCGCTGTGCCCGGGGTTCGTGCGCACCGAGTTCCACGACCGGGCCAAGCTCGACATGTCCGGCCTGCCGCGCTTCGCCTGGCTGTCCGCCGACCGCGTCGCCGCCGACGCGATGCGCGACCTGGCTCGCGGGGCCTGGGTGAGCGTCCCGTCGGCCCGCTACAAGGCGGTCGCGGCGCTCGCCAGGCTCCTGCCGCTCAACCTGGTCGGCCGCATGGCGCGATTGCGCTACCGCTGAGTCAAAGCCGTTCGACGTTCGGGCCGCGGCAGCGGCCCCGGGTGTCGAAGACGAACCGGCTGGCCCGCTGGACCAGGTCGTAGTCGTAGCAGTCCTGCCCGCCGAGCACGACGACGGCGTCGGCCCTGGCCAGCTCCGCCGCGTCCGGCTCGACCACCTCGACCCCGGCCGGTACGACGAGGTCGTCGGCGCTGGAATCCGCGGCACGGGGGTCGGCCGCCCGCACCCGGGCGCCCAGCCGGCACAGCGTCTTGGCGACCTCGACCGGCGACAGCCCGAGCAGCAGGATCCTGCTGCCCCTGATCGAGCGGCACCTCCGGTTGAGCGCGAGGCACAGCCGGTCGACCACGTGGGCGGGCATGTGCGCGTTGACGTCGTTGGCCGCCTCGACCAGGCGGAATCCCCGCCCGATGCCGCGCCGGATCCCCCACGGCAGGTACGCCACGTCGAGCGGCAGGCAGGAGTCCTCGGTCCCGGGGGAGGGCGCCACGGCGGCATGCCCGAAGGGCGTGGTGGCGGCGGCCTCGACCGCCTCCCACACGTCGACGCCGAGGTGCGCGGCGAAGATCGACAGCTCGTTCGCCAGGGCCGCGCCGACGTGCGCGCGGGCGCTCTCCAGCAGCGCGCACAGCTCCGACACGCGGGGCGAGGAGACCGGGACGGTCTCCCGCACCAGCCTGCCGTAGAAGCCCGTCACCGCCCGCAGCGAGGCCGCGTCGACGCCCGAGACGACCTTCGGCGTGTTGCCGAGCCGCCACCGCGGGTTGCCCGGCTCGGCCCGGTGCGGGCTGTGGCCGAGGTGGAAGTCGTCCCCCGCGCGCAGTCCCGACCCCTGTTCGAGCAGCGGCCGTACGAACTCCTCGGTGGTGCCGGGGTAGGCGGTGCCTTCCAGCACCACGGTCGCCCCCGGCCGCACGAACGGGGCGATCCGGCCGGCCGCCGAGCCGAGCGGGCCGAGGTCGGCCGCGCCGTTCCGCATCCGCACGGGTGTGGTGAGCACGCACACGTCGAACCCGGACGCGTCGGCCGCATCGGCGCTGGCCGCGTACCGGCCGGACGCGTGCGCGGCGGCCAGCGCGCCGGCGCCGACGCCCTCGGCGCAGGGCTCCCCCGCGTTCAGCCGCTTGACCCGCCACTCGTCCTCGTCGAGGCCGACGACGCGGAACCCGGCCTCCACGGCGCGCATCGCCAGGGACAGCCCGGCGCCGCCCTGGCCCACGACCACCAGCTTCTCCGCCACGCTACGACTGTAGGAGCGCCCATGCCGCCGCCCCCGGGATTGGCGGACGGGACGGCTGTAAGGCTTGGGTACGGATAGGGGAAAGTCTCTTCCGCCGGCGTCCGGGCACCCCGTCGGCGGTGTGACCTCGGGCTAGCTTCTCCGACATGATCAGGGAGGAGCCAGCATGAAACCGGATGACCGGATTCGTGTCATGGAGATAATCGCCCGGATGAACGTGAGCGGTCCCGCCACCCAGGTCACCGGGTTGTGCGAGCGGCTCAGCCCGGTCGAGTTCGACCACCGCCTGTACACCGGATACGTCGACGGCGGCGAAGGCGACCACCTGCAGCTACGCGACGCCACGATTCCGGTCCACCGGGTGCCGGGCCTCGGCCGTGCGATCAAGCCGGCCGACGACTACCGTGCCCTGTTCCGGCTGACGAACGCGATGCGCGAGTTCCGGCCGCACATCGTGCACACGAGGACCACCAAGGCGGGCGCGCTCGGCCGCCTCGCGGTGCGGCTGTCGGGTGTCGGGGCGGCCCGGGTGCACAGCTACCACGGCCATCTCCTCGACGGCCAGCTCTCCCGCCCCAGGCGGGCCGTCTACGTCCGCATCGAGCGCAGGCTGGCGAGGATGACCGACCGCCTCGTCACGGTCGGCGCCCGGGTGCGCGACGACCTCCTCGCCGCCGGGATCGGCCGGCCCGAGCAGTACGTCGTCATCCCTCCCGGCGCCGGGCTCGGCCCGCTGCCCGAGCGTGCCCGGGCCCGCGCCGCGCTGGGCGTCCCGCTGGACGCGCCGGTCGTGGCGTACGTCGGGCGGCTGAAGAAGGCCAAGCGGCCCGACCGGCTCGCGGAGGTCGCCAAGGCGGTCCTGGCCCGGCTGCCCGGCGCCCGGTTCCTCGTCTGCGGCAGCGGCGAGCTGAAGGAGGAGCTGGAGCGGGCCGTCATGCCGATGTGGGACTCCTTCCGGCTGCTCGGCTGGCGGCGCGACGTCGAGACCGTGTACGCCGCGGCCGACGTCGTGCTGCTCACCTCCGACAGCGAGGGCACGCCGCTGGCGCTCGTGGAGGCCGGCATGGCGGGCCTGCCGGTGGTGGCCACGCGGGTCGGCAGCGTCCCCGAGGTCGTCATGGACCGCCGCACGGGGTTTCTGACCGAACCTGACGCGGACGAGATGGCCGACCACGTCGTGCGGCTGCTGGTGGACCCCGGCCTGGCGCGGCGGATGGGCGAGTCGGCCCGGGCGTGGACCGGGCGGGCGTTCTGCGTGGACCGGCTGGTGGCCGACACCGAGGCCCTGTATCGGGCGCTGCGCGGCGCGACGCGGTCGGAGGTGGGCAGCCGATGACGCCCGTTCCGGCGCTGGCGCCCGTGCTCGCGGGAGCGGCCGCCTGCCTGCTCGCCGTGCCGGGCCTGCGCCCGGTGCGCCGTACGGTCCCCTACCTGACCGGGGTGACGCTGGCGGCGGCCACGGCGGGCGCCGCGGTGGCGGTCACGATGACGGCCCTGGGCCCGCCGGACCGTCGGGTGAGCGCGGTCCTGCTGGCCGCCGCGGCGGTGGCGCTGCTCGGGCTCATCGCGGACGTGGGCGCGCTGCCGCTCGTCACACGGCTCATCGTGGAGTCGGTCGCGGCGGGCGGCGTCGTGCTGTGCGGCGTGCAGGTGACGCTGACGGGCGACTGGCTGGACGGGCCGGTCAGCGTGATGTGGATCGTCGCGATGACCAACGCGTACGGGCTGCTCGACCGGCTCGGCGGCGCGCTGGCCGCGGTCGCCGCCGTCACCGGCGTGTTCCTCGCCGGGACGGCGCTCGTGCTGGGCGACCCGTCCCTCGCGGTGCTCGCGACCGCCCTGGCCGGGGCGTGCCTCGGCGCCCTCCCGTACGGCAGGGCCCGCGTCAGGGTGCGGCTCGGGCCGTCCGGCTCGTTGTTCGCCGGATTCGTCCTGACCTGCACCGCTGCCGGGCTGACGGCGGGGCGTGGCCCTGCCACTGTGGCGGCCGGACTGCTCCTGCCGGCGCTGGCGGCCATCGTGGGGGCCGGGGCGTACGCCGTCCGGCGGCCGCGGCGCGCGGGCTCGCGGCAGGCGCCGGCGCGGAAGGCGGCGCCCGCCCTGTGCGGCGTCTCAGCCGGCACCGGGACGGCCGGCCTCGCGGTCGCGCTCGGCTGGGTGCCCGCGGGGGCCGTGGGGACCGCGGCCGCGGTCACCGCCGCGACCGCCGCCGCGCTGCTCCTCTGTGCGCGCCTCCGGCACGACTCCTCCTGTGCGCGCCTCCGGCACGACTTCCACGTGTGGCCGAGGCGGGCGTGGAGGGTTTTCCTGATGCCGGTTGACGGCCGGCCGCGGGGGGGGGGGGGGGGGGG